>JAFGMY010000177.1 GCA_016927325.1 Actinomycetota bacterium | reverse complement strand
CCTCAGTTCATTTACGAGAGCCATCGTTATCCTGCCGCCGCTTGCCCCGACCGGGTGTCCAAGCGATATCGCTCCGCCGTTTACGTTAATGTTATCCGCTGTATTCGGGTCGAGGCCGAGCATTGTCGTTGAATGCCAGCAAACCGCACCGAAAGCTTCGTTAATCTCCAGCACGTCGATGTCGTCTACAGTCTTGCCGATCTTTTCGAGAGCCTGCAGGGTCGAATTTGCCGGCACGGTAGCCATGTATGCGGCTCTCTCCGCCACCTGCCCGTAAGTTACGACAGTAGCAAGAATCGGCAAGCCAAGCTCTTCCGCCTTCTCACGTGAAGCAAGAATAACACAAACAGCTCCGTCGTTGATTCCCGAAGCGTTGCCCGCCGTAACAGTGCCGCCTTCTTCCTCCTTGCGGAACGCAGGCTTCAGCTTTGCCATTATCTCGACAGTGCTGTCAGGCCGTATATGCTCGTCCTTGTCGACAACCGTAGTCCCCTTCCTGGTCTTAATCTCCACCGGGACTATCTCCTCCGCCAGCTTCCCGGCCTCCTGCGCGGTTGCAGCTCTCTGGTGGCTCCTTGCCGCCCATAAATCCTGGTCCTCACGTTTTGTCCCAAACTCCTCGGCGACAGTATCGGTGCCGACGCCCATATGCCAGTCGTTCTGGGCATCCCAGAGAGCATCAAGAATCATGCCATCCTTTAGAGTACCGTCACCCATCCTGTATCCCTGGCGTCCTTTGGTTACGTAGTAGCAACCCTGGCTCATGTTTTCCATTCCACCGGTAACAACGATATCCGCGTCACCGGCGCGGATCATCCGGTCGCCATCAATTATTGCCGTAAGGCTCGACGGACAGACTTTGTTGATTGTCTGACCGGGAACCTCCACGGGTATTCCCGCCTTGATGGCCGCCTGGCGTGCGGGGTTCTGCCCCGAACCACCCTGGACAACCTGTCCCATGATTACATAATCGACCTTGTCACCGGTCAAATTCGCGCGCTTCAGTGCTTCCTTGATTACGATTGTACCGAGCTCAACTGCGCTCACCGAAGCAAGTACGCCGTTCATGCGCCCGAACGGAGTCCTTGCCATTCCGACTATTACTGATTCACTCAAGTTGATCTACCTCCTAAACTATTGATTATCTCTTTATAAGCCCAGCCGTCTTGCAAGCACGATACGCTGGATCTCCGATGTTCCTTCTCCTATTTCAAGTATCTTTGCGTCCCTGAAGAAGCGGCATACGTTATAATCCTCTATATATCCGTATCCGCCGTGAATCTGAACCGCATTGCTCGCAGCACGCATAGCGGTTTCTGAAGCGTAAAGCTTTGCAATTGCAGCCTCCCTGCTGAAATCACGGCCTTGATCGGCAAGCCATGCCGCTTTGTAGACAGCCGTCCTCGAAAGCTCCACTTCCATATCCATATCCGCGCATTTGAAGCTGATCCCCTGGTATTTTCCGATAGGTTTGCCAAACTGCACTCTTGTCTTTGCATACTCAACCGACGCTTCGAGACATGCCTGGGCGATGCCGAGCGACTGCGCCGCCACTCCAATACGACCGTAATCAAGGGTAATCAGAAAGTTCTTCAAACCGTCTCCGGGCTTGCCCAGTATATTTTCCTCCGGCACCCTGCAGTTTTGAAATGAAAGCTCGTGGGTATCGGAAGAGTTCCATCCCATTTTCCTGTATGCGGGGGCTACTTCGAATCCCGGCGTCCCATGAGGGACCACGATATTGCTTATCTCCTTACGGCCGTTCTTTTCGCCTGTTACCGCGGCGACATTCACCAGACCGGAAATCCTGGTTCCCGAGTTGGTAATGAAGCATTTTGTCCCGTTTATAACCCACTCGCCGCCTTCAAGCACCGCTCTGGTCTTCACACCCGCGGCGTCAGATCCGGCATCCGGTTCGGTAAGCCCGAAACATCCCAGCATCTTTCCCTGAGCAAGGGAGGGCAGCCACTTCTTCTTCTGTTCTTCGGTGCCCGCCACTTTAATGGGCATGCATCCGAGAGTGGTATGGGCCGCCATGGTTATCCCCAGAGAAGCGGAGATTCGCGATACTTCCTCCACGCCTATGGCGTAAGCCAGGTAACCTGCATCCTCACCGCCGTACTCCTCGGGTATCGGCAGGCCCAGCAAACCCAGGTCCGCCATCTTCGAGACTTCCTCGTAAGGGAACTCATGTTTCTCGTCAAGCTCTTCAACACTCTCGGCCAGTTCTTCTTCCGCAAATTTGCGGACGGTCATCTGAAACGCTTTCAGTTCTTCGGTAAATTCAAAATCCATTACATCTCCTTGGGATAAATGACTGATTGCAAGAAAGGTCAGAACCAATCAAGCCGGTTCAACAAACTATCACAGAGGACAACAAACTTCAATCAGGACGGATCGGCCGGAAACCACCGGCCGGATATCGCTTCTTCCTTACTATCGCCCCGGCACTTATATATATAATCTGTCAATTCTTTCTATTTCACCCACAAGCACACTCTGATACCGATATTTACCGTCTAAGTATCCCATAAACAGGGAATCCAAGGAAGCTTTCCGACCTGGGAGCCGGCTCGGTTTGATTACGGTCAATCCATGGGTTTTTTCGAGGTTCCCGATCAGCCTGCCGGGCCACTCCGGCTTCCGGTGTTTTTCAAGTGAGGCGGACCTCAGGCCGATACTCAAACTGAAAGGTATTTATGTGGCGATCAATGGATTTAACGCCGATTGTACCGACAGGGCAGAGCGCACGAGGCACACCTTTGAAATAAAGCGTGTGGGCAATTCTATTGACAGGGAAGGTTGATTACAGTGAACTGTGAACTATGCGGAAACGAAGTTCCCGAGGGAAGGGATTTCTGCCCGAACTGCGGCCTTCATATCGGGGCGGAACAGTCTGTGTCACCCTGGGACAATGATGCCCAAAACAGCACTGAGCCTACCGGCCGGCCGGACGAAAGCGTACCGGCAGCCGTGCAGGACCGTTATTTCGATGATCCCGGCGGTTTTCAGTCGCCGTTCGAGAACACATACACCCAGGGCCCCCAGGAGCTTCCACCTGGAACACTTCCTCCTCCACAGCAGGGTTTCGCGCCTCCCGGCTCTCCACCGCCGCCCGGGCACTCCTACGCGCCTCCTCCGGGAACGTGGGGAGCGCCCACTGTCGCGGGCAGTTCAGGTATGGATGCCGGTAAAGGCAGAAAAACCGCGATCGTCCTCATCGCTGTTTTCACGATAGGAGTCCTCGTGCTGGGGGGCAGTGTTTTCGCCTATCTTACCTTCCTGCGTCCGGCCAGCTCTCTGGATGACGCGAGCGCAATGCTGGACGATTATCTCAATGCCGTAGGCAGCGGCGATGCCGGCAAAGTCGCTTCGCTTCACGCACCCGACATGCAACCCTCGCAGGAAGCGCTCGGCTATATTTCATTGTACGGCGGTATGATGAAATTTTCTTTCGGTAATATCGAGTTGAAGGAGTTAAGCAACGCATCCGACGAGATGGAAGTCGAGATCACGAACCTGAAAGTAACTATTGATATCGGCGGCCAGAAGGAGACGATCAGCTTAAGCGATTTCAAGGAACTACCCGGCTTCCCGGCAGCCGCGTCAATTGTCAAGCTCAAGAAAATCGACGGCAAATGGCTGGTCAACGAACCTGTACTGGTGGATCCTTTTAAACTGGAAGTGGAGAGCGTTCCAACAATCCCTTCAGGCGGCAGTTCATGAAGCTGAAAGGTTCCGGGGGTCCCCGGACAGAAGTCAGCCGATTACTTCTCCAGCTTCTTGAGCGGCGCGTAACAAAGAAGCAGCCTCTTGGTTCCCAGAGCGGGAAACTCCACAACCACTTCGCTGTCGTTGTCCTTTTCCACTAATTCGAGGACGGTGCCGCGGCCCCATTTCGCATGTGAGACTACGTCCCCTGGCACAAGGTCGAGTTCTTCTCCCGGCTCCACCGCCACGCCCTCCTCGGGGATCGTCTCCTTCAGATACTCACCCGGAAGTTCCGTCAGAAACCTCGACACGGGATTGGCGGATACACCTCCCCAGAGCGAACGGCACTCGGCGTGAGAGACATAAAGCGCTTCGCAAGCTCTCGTCATCCCCACGTAACACAAACGCCTTTCCTCCTCCAGCCCTGTCGGGTCTTCCATCGACCTGATATGGGGAAAGATGCCCTCCTCCATACCGGTCATGAACACAACCGGGAACTCGAGGCCCTTCGCGTTGTGAAGCGACATCAGGGAAACATACCCCCCCTCCTCCTCCATTTCGTCGGTATCGCCCACAAGGGAGACCCTTTCCAGGAAGTCGTCCAGGCTTACCGAACCGTACTCCACCTTGAAGTCCTCCACAACACCCAGAAGCTCCTGCAGGTTCTCTATCCTTGCATCCGCCTCAAGCGTCCTCTCCGCTTCCAGTTCCCGCATATAGCCGGATCTGTCCCATACTTCCTTAATCAGTGCCTCTATATCGTGCTCGTCCATAAACATAACGAGGCCGTCGATCATCTTCAGGAACCCGCCGACACTTTCCACAGCCCTGGCCGAGAGGCCGGGGATCTCTTTTACTTCCCTTAATGCGTTCATTAATGAGATGCCGTAATCCCGTGCATACCGTTCGACATGACCGAGTGTCGTCTTCCCTATTCCCCTGGTGGGGACGTTTATTATGCGCCTCAAGCTTACTTCGTCCGACGGGTTCGCGATCACCCTGAGATAAGCGACGATGTCTTTGATCTCCTGCCTTTCATAGAACCTCGTCCCTCCGAATATGCGGTATGGAACCCCGAGCCTTATCAGCGCTTCCTCCAGAACCCTCGACTGGGCGTGGGTCCGGTAAAAGACCGCGGTATCACTGAAGCTCCTCTCCTCTTCCTCCACCAGCCGTCTGGTTTCAACAGCCACCATCGCCGCTTCTCCGTGTTCGTCGGCGGCCTGGTAACATCGAACCAGTTCACCCTCAGGGTTGTCGGTCCATAACGTCTTCTCTTTTCTCCCGGCGTTCCGCATAATCACCGCGTTAGCCGCTCTCAAGATCGTCTGTGTCGAGCGGTAGTTCTGCTCCAGCTTTATTACATGGGCCTTCGGAAAGTCCTGCTCGAACTCGAGGATATTTCTAATGTCCGCCCCCCGCCATGAATAGATCCCCTGGTCGTCGTCCCCGACCACTGTAAGGTTTCCATGTTTTTCCGCGACCAGCTTGACCAGGTGATACTGCACGGCGTTTGTATCCTGGTACTCGTCAACCAGCACATGCTTGAACCGCTGCCGGTATTTTTCAAGCACATCAGGATATAGTTCCATTATATTCACGGTCAGGAGCAGCAGGTCGTCGAAGTCGACCGCGCTGTTTTCCCTGAGCCTCTCCTGATACCGCCTGTAAACCTGGGCGGTTATCTCCTCGGTAATATTGGATGCAAGTCCACCCAGCGTATCGGGATCGGCCATTTCGCTTTTAGCCCTGCTTATCGCCGCCTTTATCGCCCTTGGATGGTACGTTCTCCTGTCAAAGCCCTCTTCGTCCAGACACTGTGCGATCAGACGGTTGGCATCGGATTCATCGTAAATGGAGAACTTCGATGAATAGCCGAGGGCCTCGATTTCGCGCCTCAGGATTCTCGCACACATCGAGTGGAATGTTCCGATCATCATGTCGCGTGAAGGAATGCCGATAAGGTCCTGTATCCTGTCCTTCATCTCACCGGCAGCCTTGTTGGTAAAAGTAAGCGCCAGCACATCCCATGGGCTTACCCCGCAAAATTTCACCAGGTAGGCGACGCGGTATGTCAGGACTCTCGTCTTACCGCTGCCGGCGCCGGCAATTATCAGCAAGGGGCCGTCCGAATAAACGGCGGCTTCCCTTTGCACATGATTCAACTGTTCAAGAAACTGTGTTTTGTCTGTGGTCATAATCTGTAAGAAAAGATACTGCTCGTAATGCTATTCCCATTCGATAGTGCTTGGGGGCTTGCTGGAAATGTCGTATGCGACCCGGTTGACACCGTCCACTTCATTTATGATACGGCTTGAAATCCTCTCCAGGACCGTGTCCGGCAACCTCGCCCAATCCGCGGTCATAGCGTCGAGACTGTTAACAGCCCTCAGTATTATCGGGTATTCGTATGTCCTGTAGTCACCCATCACGCCAACCGACTTGATGCAGGGCAGAACAGCGAATGACTGCCATATCTCACGGTAAAGGTCGGCACGCTTTATCTCCTCGGTCACTATCGCGTCAGCCCTGCGAAGAATCTCCAGACGCTCAAAGTTCACTTCACCTATTATTCTTACGGCAAGCCCGGGACCGGGGAAAGGCTGGCGCCATACGATCTCTTCCGGCAAACCCAGTTCCTCACCCACCGCCCTGACCTCGTCTTTAAAGAGTGCCCTGAGCGGCTCCACCAGCTCAAACTGCATATCCTCGGGAAGCCCTCCTACATTGTGATGAGACTTGATCCTTGCGGCGTCCCTGGTACCGCTCTCAATGATGTCCGGATATAGAGTGCCCTGGACCAGAAACTTGGTGTCTTTCAGCCTGTCGGCGACTTCCTCGAATACCCTGATAAACTCTTCCCCTATGACTTTTCTCTTTCTCTCAGGGTCCTCCACGCCATCAAGCTTTTTCAGGAAACGCGTGGAAGCGTTCTCATGGATAATATTCATCTTGAAATGCTTTCCAAATGTTTCGAGGACCTCCTCCGCCTCCCCCAGCCTGAGCAAGCCATGGTCGACAAACACGCAGGTTAGCTGATCGCCCAACGCCTTGTGCACAAGCACAGCCGCCACCGATGAATCAACACCCCCGGACAAGCCGCATATTATCTTCTCGCCGCCTACCCTTTCCCTGATCTCGGTTACAGAATCCTCTATTACCGAAGACATCGTCCATGTGGGAAAGCAGCCGCATGCGTCGTAAAGGAAATTCTTCAGGATGCTCATTCCGTTCGGCGTATGGGCGACCTCCGGGTGAAACTGCACACCGAAAAGCCCTTCTCCGGGCAACTCCATGGAAGCGACGGGGGATGAATGCGTCCTTGATGTGACGTCAAACCCTGACGGCGCGGCGGCCACCCTGTCACCATGGCTCATCCATACCACCTGTTCAATCGGAAGGTCGTTCAGGAGGACCCCTTCCTTGACAACCTCCAGGTCGGCCCGCCCGTATTCCCTCGTACCGGTACGCTCTATCGTTCCGCCGAGCTTTTGGGCCATCAGCTGCATTCCATAGCATATGCCGAGAACAGGAACCCCGAAATCGAATATTCCCGGATCGCACTGCGGAACGTCTTTCTCGTACACGCTTGACGGCCCCCCGGAGATAATCAGGCCCGCGGGTTTTTTACTTTTTATTTTTTCAAGTGAAATATCGTGTGGGACTATCTCGCTGTATACCTTGCATTCACGCACCCGCCTGGCAATGAGCTGCGCGTACTGTGCGCCGCAATCAACTACGAGTATGGTCTGTCTTTCGCCGGTAATCATGATTTAATACGACGCCTCCCGCCGGTCTCAGCCACCATGCTTCCCCATTCCGACTTCCTGGTTTATCTGCATGGCCTTGCCTTCAGTCTTGAGCGCCGGGGCTACCATGACCTCCGCACGCTGAAACTCCTTGATCGTTTCGTATCCGCATGTTGCCATCGACATGCGCAGTGCCCCAAAGAGATTCAAGGTACCGTCGTTTTCATGGGCAGGGCCTTTCACTATCTCCTCGATAGTCGCCACCCTTCCCACCTCAACCCGTGTGCCCCTTGGAAGTTCCGGATGAAAAGTGGCCATTCCCCAGTGAAAACCATGTCCGGGCGCCTCTTTGGCCCTCGCTATGGGCGCACCTATCATGACCGCATCAGCCCCGCATGCTATGCATTTGGCTATTTCGCCCCCGGTCCTTATACCGCCGTCGGCGATTACGCTTACGTAGCGCCCCGTCTCTTCCAGCATCCTCGACCGGGCCGCCGCGGCGTCCGCCAGCGCGGTCGCCTGCGGGACACCGATCCCCAGAACACCCCTCGTGGTACAGGCGTATCCCGGCCCGACCCCGATCAGTACACCGACGGCCCCGGTTCGCATGAGATGCAATGCGGTGTGGTAGGAGGCGCATCCTCCGACAATGACCGGCACCGGAAGTTCTTCGATAAACTTATACATATCAAGCGGGTTTCGTCTGGCGCTCAAATGTTCGGCGCTGACAACCGTACCCTGGATGACCAGGATATCAAGCCCGGCTTCAAGAGCGACCCCGCAATACTGCTCCACCCTCTGAGGGGTGATAGAAGCGGCGACACTGACCCCCGACTCTCTGATCTCGGTTATTCTCTCTTTTACGAGCTCGGGCTTCACCGGCTCTTCGTATATCTCCTGAATGCCTCGCGTCGCTTTGTCCTTGGGAAGTGAGGCAATCCTTTCCAGAACCGGCTCCGGATGCTCATATCTCGTCTGAATTCCTTCCAGGTTGAGCACTCCCACACCGCCAAGCTTTCCGATACTTATTGCCATCTTCGGATCGATTACCCCATCCATCGCCGATCCCAGAAACGGCAACTCAAAACTGTACGGACCGCACTGCCAGCTTATATCGATGTCCTCAGGGTCACGCGTCCTGCGTGAAGGGACTATCGCGATATCATCTATTCCGTAGGCTCTCCTGCCTGTCTTTCCCAGCCCTATTTCAATTTCCATTAATACCTCCCACAGGGTCTTATCCGGGAGCAATATTTTAAGTATTTAACCATGTAGAACATACGGGGTAAAGGATTTTACCAAACATCAACAGGTTTATCGCGGCACCCCCGCCGCGACAGACAACCATGAACCTGATTCATCAAATATTTTAAGCGAGGGGCACCTTTTCCCAATTGTATTGTTTTTGAAAGTTTGACCGGTGCCACAAGTATTACACCAGTGCCAGTCTGAAGGCTGGCACTGTGGTTAGCACCACAAAGGAAGTTTGACCGGTGCCGTCTTTAATAAAGCTGACGCTTTACAAAAAACATGGGACACCGGAATGTATGCCGCCGGAACGACATAAAAAAAACGCCTGCAGAAATGCAGGCGTTTCTCTTGTTTTTTACAGGCGCCGGTTCAATTATTTTCTCTTCGTGAAAACAAAAGCACTGGGACACCTGAAGATCATATTGGCTACATGGGAGGCATTCCGCCCATTCCGCCCATTCCACCCGGAGGCATTCCCATGCCCTCTTCCTCGGGCTTATCGGCTATCAGTGCCTCTGTGGTAAGAAGAAGGGCAGCGATGCTCGCCGCGTTCTGAACCGCTGAACGCGTAACTTTCGCGGGGTCTATAATTCCCGCCGCGAGCATGTCCACGTATTCTCCCGTAAGCGCATTCAGGCCATGGCCCTCATCCAACTGCTTCACTTTCTCTACCACAACGGAGCCCTCGAGACCGGCGTTCGACGCGATCTGCTTGAGCGGCTCGATCAGGGCCTTCTTGACGATCTCCGTACCGGTTTTCTCGTCATCGGAAAGTCCCTTGGGCTTTATTGCCGCAACGTTATTTATCAGCACAACACCGCCGCCGGACACAATACCTTCCTCAACCGCCGCTTTGGTGGCTGAAAGCGCGTCCTCGATGCGGTGCTTCTTCTCCTTGAGCTCAACCTCCGTCGCCGCGCCGACCTTGATGACAGCCACGCCGCCGGACAACTTGGCAAGTCTCTCCTGCAGTTTCTCACGGTCGAAATCGGAATCGGACTTCTCGATCTCGGCGCGAATCTGGTTTATGCGGCCTTCAACATTCTTGGCCGTGCCTTTGCCTTCGACAACAATGGTATTTTCCTTTGCCACCTTGACCTGGCGGGCTTGCCCCAGCATGTCAAGGGTAACGTTTTCAAGCTTCATTCCAAGCTCTTCGGAGATCATCTGGCCGCCGGTAATAATCGCGATATCCTCGAGCATCGCTTTCCTGCGGTCGCCGAAGCCGGGAGCCTTTACGGCTACGCTTGTAAACGTGCCTCTGATCTTGTTTACGATCAGGGTAGCGAGAGCTTCGCCCTCGACATCCTCAGAGATTATCAGCAACGGCTTTCCCGCCTGCATAACCTTCTCGAGGATCGGCAGGAGGTCCGCCACCGCCGATATCTTCTGGTTGGCTATCAGGATGTACGGCCCGTCAAGCACCGCTTCCATTCTTTCCGCATCGGTCACCATGTATGGAGACAGGTAACCCTTGTCGAACTGGAGACCTTCGACCACGTCGAACTCCATACCGAACGTCTGCGACTCTTCAACGGTTATGACACCGTCTTTGCCGACCTTCTCCATGGAGTCTGCTATGATATTTCCGACCTCGTCGGAGTCCGCGGATATCGCCGCCACACGGGCGATCTCTTCCTTGGTCTCGATTTCCTTGGCGCGCTTCTTTATGTCACCGACCACCTGCTCTACGGCCTTGTCGATGCCCCTGCGGATCTGCATTGGATTGGCGCCTGCCGCCACGTTCCTCAAACCCTCTTTTACCATTGCGTGAGCCAGCACTGTCGCGGTGGTCGTGCCGTCTCCGGCTACATCATTTGTTTTCGTCGCCACTTCTTTGGCAAGCTGGGCCCCCATATTCTCATATGGATCTTCCAGCTCGATTTCCCTGGCTATAGTCACGCCATCATTGGTAATGGTCGGCGAACCGAATTTTTTCTCGAGGACTACGTTGCGTCCCTTTGGACCCAGTGTCACCCGGACAGCGTCAGCGAGCTTCGTTACGCCGGCCTCAAGGGACCTTCTTGCCTCCTCGTCATATTCAAGTATCTTAGCCATTTTTAATGCCCCTTTCGATCCAACTGCTACTTCTTTTTCTTGGTTTTCTTCGCGAGTATGTCTCTCTCACTGAGTATGAGGTACTCCTGGCCCTTGACCTTTATTTCTGTTCCGCCATACTTCGAATAAATAACTATGTCTCCCGCTTTTACATCGAGAGGAACCAGCTTTCCTTCCTCATAGCGCCCCGGACCGACTGCCAGCACCTTGCCCTCTTGCGGCTTCTCCTTGGCGGTATCCGGGATAACGATACCGCTGGCGGTCATTTCTTCGCCTT
>JAFGMY010000176.1 GCA_016927325.1 Actinomycetota bacterium | reverse complement strand
GTGGAGCCGACGGAGGGATTCGAACCCACGACCTGCGCATTACAAGTGCGCTGCTCTTCCGGCTGAGCTACGTCGGCTAGCTCTTGTTAGTCCGGGTTCTGCCGTTTGTCCTCTTGATGACGATTCCCTCAGCAAGACACTCCCGGTACTCAAGATGCTGTTCAACCTTGCGCTTGATTCTCTGTAGCGCATTATCGACGGATTTGACCTGGCGGTCAAGCTCGACGGCAATCTCCTGATAGGAGCGCCCTCTCATATACCTGAGAAGCACTTCCGTCTCCAGACCTGAGAGCATCTTGCTGAAGTTGTCTTTTATGCTGAGGGCTTCCTCGCCCCCGATCACCAGTTCGGCGGGGTCGCAGATCTCATCCGAGACCAGAAAATCCATAAAGACCCTCTCCTGGTTGTCGCCGCTGTTGCCGACGGTGCTGTTTAGAGACACATAAGAGTTCAGGGGGGTATGCTTCTGCCTGGTGGCGGTCTTTACCGCGGTTATTATCTGCCGGGTTATGCAGACTTCGGCGAAAGCCTTGAAGGAAGTATGCCGGTCGTCCCTGAAATCCCGCACCGCTTTGTAAAGCCCGATCATTCCTTCCTGGATGATGTCCTCACGATCGGCTCCGATGAGGTAATAAGGACGGGACTTGAAACCGACGAAGTCTCTATACCTGTCCATTATCGTGTCCAGCGCGTTTATGTTTCCCACCTGCGCTTCTTTAACCAGCTGCTCGTCACTCATCCGATCGAGATGGGAACTGCAACTTTCCTTTACACCAACGTGGGCATTCAAGATGGACCTCCCTTTTAAGACCGTTGGCCGGCTGTTAAAAGTGTTTTGGGACGAGTACCGCTTTACCCAGAGCGTTGGTGATTTTACTCTCAGAAAGTGGGGGTGCAATCCTCCATTTGTCATTATTAATCAGGACATTTGTCTAGAGGCTTTTTTTTTGGAGATTTTCGAGCTTTTTCATCTCTTTTTCCGATATGCGGCGGTCGAGCCTGACCCTCCAGGGTTTCTTGCGATGCCGCTTCAAATCAGGCTCGAAGCGGCTGAGAAACTCGTCCAGTTCAGCCAGGAACTCTTTGGGGGTGACCCTGAGCAGTCCGGTCCCCAGGATTATCTTCTGCTGCAGATAGTCCCCTGTCACGACGGCGACCTCACCGATTTCACGGTCCTTTGACATGTAGGCCTCCCGTTCGATATATGAATCGGCGGTCTGGCCCCGGGCGGTATAAATAACCGTAAGGTGCTCGGAACGCTTCAAGCGGTTAACGGGATCATCCGTCCCGGCCGCGTCGAAGACCACTTCGATTTCTATCTCCCGGCCGCGCGAAAAATCCTCGAGCCAGGAGATGAAGGCGGTTCGCGCAGCCTCGAGATCGCCCCCCGCCGTCTCTTTCAAGGCTCCGCTCGCGAATATCACGTTGTAGCCGTCAATTATGTACTTCTCAGGCATTCCGGCCTCCAGGCCGGCCAACCCGCTGTCTGACCGCTTCGTAGAGAAGGACAGCCCCTGTGGCGGAAACATTCAGAGACCCTACTTCTCCGAACTGGGGCAGTCTCGCCAGAAAATCACAGCGCTCTCTTATTAACCGCCCGATCCCTTCACCCTCTCCCCCCAGAACAAACACGACCGGGATTTTATAGTCCAGTTCGTAATATACAGTGTCGCCTTCGGGGTCGGCTCCCACAACCCAGAAACCTTCCTTCTTCAACCGTTCGATAACATTTGCCAGACTTGGCACCCGGACTATCTTTACATGCTCGACCGCGCCCGCCGAACTCTTTGAAACAGCGGGTGTTACCCCGCACGAACGCCTTTTTTCCGTTATGACGAAATTCACGCCCGTCGCATCCGCAAGCCGTAGAATGGAGCCGAAGTTCCGCGGGTCTTCAACACCGTCGAGGGCGACGACAAGGCCTGGTTTTTCACTGCCTATGAATGAAGAAATATCCTTTAACCCGTAATACCGGTATGGAACAACCGTGGCTATGACTCCCTGGGGGATACCGGTGCGGGACTTGGCGAAAATCTCGTCCGCCGGAACCAGGTCAAGGGGTACCTGCTGCTCACTGGCAAGCTTTTCTATTTCACCGACTGTACCGGCACGCTTAAGACTGCTCGACAGATAAATATGTGTGACGCGCCGGGGACCCCGCATCGCCTCAAGTACGGGATTTCTGCCTTCTATATGCTCTTCGTTTTTATTTTCGGGGATCAGCGCTCGAGCCGCCATCTGGACCCTTCCCTGCCGTCCTCAATCTGGATTCCGAGTTTCAAGAGACCGTCCCTGATCGCATCGGAAGACTCGAAGTCCTTGCGCTCCCTCGCGCGCTGCCGTACTTCAAGAATCAGCTCCATCATTTCATCAAGTGTCGGGGCGGTTTCACTTTTTCGACCGGCATGTGCCGATGGCAACCCGGCGACCTCCGGGGAAGATTGAAACAGGCCCAGCGCTCCACAAAGTTTCTCCAGTATGCGCTCCGACTCCAGAAGCACCAGTTTTGCCCCCGGGCTCCTGTGCTCTTCGGCTTCCGTAATATAGGCGTTTATTTCCCTTACCAGATTGAAGACGACTCCCAGGGCGGCCGCTGAGTTGAAATCGTCGTCCATATGGTTCCGGAACTCAACTTCGGCGTTGTTAACGTAATCAATCAATTCCGTTTCACGGTCAATAGTGGCCATGCTTACCTTTGAGCCGTCAAGACGCTTGAGAAGATCTTTCAAATTGAAAATGCAGTTTTGCAGGCGCTCCAGGGAAGCCTTCGCATCCACCAGGCTTTCGTCGCTGAAATTCAGCGGGCTTCTGTAGTGTGTTCCCAGCATGAGCATCCTTATAACATCCGGTTTGTATTCATCGAGCACTTCTCTCAGTGACTTAATGTTCCCCAGCGACTTAGACATCTTTTCCTTGTCGATGTTCAACATACCGCTGTGCATCCAGTACTTGACGAAACGCCCGCCGGGCGAATAAGCCTCCGCCTGAGCCCGCTCGTTCTCATGGTGAGGAAATATGAGGTCCTGGCCGCCTCCATGGATATCAAAATCGACACCGAGGTACTTCACGGACATAGCGGAACACTCGATATGCCAACCCGGGCGCCCCGGACCCCATGGGCTCTCCCAGTAAGGCTCACCCGGCTTGGACGACTTCCAGAGAGCGAAATCGTTGGGGTTCTTCTTCCTCTCCATCTCCACGCCGCATTGGCTGGTGACCTGCTGTTCGTCAAGAACCCTCCCGGAAAGCTCACCGTAACCGGGGAACTTCGACACGTCGAAGTAGACATCACCATCCGATTCATACGCGGCGCCCGATGCGACCAACCCCTCTATGACCTTCAGCATATCTCCAATGTGCCCGGTGGCCTTGGGGGTAATATCCGGCGGAACGACGCCCATTTCGCCCATGTCCCGGTTGAACGCCTCGAGATACTTTTCCGCCAACTCTTCCGGCGTAATGCCTTCCTCGCGGGCACGGTTTATTATTTTATCGTCCACGTCGGTAATGTTCTGCACGAAAGTCACTTCATACCCCGAAAACTCCAGGTATCTCCTTATCATGTCAAAATTAAGGAAAGTCCTCGCGTTTCCGATATGGATAAAGTTGTAGACGGTAGGCCCGCAGGAATACATGGATATCTTCCCCTTCTCCCGGGGAACCAGGTCTTCTTTCTTCCGTGAAATAGTGTTGTAAACCTTGAGTCCCATATATCCGCTTCCTTCAACTTGATTTCTGATCGTTTCTCTAATCCTAACCTTCTTCAATTCGTGTTCCAAGTAGAGCCACTGCTTTTTATTCATCAGCAACCCCGCGGGCTGAGAGCCGCGGGTTAAAGATGTGGGGTGGCAGTTCCCGGTCAAGCCTCTGTATTTACTCAGCTTTCCCGCGGCTGAGAGCCGCGGGTTAAAGATGTGGGGTGGCAGTTCCCGGTCGTACTTCAGGAGGGGTCTCTCAGGCCCCTCCCGACGTAGCGGTCCCGCCTTAATTTGCACAACATGATTCCTGCTATTATTGGAGGGGAGTAGTGGGAATCGAACTCCACCCCGGTTTTCCTGGAACCGGCCATCGGGTTTGCAGCCCGTGGGAAACCCAGTCTCTTACTCCCCGCTATAAGTAATAATAATCATTATGAATAATAAATAATATAGCTTTGCGATAGAGCGGCTTTCCCCGTCAGACAGTTACGCATACGTTGAAATGCAAATCACGACAACGGAAAAGGTGGATCATGGTGAGAATAGCTTCTTATCATGCATAAGCGGCCTGGGCGCCTGTCAGGTTTCGTGGTCGTGCCGGGAATGCTCGAGCTTGTCGAGCCTGCGCTCTATGCGATTGAACATTTCGAGGACCGGGTCGGGCAGATTCTCATGGTGGAGGTCAGCCGGTGATATCCGCTCGCCGGAGCGGACCGTTACACGGCCGGGCACGCCGACCACGGTGCAGTTGGGCGGCACGCTGTGAAGTACCACCGATCCGGCGCCGACCTTCGAGTTCTCGCCGATAGTGATCGGGCCGAGCACCTGTGCCCCGGCTGCTACGACTACGTTGTCTCCTATTGTGGGGTGCCTCTTGCCTTTTTCCTTGCCGGTCCCTCCGAGGGTAACACCCTGGAACAGGGTCACGTTGTTTCCGATCTCGGTGGTTTCCCCTATGACGACACCCATCCCGTGGTCAATAAAAAAACCGCGGCCTATTGTGGCACCCTGGTGAATCTCCACACCAGTGGTCGCGCGGGCAAACATCGAAATCAACCTGGGAACCAGGGGGATGTTCCGTCTATAAAGGTGGTTGGCGATCCTGTGCATCCACACCGCATGCAACCCCGGATAGGAGAGAACTATCTCCAGAGTATCGGTCGCGGCCGGGTCGCGGTCTCTAACCGCCTGGATGTCTTCCCTGAAAACTGCAAACGCTCTGGAAATCAGCCCACCGGACATAAGTCACCAACCACTTGTTCTAGAATTTTTCCCTTACCGCTTCTATGCGCCGGGCACACCCTTCCGGCTCCCAGAACATTATAAGATGAGTCAGGTCCGGGCCGATAGTCAAACCGGTTACCGCGAGCCGGAACGGCCAGAGCATTTTCCTGGCCCCCCATTCTTTCTCCTTCGCCTTCGACCTCATCTGCTCGACTATGCGCTCTGCCGTCTCCAGGTCAGTTCCGGGATTGGCGCGGAGAACTTCAATGCACAAACCCAGCGCCTCCCCGGTCTCATTCATTTTTCTTAGTTCATTCCCGGCCTTCTCGGACAGCTCCCCTGC
Source organism: Actinomycetota bacterium (assembly GCA_016927325.1). GTDB lineage: Bacteria > Actinomycetota > Geothermincolia > Fen-727 > Anoxymicrobiaceae > JAFGMY01. Next base: position 5,261 of record JAFGMY010000176.1, on the reverse strand, counting down.
CGGTCTAACGTATACTTCGAGAGGCTCCAGGCCGTCGGTCAGCTTCTCCATATTGTTGCGCACCGATTCAACCGCGAGTTCGAGCTTCGGCCTTTCCAGCCCGAGCAGCCTACCGTCACCCGAGTTTTTTATGAAGGGAACGACCTGATCCGTCAACTCCGATGAAGACAACTTCTTGATGTGCTGGCGGTCAAGCCAGTTAAGCTTGTCAAAATCGAAGATGGCCTTGCTCGCTGAAATACCCTTGATGCTGAACTCCTTAACCAGTTCCTGCGGGGTGAATATCTCCCGGTCGTCGCCCGGCGACCATGAAAGCAAAGCCAGGTAATTCATTAGCGCTTCAGGAAGGTATCCCTGCCCGCGGTAATCGGATACCGAAGTCGAGCCATGCCTTTTCGAGAGCTTCGATCCATCGGGGCCCATGAGTAATGAGTGATGAAGGAACCTGGGTGTTCTCGCTCCGAAAGCCTCGAAGAGCAGGACATGCCGCGCAGCGTTTGTGAGGTGATCGTCGCCCCTGATGACAATTGATATATCCATGGTCATGTCATCGACGACGACCGCGAGGTGAAATCCTGCCTTTCCGGTCGACCGGGAGATTATAAAATCGTCGATTTCCTTCGCGTCCACTTTCACTTCCCCGCGCAGGATGTCCTCGATTACGACTTCTCCCTCCGGCACCCGGAAACGGACCGCGTAAGGTCTGCCTTCTTCCTCGAAACGGTTTATATCATCAGTAGAGAGGTTTGCACATCTGCGGTCATATCTCCACGGGAGGCCCTTTTCAATGACGGCTTTTTTCCTCGAGTCCAACTCGTCGGACGTGCAATAGCACCGGTACGCCCTGCCCGCGCCCAGCAGGCTGTCCGAATACTCCTTGTACAGAGACATCCTTTCGCTTTGCCGGTAGGGACCGTAATCTCCACCGATATCGGGGCCCTCATCCCAATCGATACCGATCCACTTGAGGGAGTCCAGTATATTCTCCTCGAAATCAATGCTGGAACGTTCCTCATCGGTGTCCTCGAGCCGCAGGACCAGACGGCCGCCTCCACCCCTGGCGACCAGCCAGTTAAAAAGAGCGGTGCGTGCCGATCCAAGGTGAAGCTTACCGGTGGGGCTGGGGGCAAACCGGACCCTTATGTCTTTAAAACCCAGATCTTCCAACTTAATGCTCCCCTCCACAACATGGGTGGTGGTAATCGTGCGCCACTTCAGCGAACTTCTCCCTGGACACTTTTTCCTCTTCCCTGTAAACATTCAATCTCGACGTCAACACATCGAAGTCCACTTCATGGCCGTCGAACTCGGGGCCGTCCACGCAGCAGAACTGCGTTTTACCTCCGACTTCAACCCTGCAGGTTCCACACATTCCGGTGCCGTCGAGCATTATCGCGTTCAGGCTGACTATGGTGTGTATTCCAAAGGCCCTGGTCACCTCCGACACCGCTTTCATCATTGGCACCGGTCCTATCGCAACAACCCTGTCCGGCTTCCACTCCCTCGCGGCACGGTCCACGAGTGTGGTAACAAAACCTTTCTCACCATAAGACCCGTCATCGGTGGCAAGCTCGGTATCGGCACCAAGGGCGTCTATCCTGTCTCTGAGGATCAGGTGCTCCCTGTCCCTTCCACCAAGCAGTATCTTTACGTCGTTGCCGGCCTTAACCATGGCTCTCGCAATCGGGTACAGGGCGGCAATACCGACCCCTCCGCCTACGCAGGCCACTTTGCCGACACCCTCGACCTCGGTGGCGTGCCCGAGCGGACCGACCACGTCCTGAAGGCAATCACCCTTGCCCAGCCTGGAAAGTTTATCGGTCGTCGTACCGACAACCTGGAAAACGATATCTATCGCTCCTTCCCCGGGATAGAAGTCCATCAACGTGAGAGGGACCCTCTCGCCGATATCGTCCACCCGCAGGATTACAAACTGCCCCGCATGTGCCTTTTTCGCGACACGGGGAGCATTAATCTTAAGGCGGAATATATCATCGGTAATAACTTCATGCTCCAACACTTCAAACTGGTCCTGCTTACTGCTCATGCTCCAACTCACCCTTCAACTTGTCCTTGATTGCTTCGACCTCTCCGACAAAGACCTCGTCCTTATCGTAAGCGGATTCACCTTCCAGGTCGGATTTCCTTACTTTGTCACTAAAATGAACTGTGCCCAGGTACTTGATGTCACCCAGGTTCTGTTTCAAAGATTCGATCTCTGAATCATCCACAACTTTATTAAATATCGCGTATAGCCTCCGAACTCCTATGTCTTTCGCCAGACGCGAGGTGGTCCTGGCCGTTTGTACGCTGCGGAGGCCCGGCTCGGCAACAATTATTATCGCGTCCACACTTTTCGAGGTAGCCCGTCCCAGATGCTCAATTCCCGCTTCCATGTCCATGATTACCACATCTTCCCGGTCGAGAAGGATATGGCTCATCAATGCCTTCAAGAGCACCGATTCGGGGCATACGCAACCGCCGCCGCCCTCCTTCACGGTACCCATCGCCAGGAGCTTCACCCCCTCATGGTCGATGCTTATCTCATCAGGAAGATCGTCCACTTTGGGATTCATTTTGAACATCTGTCCATAGGTGCCCAGCTTGGCACCGGTCCGCTCCTCGACAATTTCTTTCATATCGGCAAGCGGCACGATGCTCTGGGCTTCCTCCGCTCCTATCCCTATGGAAACAGCAAGGTTCGCGTCCGGGTCCGCGTCTATCGCGAGCACCTTTCTGCCCTCATCGGCAAAACTGCGGGCGAGCGCCCCCGAAATGGTGCTCTTGCCCACTCCACCTTTACCGCTGATAGCTATCTTCACGCCTGCCTCCTCTCAAACTTGACATTAACGGCTGGGAAACCGGTAAGACCGCGTTCATGCGACATTTAATGATAACCCATTTCCACAGTGGATTGGCCACGGATATTCACAGATCCGATTGTCGCCGGATCCTGACCCCGCACGCACACGGAAACCTGACCCACCGTGATACAAGACCGTGTTGTACTTCGATTGATAATGAGGCAAACAGGCAAAATGCGCAGATTTGCGGGTCCAAAACGGGTTGCGGATCACTATCCGCGTTTACTACTCTACCAATAATCATCGTGGGTACTCAAATCGGCAGGGATCCGGAAACCGCCTGAATTATCAAACCGCGTAGATTTGCTTCTTTAGCAGGCGGACAAAAGTCTCGACAACCGTGGGATCGAACTGTGAACCCGCCCCCTCGATCAGTTCCTTAATAGCGTCCTCTCGCGACAACGCTTCACGATAGGGACGATCGGAAGTCATCGCCTCAAAAGCGTCGGCAACCGCAAGAATTCTGGCGCCTACGGGTATCTCGGTTCCCGCCATTCCCTCGATGTAACCTTTTCCATCGTATCGCTCGTGATGGTGGTAAATCATGGGGATGATGCCTCCCAGATGCGGGAGTGGTTCAACGATCCGAACGCTCAAAGTGGGGTGCATCTTTATCGCCGAGTATTCTTCCTCGCTCAGCGGCCCAGGCTTGTTGAGAATCTTGTCCGGAATACCAATTTTCCCGACATCATGAAGCAGGCCGGCAAGCCGGATCTCCTCCACCTCCTGAGTGGAGAACCCGAACTCACGGGCAATCGCCACCGTATACTTGGTCACCCTGTTCGAATGGCCTACAGTATATGGGTCCCTGGCTTCAATCGCCGCCACCAGAGAACTTATCGCCCCGAGATACGCGTCCTGCAGTCTTTCATAGAGCTGCGTATTCTCTATCGATACCGCGGCCTGCGCCGCGAAGTTCCTGAATAACTCCAGGTCTTCCTTGCCGTACCTTTCATTCCTGTTCCCTGTAGCAAGGTTCATCATCCCGATCGCCTTGCCCCGAATCAGGAAAGGCGCGATCGCGACGGCTTCTTTTTGGATCACGATCTTTCCAAAACGGGGATCTTCGAAATCTTTCAGGAGCATGATCGGTTCCCCGTAATCGCAAACCCACTTCGCGACTTTTTGAACCGACTCTCCCGACTGCCAGACACTATCTCCTGCCGCAGCCTTCTCGACAAACTCGCCGGTGTCTTCGTCCAGAAGATATATCCCCCCGCTGTCCGCGTGTATCAGCCTCATAGCCATTTCAATCAGGAGAAGCAGCTGCTCTTCTTCATCCAGCCTGGATGTCATAGTCCTGGCTATTACCCCAATAGCCGCCATGTGTCTCAAGCTGGACTCCATCCTTACCATCAGCCTGCTCTTTATGATCGATAGAGCCGCCTGGTTTGCGCATGCGACAGCGAGGTTTATCTGCTCCCGTGAAAATTCACCGGCACCGTAATAATCAAGAATCGCCAGACCAATATAATCTTCACTCGACTTCATGGGTACCAGGAGCAGGCTGTCCGTCTCGTAGTTTTCAAGAATGTTCTTGATTTCAGGCTGGACAACATCGCTGCCGCCTATGATCATCGGCCTTCCAACAGAAGCAAGATCTGAGAGAGAAACCAGTTCCGCTGGTGATGATCTACCAATCTTCGCTTTCGCGCTGTCGATATTTGAAGCCACCGGCTCGAGAACACCTCTGTCGTTGAAAACAAGTAATATGCACCTCGGTATCTCGGTTATACTGGCTATTTTTTCGGCAATCGCCTTGTAAGTGAGGTCACAATCACTCTCTCTTGCGAGGATTTCAGTCAGCGACTGCAGTTCTCCAATCCTCCTGGTATCGTTCGAATTATTGCCGTTGCTCCTGTTCCAGTTCCTGTTGATTATCGTGACCCAGCAATCTTCCAGCCGCGATTCAACCAGCATCATCTCGCTGACGACCTCGGCCAGCGAATGGTCTCCCCGCTCCACAGACTCCTCAAGGATAACCCATATCGATCTCTTAACCGAATCAGGGGTATTGGGTATCCTGTTCAAATCAGAAGAAACCGGAAACACCTGGCTTACCGCAAGCCAGCTTCCGGATTTGCCGCCGGATCCTTCCCCGAGAGACTCGATGAGGACCTCCAGGATCAGTTCAGCCTGAGCTTCAACAGCGTCCCGTGAAAAATCGGCGGCATGCCCCGCCTCACTTTCGAGTAACAACCTGGCCGCGCCGTTTACTATTTCACTGAAACGGCTCGATAAAGTTTGCATTATCCAGGACATTGAACTCCCAAACCCTTTTGATTAGATCATCAACGAGCTTGAATTAATTGTAACACCAGTCATTATTTATAACTATTTCAGTCAATCCAGCAAACAAGGGTTTCCTGGAGCATTGCTTAAAATTTTACATTGTTC
>JAFGMY010000175.1 GCA_016927325.1 Actinomycetota bacterium | reverse complement strand
TTCGAACCCACGTACCAGGTCTCCCCGGTAAAACGCTTAGCAGGCGTCTCCCTTATGGCCACTCGGGCACCTCTCCGCTGGACTTGACTATATTAGACGATTTTCATCGCACGCCGCAATCGAAATCAAGAGTTTTACAGTATAACTCTTTGAGCCTGCTTCCATCCGGTGTGTCACCCGGGTTCTTTCACTTGCGTTTGTCCCACCCTGATTACAGTCCGATGCCGCCGCGATCAGGATATACGCTAATTCGCAACAACTACTTGTGCGGCAGGTGCATTTCCATATATCATTCTCCTTCAATAATTGCCGACTATTAAGGCTGGAGGTTGATATGGAAGCTATGACCAATACCGACTTTATGCCTATACCCATCTTCAAGAAAGGGAAGGTCAGAGATATCTATGAAGTGGAAGACAACCTCCTGATCATAAGCACCGACAGGGTGTCGGCCTTCGACGTGATACTGAACGAGGGAGTTCCCGGAAAAGGCGGAGTCCTGAACTCCCTGACCGAGTTCTGGTTTGAAAAGACCGCCGATATTATCCAGAACCACTTCATAACCTGTGATATGAATGAACTGCCCGGAGAGTTCGACGAGGTAAAGCACCTGCTTCAGGGAAGGTCGATGCTGGTCTACAAGGCCGATCCTTTCCCGGTGGAGTGCGTGGCAAGAGGATACCTGGCCGGCAGCGGCTGGAAAGAGTACAAAAAGAACAACACGATAAGCGAAATTGCGCTTCCGCCAGGCCTCGAGCAGGCCGAACAGCTTCCCGCCCCTATCTTTACCCCTTCAACCAAGGCGGAGATAGGCGAGCATGATGAGAACATCGGATTTAACGCAGTGGTTAAAGAACTGGGAGAAAGCGTGGCCAGGGAGATCAAGCGCGTCAGCCTCGATCTTTACAGAAGGGGAAGCGAAATCGCGAACGAAAAAGGGATCATTCTCGCTGACACAAAGTTCGAGTTCGGCCTTTTTGAAGGTGAAATGATGCTGATCGACGAGATATTCACCCCCGATTCATCACGGTTCTGGCCGGCGGACAAATACGAGCCGGGACACGACCAGGAAAACCTCGATAAGCAGTTCCTGCGCGACTGGCTGGAGACGCTGGACTGGGACAAGAAGCCGCCGCCGCCCGAACTGCCGGAGGACACCATCAGGAACACCGCGAAGCGGTATAAATATATCGAAAATATTCTTCTCGGCTGAAATCCCGGGTTGAGCCGCGGGCCGGAACCGGGTTCTCGTGCCGAATTCAGCGTAAAAAAAGCCCCATCATGGATGGGGCTTTTTGAACCTCTTGCTTATGGGGTGGGAATTGACCCCGCTCCGGAACCGGTCATTATGTTGATCGCGGTCTTTTTATCTTCCTGGTCTGCGGTAATGGTTACTGTTGTCGACTTATCCCCCGAGCTGAAGGTAAACATGCCCATCTCTTCGCCCCCGGCCGTGGACGACATATCCATGAAATTCTGTTCCCCAGAAAGTTCACCCTTGTACCAGGCAATAACTTCCGAGACCGAGTCTTCAGTCAGGAATACCGCAACCGTGAAAGAGCCTTCCCCCTCCTCGCCCGTTGTCGCAACGGATGCTGTCGCGTCCTCATCCATCTTGGCACCTGGATAAATCGGAGCTCCAAGATCCTCTTCGTTTATCTTGCTCGAGTAGGTCGCTTCGCCTTCCTCGTCTTTCAGAGTTACCTCTCCGCCTTCTTCGGAGTACTTGACCTCTTCGTCCCCGACCTTTACTGTACCCTCATTCTTCCCGCACCCTGTTACCAGAACAACTCCAAAAATAAGCGCTAGAACAAGGGTAAGACTGACGAGCTTCCGCATGATAACCTCCTCCTTATCCGAATCTTTTTTTAAATAAGGTGGTCATATTATCATAAAATGCCGCTATCCTTAACACCCTGCAGCCTAAGCTCCGGTTATCGTTAACTTAACAGTTGGAAGCGATAAATATATTGGGCTATAATGGTCACTGTTTACCATTTCGATTCTCGATGTACCTGCGATAGCTATGGAAAATATCATTACCATGATCTTAAAAAAACATCTTGAACAGTTTGAGATTTCCGGAAAGAAAGCGCTCGTCACGGGCGGAGGAAGCGGCATAGGAATGAATGCCGCCCTCGAGCTTGCCCGGCGGGGCGCGCTCGCTGTCCTGGTGGATATAAACGGCGAATCCCTGAAAAAAGCTGAAGAGCTTTTTAGATCAAAGGGTCATGAGGTATACACTTTTGTGGCCGATATAACGGACATCGACGCGGTCAGGCTCCTCGAAAAGCAGCTCGGTGAAAAAGACTTGAGCCCCGATATCCTCATCAACAGCGCCGGTGTGGCCCTGGTCGCCCATGTCGATTCGACGACTTATGAAGACTGGGTACGCGTCATCAACCTCAACCTGATGGGTACGATCAACACAATCTCCGTCTTTTACCCCGGGATGGCCAGGCGCGGGTTCGGCCACATCGTAAACATCAGTTCTCTTCTCGGGGTCTTTCCGATGCCGTCGCATGGGCCGTACGCGGCAAGCAAATGCGCCGTAGCCGGGCTGTCGGAAACATTGTGCTACGACCTGCGGGAACACAATATCGGTGTGACCCTGGTCTGCCCTGGGATGGTGAACACTCCGCTTATCGGTCCGGCAACATTCAGGGATCTGCGTGTTCGAGGAGGGAGCTTTGAGTTCCCCGAGGGGATGATGAAAAAGTTTATCCTTTCCCCGGAAAAGCTCGCGAACTCAATCGCGGATGCCATACGCGACAACAGGTTCCTCGTTGTAAAAGGAGCCGGAAGTTATCTCCTTTATTCATTCAGGCGCCACTTCCCGAGGTTATGGACCCTGGCCGGTTCATCGATGGCGCTGATGTTCGGAATGCAGTTGAAAAGACCGGCACCTACTGAAGATAAGCCGCATCTGGCGGCGAAGAAGCCGAAACTGAGAATCCTTCCCCTTCCCGGAAAGGGAGTAAAGGATCTGCAGGGAAAAACTGTTCTGGTTACCGGTGGAGCGAGTGGAATAGGCCTCGGAGCCGCGCTTGAGTTCGCCGGCCGGGGTTGCGGCCTGGTACTTGTGGACATTAACCAGGACTCTCTTGATAATGCTGAAAGAGTGTTCGAGTCCAGGGGCTTTAAAGCAGAAACCTGTCGAGTGGATGTTACTGATATCAACGCGGTCAAAGAACTCAAAACCAAGCTGGGGAAAGATGACCTCCTCCCGGACATAGTGGTCAATTCAGCCGGAATCGCGTTGATCGCACACAGCGATTTCCTGGAATACAGAGATTGGAAACGTACCATCGATATTAATCTTATGGGCGCCGTCAATTTTATTTACACGTTCTATCCATCGATGGCATTAAGAGGCGGCGGGCACATCGTTAACGTTTGTTCAATCGGCGGCCTGGTACCGCTCCCCTCACTCACCACATACTGCACGAGCAAGTTCGGTGTTCTGGGCCTGTCTGAAACACTGCGGTTCGACCTGCAGAAATACAATATCGGCATAAGCGCAATCTGCCCCGGCGGAGTCAACACCCCTCTTTTTTCTCCCATGCCGGTCCGTGGTTTTAACTTTGATGAAAAAAAATTCGAGAAGTACGGACCGAAAATGATGAAAGCCCTTATATCACCGGAGAAACTGGCCGTTTACATTGCCGATGGAGTAGTTAAGAATAAGTTTATCGTTATCCCAGGGCTCCCCAGCAGGGCCCTGGAGTCATTTAGAAGGCACTTCCCAAATGCATGGCGCCGGGCGGGTGTGGTCATGGCCTGGTTAATGAAAGGCCTCCGCTGACTCGGTCAGTGACCAGAACCTATTAGTAAAAAAGACTTGCATATAGTATCACTATATACTATCCTTTAAACAGTGGGTATGTAACAGGAGGGCCTCAGGGCTGCCTCTGTATTGCCTGTCCGGGGGAAATCAATTAATTGGGAGGTAACCCTGTCATGAAAAGAAAAACTGAACTTTCAGACAAAGAAGTGCTTATCACCGGCGGCGCCAGCGGCATAGGTCTCAGCACCGCAAGAAAGTTCGCCAAGCACGGCGCGATACCGATTCTCATTGATATAAACAAAGCGGCACTCAATAAAGCGGTAACCGAGTTCAAGGAAGGCGGGGTAACCGCCTACGGTTTTGAAGCGGATATAACCAGCAGGGAAAAGCTCGCCGAACTCAAGAAGGAGTTGGAGACGAACGGTTTGAGCCCCGACATCCTTGTGAACTCGGCGGGAATCACGCTTGTCGGGCACTGGGACTCACACACCGACCAGGACTGGGAAAGGATGTTCTCGATCAATGTCATGGGTACGTTGAACGTGATAAAGGCTTTCCTCCCCTGCCTGCAAGCCAAGGGCAGAGGCCATATCGTTAACATGGGATCGCTCGACGGCCTCGTCCCAATGCCCAGCCAGTCGGCATACTGCGCCAGCAAGTTCGCGATAACCGCTCTTACGGAAGTCCTGCATTTCGACATGCGCCACTCAGGCATTGGAGTAACCCTGGTATGCCCCGGAGCTGTCAGCACGCCGATGGCCGCGGCTTTTCCACTGAAAGACATCGACACCGACTTCAAGGGAGCAAACCTTGTATGGAAGATCGTTAAAATGATCAGCAACACACCTGAGGGTATCGCCGACCACCTGGTGGACGCGGTTATAAATGACAAGTTCCTGGTAATACCGGGAATGCCAAGCAGAATTTTCTACAGGTTCCGGCGCCATTTCCCGAGAGCTGCAACCAGCGCCGGTGTTGCCGCTTCCAAGCTTTTTACTCTTGCCCGCAAGATAATGCCGAAGCCGCAGCCGGAGCTGCAGACCTGATCGGTCGAAAAAGTAAAATATTTCCGTCCATAAAAGCGGGGTCCCTCAGGCGGCCCCGTTTTTTGCGTCCCGCATCCCGGGCCTGGATAGACCCATGACAAGTAACTGGTGGTGGTCCCGGCGTCCATCCTCGGGGCGTTTTCAAAATGGCTTCAGGCGGGGTTCGTCAGGCCCCGTGGCGGTTTTCGCAAGTTAACGCCGGACCCGGTAAAGTAAAGCCCGCCATTTAAAGGTTCAACTGTTTCCTGTAGAATTATCACGCTCACCTTGATAAGGGACCTAAGGTCTTCTCTATCGAAAGCCGGTCCTGATGCATAGCAAGCCGCATATGTGTACAAGTGGAATATATACGATCATTCTCTGGCGTGTTATCCGTCCCGGGATCACTATACCCGGTGATTTGCTGAAACAGCAATGCTTCACGTCAATCCGCTCGGAAAGGTGGACCATTGGCGAACCATAAATACGGACACCGTTTCTTTACCTGGCTGGGAAACTTCCTGGAGCGCCGCTCCACCTGGATAATCGTTACCGTGCTGCTCATAACCGCACTGTTGGTGATACCGCTTCTCCTGATGTCACCGACCGAGAGCGCGAGCGAGAACCCAAGCGGAAGTGAAGTCGTCAAGCTGCAGGACGAAATCAGTGATAAGTTCACCCAGGAAATCTTTTACATGGGTTACATCATCCAGGCCAGAGACGGTGACATGCTCACCCGGGACAACCTCGTTGAGCTGTTCAAGAACGAGCAGAAGCTTCGCGAAAGCGATCTCGGGTCTTTTCTTGAAACCCGCTATAACCCCGATACCGGATGGACGACACAAGGCGCGAGCTCCATCGCCGACCATTTGAACTACGGGATCTCGGACCACACCGGCGGTGCGTACGACCTGTCGAGTGCGAACGATTCCATGATCAAACAAGCCGTTGGGATTATGCTGGACGACCCTTCACTTCAAGGCCTGGGGTCGGGAATTTCAGTGAAAGCCGAGAAGGGCGAAGATGGCTGGACATCTCCCGTTGTTTTTATAACCGTAATCGCCAACGATGAGAAAGTGACCGATGAATACACGGCGGCGGACGGTGAATCTTACGAAGGAGAGTTGGCACGGGAACACTTTGCCCGTGATGTGCAGACAATTCTGAACGGCGGGCAGGACAACTACGAAGCGCTCGGCATAGCGATCGATCTTGATCTCGAAATCCAGGATGAGAGCAGCATTGCCGGAATGATGATAATGGTGGCCATGCTGCTGATAGCCATACTGATGCTTGTCATCTTCCGGTCGTTCCTGATAACCCTCATAACCACTCTTGGGCTTGGAATGCTGATTGTATGGCTGAAGGGTTTTTCAAACCTGGCAGGGTTGAAAAGCTCAATGATACTGGATCTTATTGTTCCTATTTCCATCCTGGTGCTGGGTATCGAGTACGCCATCCAGTCGCTGTTCCGCTACCGGGAAGAGATCGAACGGGGTAAATCCCCCGACAGGGCCCTTCGGGACTCAACCAGCGCGGTGGGTGCAGCTATTCTTCTCGCCGCTTTAACGACGACCGTGGCCTTCGCCTCAAACGCGTCCTCGAACATCGAGTCGGTCAGGCAGTTTTCGTTCGCCGCGTCATTCGCAATTCTGGCGGCGCTGATTATTCTGGGCCTGTTTGTACCGGCCGTAGTCATGCGTTTCCAGTTAAGGCGTTACAGGTTGAAGGGAACAGTATCCAAGAATAGAAGGGGGAAGGCCCGCGAGCGCGGCGAGTGGCTCGGCCGGCTGGTCGTCGGTGTCAGCCGGAAATGGTTCATCGTTCTGCCGGTCATACTTGTCATTTCAGGCTTCGCGCTGGCCGGATGGTTAAACGTCGAAACGAGAATGGACGCCAAGGACGCCCTTGATTCCGGCTCGGATTTCGTCAGGAGCCTTGACCTCATAGATCTCCATGTGGGGGAAAGGGGCGGAGAGTCCGCGTTCATCTACATAGAGGGTGACCTTTCCCGGCCCGAAGCGGTTGAAGCAATAAAGACCATGGTCGGCGGTTTTGACGACAATGAGAACATTTCCAGAGGAATCGACGGCAATCCGAACCCGGAGGTACTCCTGTTCGATGTGTTTGAAGTGATACTTAACGAAGAGTACCCCCGGGAAGTCATTGAAGAAGCGGGCGGTGTTTCGATAACCGACGATAACGGTAACGGCATTCCCGATACGGGCAGGCAGCTCTCGGCGATCTACGATTACATCGTCAGGAACGGCGTTCCCGAAAGCGCAACCGGGATCAAGTACAGCCCCAGACATATCACCAGCGCATTCATTCATGACCCGGCCGGGACTGAAAATGACGCCGTTGTCGTATACGCGGAAGTGCCGGGAACCCGTGAGCAGGAAATTGTCAAAGCTTCAATGCTGGAGTTCGAAGAGGACATGAAAACGCTGGAAGGGATCCCCGGTATAGTCTCCTTCGGCCTCACCGGGAGCGGTTACATCCGCGTGGAGCAGTTCGACGCCATCGCCAGATCGATGACGCTATCACTGGCCATCGCGGCTTTCGCGGTGCTGCTGCTTCTTATACTGATCTTCAGATCGCTGAAATACGCATTCCTGGCGATGATACCGGTTCTCCTGGTAGCCTGCTGGCTCTACGGGTTCATGTACATCGCGGGATACTATCTCAATATGATGACGGCGACGATCGCCGCTATCTCCATAGGTGTAAGCATAGACTTCTCGATACACTTTACCGAGCGATTCCGCGAGGAGCAAAGAAACGGCCTCGATAAAGTCTCCGCACTGCGCGAGGCCGGGCGGACCACCGGACTCGGACTGCTTGGAACTGGAGTAACCACTACTCTGGGTTTCGCCGTAATAGCGTTCGCACCGATGCCGATGTTCGCCACTTACGGTGTGCTTACCGCCATGATGATCGTACTGGCGGTCTTTATGGCCCTTTTTGTGCTTCCCAGCCTGCTGCAACTGTTTATTAAAGAAGACAAGAAGCCTGTTGAAGCAGTGCCTGAAGGACCCAGCAACTGAGAGTCTTCATGCGGGGT
>JAFGMY010000174.1 GCA_016927325.1 Actinomycetota bacterium | reverse complement strand
CTTTTCCGGTATTCTGAACGCGATACAGTGAATTGTCTCTTTCGTTGTCCCTGCAGAACAATAGTATCGCCGCTCCTCCAACCGCTAGAAAAAAACCAAAGACTTCCGTGAATTTGATCCATCCAGCCTCAAGAAACAGCTTTAATTCTCCGCTCCTGACATAACCTAAAATCACTGTACCGAAGATAATCAGCCAGACAGCTTCGATCTTTCCCGCTATTAAATGCCACTTGACCTTGCTTTTTTCCAATTCGTCACCTCAGAAAAAGATGTACTTTGAGATAACACATAGTATGAACGTAGATGCATAAACGATTGCCGCCATCACGGCAACCGCTCTTGCCCTGAACACCGAGAGCAGCATCGACATGGACTTCAAATCCATCATTGACCCGGCCACCAGAAACCCGAGCACGGCCTCTCCGGCATATGCTCCCGGAATCGCCGCCGCATACGAAGAGTCGATATTACTGTTCAGACACAGGAAGATCCCCAGAACCATAAACGCGAAAATTGCAGCGCCCGTGCCCCCTGACATGCCAAGAATCTGCTTCTGGGTTACAAACAGCCTGATAAAGGCGGAGGCTGCCGCTCCGGCGATAAGAAATCTTAAAAGGTAAAACAGTTCGTCCCGGGCTATTTCAAGGGCAACGAGAAGCTTTTCCGAAAACCTTGCGCTGGACCCCTTTGAGTTTCCTTCGGCATGGCCCGCATCGGCGGAAGCGTATTTAGTATCGAACAGTTTCTCCCCCCATGAAAAAGCGTAAAAAGACGAATCCCCACGAAGTGAGAACCGGTTCGGGAGCGCTCTGAACAGGGCGCCTGCGCCTACCGCTATCACCAGCGTAACCGCTACCCTGGACCAGGCCATACCGTGGTTATCCGGAAACGCCATCACCGTCATGGCGATTATCAGTGGATTGAAGGAAGAAGCGGATAGTATATAGGTAACGACAGGACCCGGCGAAGCTCCATTGGCCAGAAGGGCTCTGGCGACAGGCGCTTCCCCTGTTTCGCAGACCGGCACCATGAAGGCCAGCAGAACCGCCGCACAGGTGCTCTTCAGAAACCCTCCGCCGAAAGCCTTTTCGATAATGCTTCTGTCTATAAGAACCGTCGCGACGGATGACACAATCACCCCGGCCGCCAGGAACGGCACCGAGACAATAATTATCCTGAAAAACGCTCTTACTGCTTCACCGAAAATTCTGAAAACCCCTTTTCATCTCATTTTTTGCCTGTAGGCCCCAGACGTCTCACCGCGGCGTTTTCGCGCCGGATACTCCGCGGGGTACTCCTGTTACTATTTTGTTCTCCCGTACCTATACCCTCACCTGTAATATTTAAAGAAACACCGCCCCAAGCCTTCCCGATTTGAAAATGGCGGCTGTAAAATTTCCGGAGCGCGGCCCGGTGCTGTAAGATAGACCTTGTTTCGTGAACTCAGGATCGTCGGTGCTGTCAGCCTATACCCGAAATTTTTCTATATTCTCCAGCGGTAGGGAGGATCGATATGAACAAAGACTGCTTAAGTGCAACATCCTACTGTGGTCTGTACTGTGCGGACTGCCCCTTTGGCACAGGCACCATTCCGGACCTCGCAAGAGACCTGAGAAAAGAGTTGAGGTCCTGCAGGTTTGACAAAGTAGCGGAAACCATCCCCTTTAAGGAGTTTGAAAAATACAGCGACTGTTATGAAGTGCTGGGCGCCCTTGTAAAGTTAAGGTGCAAAGGCTGCAGGACAGGCACCAGGTCCCGTTTCTGCAATATCGCCGAGTGCGCAACCCGGAAAGGTTACCGCGGCTGCTGGGAGTGCGGTGAGTTCACAACCTGCAAGAAGCTTCAGTTTCTTGAAGCTGTCCATGGGGAAGCCCACAAGAAAAACATGCGAAAGATTAACAGGGTCGGAATCGATGAGTGGGCAAAAGAAAAGCCGCTCTGGTACAGTCCTCCGGGAAAAAGACGGACAAAGCCCGCCGGAACGGACATGCCCGGTTGACAGCGGCGGGAAGTTAAAAGAGAATACCCGTATTTTTCCCCGTATTGAACGTTTTTTTTGGAAATCCACAATAACCCGGGTCAGTTTTCGGAACAGCGATATATAATACGTTAACCGGAGAACAAACAGGAGGTAGAAATGGAAGAAGAGATCAGAGAACAGAACGGTCCGATAGGGGCGATGGCCAAGGTGTCCCGGGAATTGATCAACACTCCCATGTTCAAAAAGCAGATCCAGCTCATCCTGAATGAGCTCGATCCCGAAAACATTCCGAGCCTCATTCATACGCTGATATGGGAAGACCCTGATTTTTTCCTCCAGATGATAGACACCACTTCCGCTGTAATCAACATACTCATCGAGGTCTACTGTGAACTCATAAGAAATATATCGCAGTTCCAGGCACCGGTACTGATCGAGACCATATCAAGCATAGCAAAGCGCATAGACGTCAAGACGATCGGCGAGAGCGTCGGCATCGGCCAGATGTTGCTGGCCGACATAGTAAACATGGCAAATTCCAACCCGGATGTCGCAGAGACGATAGGCAAACTGGGTAAAGGCGCTATTGAAGGGTACAAGCACGCGTTCGCTGCCCGTGGAACAACTCCTACAGAGTATTTTAATCCCGCAGTTATAGTGAATATGGCAATCAAGGCTTACAAGGGGCTTCTACAGAACTCATCACAGCTGGAGACCCCGGCATTTATCGAGTCCGTATCAAAAATAGTAAAGGGCATAGACGCCAAGACAGTCGGTGAAAGCCTTGGCATGGGCCAAATTCTACTGACCGATATATTGAATATGGCCGACTCCAATCCGGCTGTCGCCGAGACAATGGGGGGGCTTGGCAAGGATACGGTTGAAGGGTATAGAGAGGCTTTCGCGGCCCATGGAACCACTCCGGAGGACTATTTCAACCGCATAGTGCAGTTCGGGCTTAAAATGACCTCTCTGGCGCTGTCCTGGGTTAACACCGAGCTTCAGAAGCCGGACTCGATCATAAAGAAGACGATCCAGGACATGACCCAGAATATGATGACCATCGTCAGGGACAATCCCGCGCTGATGACTGAAATGATAAGTCTCGCTCTTTCGATGTGGCAGAACATGTTCCCTGGCGCCGGCGCGAAGCGGCAGCCGCAGCAGCCGCCGTCCGCCTGAATAACCCGCGGCGCGGATTAGAAATCAATTGACGGTTATGTAAGAGCAGAGGAAAGCTTTTTGATGCCCGGCACCGGCATCCAGTTGATCTACGGAGAAATATGGGCGAGGGCAGCAGGCCTGATATCGAAAGGATAAAGAAATCAACCAGTTTCGAGGAACTGGTTGGGTTTTTGCGGCACGACAACAACAGTGTCCGCATCCAGGCTGCGGCCGCGCTTGGGAAAATCGGCTATTCACCGGCTGTCCCCGAACTGGTACGGCTTCTTCAGGAAGAAGACGCTTTTATAAAGATAGCCGCCGCCGAAGCTCTTGAGGGGATAGGTGACTCCTCGGCCGCTGAGCCAATTTCCTTCTGTCTCAACGATAAGGACTGGCGCGTGCGAAAATATGCCGCACACGCTTTAGGAGAGTTTGGTGAACCGGTCGCCGTCGAACCTCTGACAGGTCGTCTTCAGGACGACGATATCTGGGTGCGGAAGGCGGTCGCCCAGGCACTGGGAAAAATTAAAGATCCAAGGGCGGTTGGGCCGCTTTGCACCAGCCTGAATGACGAAGACTGGCGCGTGCGAAAGCACGCGGCTTACGCCCTGGGAGAAATCGGCGACCCGAAAGCGGTCGGGCCGTTGGTACTGCTTCTTGGCGACAGCGAAAACGCCGTCCGGAGAACCGCGACGAGCGCCCTGGTGATGATCGGCGAACCCTCCCTCAGGCCGCTTGAAAGAGCACTCAAAAGCGATAACGCGAACGTTCGCAGCTTCGCCCTGACCGGGCTTGAAGAGCTGAAAGCAAAAGGTTTCGAGCTTGCTGACTGACAGTTTGAATACAGGCTTCGTACGCCAACCGACAAAAAAACCTTAACTTCATGCCCACACTAAGGATATAATTAGATACTGGTACCCTGAAGACTGTATCGCTATTGAATAGCATTTGACCGTTACCTTTCTTTAGTAACCTTTATTCGTAAGTCAAGGGAGGCGTAGATAATGGGTTCCTCTGGTAGGCCTGCCACAGACAGGTTGAAAAAAAACAAAGATGTTGACGAGTTGATCGAAGCTTTGAACCACAAGAATAATAGTGTGCGTATCAAGGCCGCGATAGCTCTTGGCAAGCTGGGAGATACCAAGGCGGTCGATTCGCTGATTCCCCAGGTGGAAGATGAGGACGAATACATAAGAACTTCGGCCATCTTCAGCCTGGGAAAACTCGGCGACCCTAAAGCGGTCGACCCGATAGCGAAGTGCCTCGGTGACGACGATTGGCGTGTGCGTGAGTTTACCGCCAGAGCATTGGGCGACATCGGTGACGGAAAAGCGGTGAGTTGCCTCGTCGATTCCCTCAGTGACGATAACGATTGTGTCCGGATGAGCATCGCGTATGCGCTGGGTGAGATCGGTGACGACCAGACTGTAGATATCCTTATCGAACTCCTTGAAGAGGATGAGCCTATGGTGTCCGGTGCGTCTGCTGTGGCTCTCGGAAAGATCGGGGACCCGCGCGCGGTGGAACCGCTCATCAAGTGCCTGGAACGGGGCCATTATGGTTTGAAGATGGCCGCCATTGAAGCGCTGGGAATAATTGGCGACGATCGCGCGGCGATTCCACTTGCAAAACTGAAGAAAGAGGACGACCAGATGGGACAGATGGCCGCTTCTATTCTCCAGGAGTTCAAGATGAGAAAAGCTATGGAACAGCAACCCGGCGGCGGCGGGCCACAGTAAGCAGCCACACATAATCAAAAAGATCTAAAACGGGGCGCAACAGCCCCGTTTTTTCATTTATGCCGCATTTGGTGCCGCATTTGGTGCCTGGCACCAAATGCGACATTTTGCATCACTTGGTGCCAGGCACCAGATAGAGTACCGCGAACTAATTAGCGGTATTTATCGTCTTATAATAAAGTTTTAACAGAGTCAGGGCGTTCGTTTTCCCGTTTGGAGAACGCACCGGGACACCGGGGGTTAAGGGGGTTCGGTATGTCATGCAATAATAGAACACCAGAGGAAACTTTTCGGAAGCGGCCCATCTCTAGAACGTTCCTCGCCTTTGTCGTATCCTGCGTCTTTGTCTTGTCTTTGCTCGCCGGCGGTGTTGCGGGGTGCAAGCCGCCGCAGGGAGAAGATCAGAACGGAGGCGGAGGCGCGGCACCTCCGGCACTTGGTACGTTGCCGCAAAGCCTGGACCGGCTGTCTATCGAGTTCCATAAACAGGTCGCCTCCGAAGATGGTCTTAAGAACATCTTCCTTTCCCCGGTGAGCCTGGAAATGGCGCTTGCCATGACCATGAACGGTGCGGAAGGCGAAACACGGACCGCGATGGAAAACGCGCTCCAGTTAAACGGTTTGTCCGCCGAAGAGATAAACCGACTCAATAAAGACCTGATAAACTGGCTCGAGGAAACGGATCCCGGGATAACCCTCAACATCGCGAATTCCTTGTGGGGAAGACAGGACATAACTTTCAGCGATGAGTTCCTTGACATGGATAGAGAATATTACAGTGCCGAGGTCCGGAGCCTTGACCTCCAGAGCGGCTCCGCCGCGAAAATGATCAACAAGTGGGTAAGTGACAATACCAACGATAAAATAACCGAGATCATAAAGCCACCGATCAGCCCTCAGACGATACTCCTCCTTCTCAACGCTATCTACTTCAAGGGTACATGGACATCGGAGTTCGACAAATCTCAAACGAAAGACATGAAGTTCACTACAGCGGGTAGCGGGGAAAAAGAAGTCCCGATGATGTTCGGCTCCGGTGAGTATGGATACATGGAAAATGAACAGTTCCAGGCGGTGAGACTGCCTTATGGAGATGAAAATGTTGCGATGTACGTTTTTCTCCCCAGGGATACTCAGAGTCTAGAGAATTTTATCGGGAATTTAAAAGCGGAAGAATGGAACACCTGGATGACGCAGTTCAACCGGATGGAAGGAGACATCAGGTTGCCTCGCTTTAAGATCGAATATGAGAAGACCTTGAACGACGCGCTTACCGCTCTCGGGATGGGGATAGCTTTCACAGACCAGGCTGATTTCCGGAAGATGGTCGAGGCCGGCACGGCAACTGACCCTGTCCGGATAAAGACAGTCAAACAGAAGACGTTTGTTGACGTCAATGAGAAAGGTACCGAAGCCGCGGCAGTGACTTCCGTTGAAATGGAGCTTACCGCAGTGCCGGAACCGGAACAGCGGTTCGAGATGACAGTAGACCACCCATTCTACTTTGTCATCAGGGATGACCCAAGCGGCATCAACCTTTTCACCGGCTCGATAGTCGACCCCAACTCTGGTGTTTAACCCCGGTGTCCCATGTCTTTCGTAATGCATCAGCATTATTAAAGACGTGGCAACGGTCAAACTTTCTTAACCCCGGTGTCCCATGTCTTTCGTAATGCGTCAACATTATTAAAGATGTGGCTCCGGTCAGACTTTCCATGTTGGTGCCCTACTGTAATTGTCACAAAGAACGGCGGTACTCAGCATAGCGGCACAGAGCCGCCATCGCGTTTACCGCCCTCTCGGGGCTGGGCGACACAGGTATATCGTTACTTCTCAAGAACGCGATCTCTTCGTCTTCGGGACCCATGAAAGTTGAGACTATGACCGGGATGCCTGTGTCGTCCGGGAACCGGGTAAACCCTTCGACCAGACCTCTTATTATCGGCCTGGCATCTTCTACCGGGAACTTGAACAGGTCGCCGAGACCGTCCCTGAAAACTTCGAAAATATGAGTTCCGAATATCCCGTACATCACGATCCCATCGATTTCGCCGCTTTCGAAAAGAATCTCCGGGACCGTTTTAAGCAGGTCCGCAAAGTTGAGGTGAAAGGTCATATCTACAGGATTTATCGTCGAGGCGGTGCCCGGGAGGAGCTCCCTGATTTTCTCCTGGGTTTCCTCTGAAAGCCTCGGCAGCGAAAGACCCGCCCTGCCGCAGGCATCGGCCATGCTTGCCCCCGCACCACCCGAGTTGGTCAACACGCACACCCTGTCGGAGCTCGGAAGGGGCTGTGTAGCCAACGCCCAGGACCAATCGAACAGTTCTTCAACCGTGTTAGCCCTGATGATGCCGCTCTGGTGGAACACGCCTTCATAAAGCTCGTCCTGTCCGGCAAGCGCACCGGTGTGCGACCCTCCCGCCCGCGCACCGTACCCGGTGCCTCCCACGTAAAGGGCCACAACCGGTTTTTTCGCGGTTGCGTACTCCGCCGCTTCAACGAACTCACGGCCGTTCGATATGCCTTCGATATATACCGCTATCGACTTGATCGACGGGTCGTCGGCAAAATACTTCAAGTAATCGCTGATTCCCAGGACGGTAGCGTTGCCGATGCTGACGGTCTGGCCCAGCTTTATCCCTGACTTTTCGGCGTAGGTATAGATGTGGCAGCTGTAAGTCCCGCTCTGGCTTATGACTGCCACACTGCCCGCTTCCTGTTCGTAGGGGAAATAGGTTGTGTTCAACCCTATATGGAAGTTGCTGACACCGATGCAGTTCGGACCGACCAGTGTGATGCCGTACTTCACGGCGATTTCCAGAAGCTCCTTTTCGAGCTTCGCACCCGCCTCCCCCACCTCGCGGAACCCGCCCGAAATAACCACGGCGGCTTTTATGCCCAGTCCACCGCACTCTTCCAGTATCTGGTTGACGATCCTGGTAGGAAGCACGATTACCGCAAGATCCGGGAGTTCCTCGAGTTCGGACACTTTCCGATACGCCCTGAGCCCCAGAACAGTGTCCTCTTCAGGGTGTATCGGGTAGATCCTGCCCTCATATCCCTGCAGCAGCAGGGAAGAAAGCTGACCGGTCCCCATTGTCATGGGGTTGTTGGAAGCGCCAAAGAAAGCGATTGAACGCGGTTTAAATACATGGTCGAGCGGATTCAGAAGAGTCTCCCTTCCTGTCGCCGGGAACTTATCCGTTCCTGTCTTTCAACACCTGGTTAACCACTTCACCCGCGTTCTCGACAAATGAGAATTCCAACTCGTCTTTTACGAAATCGGGCACCTCTTCAATGTCTTTCTCGTTCTCCCTGGGTAGTATTATCTTCTTTACCCCCGCCCTGTGGGCCGCAAGTACCTTCTGCTCTATGCCGCCCACCGGAAGCACCTTTCCCCTGAGGGTAATTTCACCGGTCATCGCAACGTCTTTTAAGACCGGCCTGTCGGTCGCGTCGGATATTATGGCAACAGCCATGGTTATTCCCGCGGAAGGGCCGTCTTTTGGAATCGCGCCCGCCGGAACGTGAATATGAATGTCATTCTTCTCATAGTAATTTTCAGGTATGCCCAGCTTTTTGGCGTTTGCCTTGGCATAAGTCAGCGCGGCCTTCGCGGATTCCTGCATTACCTCTCCAAGTTTACCGGTGAGGCTCAGCGCGCCTTTACCCGGGTATGATTCGGCTTCGACGAAAAGAACGTCACCACCCACCTCGGTCCAGGCAAGGCCGGTCGAGACGCCAACCTCGTCGTCCTCTTCTATTACCTCCTGCCTGAACTTGATCGGGCCCAGCATATCGTGGAGATCTTCCTCGCTAACCTTGAAGGGCCCCTTGTCTCCTTCGGCGACCCGGCGCGCAACCTTTCTGCAGGTTCCCGCTATCTCACGCTCGAGGTTTCTTACCCCCGCCTCCCGGGTATAGTTCCGGATGATCCCATTCACCGCGCTGTCCTGAATATCGACATTCATGTTATCAAGGCCGTGCTCCTCAATCTGTCTCGGCACGAGAAACTGTCTGGCGATGCTCAACTTCTCGGGCTCGGTATAACCGGGAAGCTCCAGCACTTCCATTCTATCCAGCAATGCGGGCGGTATGGTAAACAGGATATTTGCGGTAGTAATGAACATCACCTTTGAAAGATCGAACGGCGCGTCCAGATAGTGGTCGCTGAAAGCATTGTTCTGCTCGGGGTCCAATACTTCCAGAAGCGCTGCTGAAGGGTCGCCCCTGAAGTCGGTGCCGAGTTTGTCCACCTCATCCAGCATGAATACCGGATTATTGGTTCCGGCTTTTCTCAAACCCTGGATGATCCTGCCTGGAAGGGCTCCGATATATGTTCTTCTGTGCCCCCTTATTTCCGCTTCATCCCTTACTCCCCCAAGGGATATCCTGTGGAATGTACGCCCGAGAGCCCTGGCGATCGAGTGTCCCAGCGAAGTCTTGCCGACTCCGGGAGGCCCAACAAAGCACAGTATCGGCCCCTTGGTGTCCTTCTTGATGTTCCTTACGGCAAGGTACTCGACGATTCTCTCCTTGACCTTGTCGAGGTCATAATGGTCTTCATCAAGTATTCTCGCGGCCCTTTTTACATCAAGGTTGTCCTCCGTACCCTTGCTCCATGGAAGGTTGACCATCCAGTCCAGATAAGTCCTCGCTACCGTGTATTCCGCGGCTGCGGCGGGCATGTTCGCCAGTCGGTCCAGTTCCCTCTCTGACTCCTTCCTTGCCTCCTCCGGCATCCCGGACTCATCGATCTGGTCCTTGAGCTCCTTTATCTCCAAGGTTTTCTCGTCCATTTCCCCGAGTTCTTTCTGAATCGCCTTCATCTGCTCCCGGAGGAAGAACTCGCGCTGGCCTTTGGATAGCTCCGACTGAACCTGGTTCTGGATCTTGGTGCCTACCTCGAGCACCTCGATTTCGTGGTTCATGAAAACCGTAAGCTTCTTCAAGCGTTCCTTTACATTTGTTTCCTCGAGAATCTCCTGCTTTTGATTCGTGTCCAGGTTTATGTTGGCCGAAAGGAAATCGGTCAGGTCGTTGGGTTCCTGAATATTAGCGGCCGCCATCGCTATCTCCTCGGGAAGATAAGGAGCCAGATTCACGATCTGGTTAAAAAGGTTCAGGGCATTCCTGGCGAGCCCCTCAACTTCAACGGTGTCCTCTATTACATCCTGGAGACGGGCGACACTGGCCTTTCTGTAAGGATCCCTTTGCGTGTAGTCGTCGATTCTTATTCTCGCTACCCCCTGGACCAGCAGCTGCATCTTGCCATCGGGAAGCTTGAACATCCTTGCTATCGCCACAGCCGACCCGATGTCAAAAAGGTTTTCGGTCGACTCTTCCTTTTCAGGATCTTTCAGAGTCACAAGGCCGACGATCCTGTCACCCTGCAAGGCGTCGTTCACCAGCTTGAGCATACTCTCCTCGGCAACCAGCAGCGGTGCAACTATGTGCGGGTATACTACGGTGTCGGGAAGAGCAAGGATGGACAGCTCCTCGGCGATGGTTATATCCTCGAGAGCAGTTTCGAGCCCTTTATCTTTTTCCTTCTGTGGTCCGGTGGAAGGCTTGATAACGGTCGCGGAGTCTTCAGTGTTCGAAGCCTCGCCTGTTTCTTTGTTCTCGTTTTCGTTCTCGAAGTCCTTATTGTTTCGGGACATAGATATCTGCCCCCCTTTGTGATTTTCTGATCATTTTGGGAAGTCTTACTTCCAGGAAACCTTCGTCGTAATTCGCTGTCGCGCCTTCGGCGTCTATGTTCACCGGCAAGTTAATTATCCTTTCAAAGCTTCCGTAACTTATTTCCATCTGGTAGTAATCGCTGTTCGCTGTCGTGGAACTCCTGCCGCGATTTCTCGTCCCGCTGATTACCAGGTTAGAACCCTGGGCCACTATGCTCACGTCCTCCGCGGACACTCCCGCAAGCTCCACAACTACTACTATTTCGGTGTCCGTTTCCATTACGTCACAGAGAGGCTTCCACGCTTTTTCGAAGAAAAATACTGGTCTTTTCCAGCGGCCCAAGTGCTCAAAAAACCGCTCGACCTCACCTTTCATATCCTCCGGCCCCTGGGTCCTGATTGTAGCCTTCACTTCCATTGCGTCGCCGCCTTTCACCGAAATAACGCTATTATCAAAGATCGCCGGGGGGTTCGTAGTCTTTGCCCAAGACCACAAGGACATCAACTCCATAGTCGGCCGTCAGGGCATTGCCGCTCTCGAGCTTCGGCTCTTCAATGCCTCCCAGATCCCCGGCAACTAAACCTGCTTTGGAGCTGTCAGTGCCTGAATAGTATATCGTAGTTTTATTATATAAGCTCTTTGAGTTCCCTGTCTCAATCCTGGAATACCCGATCTTCTGAAGCTCTTCCGCGATCGAAGACGCGAGCCTGGAAACCCCCGAACCGTTCAACACCGCGAGGTTTATTTCCCCCCTGAGTAACGAGGCGTTGTCGTCCTTTTCGGCTTCATGGCCCTCCACTTCCGTCTTGGACCTGAAATCAGCCAGAAGCTGTTTGAACGCGGCCTCATCCACAATGTAATACCACCCTCCGCTGATAGTTTTGGGCTCGCCGGGAACGGTCGCCATCTGCACCCGGTCCTCGCCCCCCCGGAGCTGTCTTCCCAACGACAGCATCTCCAAAAAGGAGAGGTCGGTCTTTACGTTTTCCGATGCCGCATCGATAATCTTCTTGATCTTGAAGGGGCTCCGCTCACCCGCCAGTTCTGAAAGCATGGCCTGAATGAACTTCCTCTGGTTCTGAACCCGGCTCAAGTCGCCTGCCGGCACGGCGTCTACATCATGGCGCGCCCTGACCAGTGTCAAGGCCATGTTTCCGTCCAGGAGCCGGTCTCCCGCCTCGAGGTCGCCTGCGTACTTGTCGTGGATAGCGACATCGATATGCATCGGCACCCCGCCGATGGCATCCACGATATGCCTGAAGCCCTCAAAATCAATTATCGCGTAATGGTTGATGTCGAGGCCGGTAAACTCTTTTACCGTCTTTATCGCCAGTTCCGGGCCGCCGATCGCATGCGCTGCGTTAATCTTCTGGTAGCCGTCTTTTCCCGGAACCGTAACCCGGGTGTCTCTTGGAATAGATATCACCGCCGCCTTTCCGCTGGAGGAGTCAACGCTTACCAGCATCATAATGTCCGACCGGCATGCTTCCTCGTCCTCTCCCGGCACGCTACCCCTGTCCACACCCAGCACGAGCGTGTTCACGGGCTCTCCTTTTTTTCTGTTATCAAGAGTGTCCTCAACACCTGAAATTTTCATCCTTGACTCTTTTGACTTGAGCCATATGAACGTCACGACGAACAGAGTAAACAGCAAGACCGCGAGACCGAGGGATCCCCACTTCAAGACCGTCTTCCAGCGGCTCTTTCGGCCGCGATGTATCCT
The DNA here is from genome assembly GCA_016927325.1 of Actinomycetota bacterium. GTDB lineage: Bacteria > Actinomycetota > Geothermincolia > Fen-727 > Anoxymicrobiaceae > JAFGMY01. Next base: position 26,798 of record JAFGMY010000174.1, on the reverse strand, counting down.
GGGCCTGTCCCCATCGAGGTATAATTTTCTATTTCTTCTTTTCCATATCATCTTCTCAGCCACCAAATCCAATATTTGTCTGTTGAAACAGCCGTTCCAAGTTTACGATACTGGCAGGACTTTAAAAACCCGGTCAAAAAACCGGCACTCATGACAGCTCCAGGTTGCTGACCGGAACCCGGTCAACGGCCCGTCCCGACCTCATTAATCTTTCGACAGCAACAGTTTTATTACCCTGCTTTCAGCTCTGCTTTTTCGTTTAGCTCCGTCTTCTGGTAACATTTTTAGACGGGAGGATGAAAATGAAATACCCGGAATCCCTGCTTTCTGAAGACGAGTTGATAATATTTGACGTCCACCACCACCCCGTTGTTCTCTTCGGGCGGGGGTTTCTGCTGCTCTTCTTTCTGCTCCTGTGGGTGGGTCTTATCAGCTCGGTATCTTTTTTCAGGGAGACCTGGACCGTTATAGCATGTCTGATCTTCCTTGCGGCACTGGCGCTGGTCCTGCTCGCCAGAATCGCGGCGTGGTCAAGGGTTAATTTCGTGCTGACCAACGAACGCCTGATATACAGGTCGGGTTTCCTTCACAGGGAGTCCCGGGAAACACCCCTGTCGAAAGTGTCGGACATTTCCACTTCACAGCTGATTTTCGACCGCATCCTGGGATATGGAGATCTGATTATCGAACTTGTAAGCAGGGAGCGGTTTCCACTCTTTCATATGCCCCGGCCCGAGGAACTCAAGAAGCAGATCCTGAAGCAGGTCAACCTTAGCGCAGCCGACTCCGGCGAAGCGGCCCGTGGAGTCCTGGCCCAGGAGGTAGCCAGGGAAATAAATAAGATCCAACCCACAAAAGAGTTGGAGTTGATTCCCCCGGAAAGGGAACCTTTCTATTCGGAGATCGTTAACCAGTTGGAGCGTCTGGCAAACCTCAACAGGGAAGGGGTTATTACAGAGGAAGAGTTTCTTAAAGCAAAAGCGAGCCTGCTGGAAAAACTCGGCGAGGGGCAGTAGATGAAGGTCGATTACCATATACACACACATTTATGCGGGCACGCCAGCGGCTCGATGAAGGAATACGTTGAATCAGCTATTGAGAAAGGTTGTTCACGGATCGGTTTCGCCGACCACCTCCCGATGCTGTTCAGGGACGATCCCTCCCTTTCGATGAGCGAAGATGAACTGCCCCGCTATATTGACGAGGTGCTCGGACTCCGGGAACGCTATAAAAAAGACCTGGGTATCCTGCTCGGAATCGAAGCTGATTACCACCCCTCTACGCTTGAAAAGGTCGCAGAAATGATAGACGCGTATCCCTTTGACTATGTGATCGGCTCGGTTCATGTTCTTGGTGACTGGATTTTCGACGACCCCGGAGAGATGGATCGGTACGATGAAGTCGACATCAACGAACTTTACATAAAATACTTCCGCACCCAGGAGTCGATGGTCGACACCGGACTCTTCAATGTGGTAAGCCACCCCGACCTCGTCAAAAAGTTCAACATTCGCGCAACGATAGACCTGAAGCCCTATTACAGGGATCTTCTCGGTAAAATCAGGGACGCGGGCATGTGCTACGAAATCAATACCGCCGGGCTCCGGTGGCAGGTACGCGAGATGTATCCCGAGCCCGATTTCGTCCGCATCGGCGCCGAACTCGGCGTGCCTGTTACGTACGGTTCCGACGCGCACCGGCCTGAAGACGTAGGGCGCGACCTGGACGAAGCCTTTAAGCTCATGAGAAAATCGGGTTACCTCGAGCTTGCCTGTTTTTCTCAAAGGAACATCCGCTTCGACCCTCTACCAGACAGCGAGTAGCCAGAGAACCGCCACTACGGCGGCCATCACCCCGACGGTTATCCAGATTACAGTCTCTAGCTTCCCCCGTACTTCCTGCTCAACTGCCGGGCTGTCGCTCCCCTGGCTTCGCTTATTCATTATCTCGTCGCGCAGACTGCAGATCGGGCAGTCCCTGAACTCTTCCCTTGTCCAGTCGGCCGGGTTGAGTCCCAGTTCAGCGGCCAGTTCCCCGGCTGACCTGTAACGCGCCAGCGGCTGTTTATCGAGACACCTTGTGACAACCGGTTTTAAATCGCCGAGATCTTCCGGAAGCGCCGCCCCGCCGGCCACCTCTTGCGTAACTTCCATGCCGTACTTCAGTGAAATGAATACCAGGGCAAGAGAGTAAACGTCCGTCGCGGCACTGACCCGCCCCGCACCTCTCTGCTCAGGAGCCATAAACAACCCGTTCTCCTCGCCGATCCCCGGGTATTCACGCGTTACATACCATAGACCGTATTCACCCACCTGTATCCCGCCCTGCTCAGACAGCCAGATGTTATTCAGGTTCAGGCCAAGGTGCAGTACTCCCCAGTTCCTTGCCGCCTCTACACTCTTGAGTATGTTTATGAATACGTGTTCCGGATAATCAACACCCTTATCCCAGGTTATTAACGTTTCCAGGGCGTCTCCGTCAGGCATCTCGGTTGCAAAATAGTACCTTTCGCCGATCTTCCCCCAGTCCAGGACCTGGAGTATCCCGGAATGTTTTACCCTTGCCCAGGCACGCAGTTCACCCCGCAGGAGTTCCCATGCACCCGCAACGGCGGAAAGTTTCTCCGTAAGTATTCTCACCAGCAGCTGCCGCTGGTGCGGCAGGTACCTGGCATGATGAAGCTCACCCCAGCCGTCGGCCGACAGGGTGCCCGAAAGTTCGTAAGTTTCCGTCTTGCCGTAATCTGCCTTGTTATACATGGTTGCTCTGCTTGAATAATATAGCAAAGCAGGCACACCGTCAAGAGAAAATGGGAGGGGGACAGGAATTTAGAATTCAGGAGTCAGGAGTTGGAATCAGTATGGTTTGACCGGTGCCGTCTTCAATGATGCCGGTGTATTACGAAACATGGGACACTGCCGGTTTTATATATCCTGAACAGGAACGTCGTTGCGCTGATGGCTGAAACACTCGGTCGAGAGGTACCGGTCGCCCCTGTCGGGGAACACCACCACTATGGTACCGGCCTCCAGCTTTGAAGCCTGGTGATAAGCCTCGCACATTGCGGCCCCGCTCGATATTCCCACAAACAGGCCTTCCTCATTGACAAGCTGCCTGGACATCCTGAACGAAGACCTGTCGTCAACATTTACTTTCTCGTTGAAAGTGGAGATATCGACTATAGGGGGAACATAATCGCCAAGGTTCCTGAGGCCCTGTATCCGAGAGTTCGGGAAAGGTTCGACAGCCACAACCTTGAGACCGGGGTCCCTTTCGCGAAGCTTTCTGGATACCCCCATTATCGTCCCGCCGGTGCCGATGCCCGCCACGAAGACGTCCACCCCGCCAGTAGCCTCCAGTATCTCCTGACCGGTACCCTCGTAGTGCGCCAATACGTTGTCCTCATTGGCGAACTGGTCCGGCATGTAATACTTGTCATCCTCGGCCATTGCCCGCGCCACCTCAATCGCCCCGTTCATTCCCTCTTCGCCGGGAGTCACCACCAGTTCCGCCCCAAATGCTTTCAGCACCTGCCGGCGCTCGACGCTCATGGTTTCAGGCATTACTATTTTCAGTTCGTAGCTCTTGACACAGCTGACCATGGCGAGCCCGATCCCGGTGTTGCCGCTGGTCGGTTCAAGGATTACTTTCCCCGGCGTCAACTCCCCCCGCCTCTCAGCGCCTTCTATCATGCAAAGGGCTATCCTGTCCTTGACGGAACTGCACGGATTGAACCCTTCCAGCTTTGCCAGTATCGTCACATCCGGATTGGGGTTCAGCTTCTTTATCTCCACGAGAGGAGTATTGCCTATAAGTTCAAGCGCGCCCTTTGATATTTTCTTCAAGAGAAGTACCTCCGACTGATATGCGTTGAATTATACATGAAATGCATAGGCCGGAAGATCTTCCCGCGCGGCCTTCAATCAACACTGTGACTGTTAACCCTCTTCCGTGGAGCAAGGCGCGTACTTCGATTTACGGAACCGAAAACCCGCCATTGTGTATCTCGATGATACGAAGGCATCGGGGATAGTTTCGAAAGGCCCCTTTTTTCTTTCAACATATATCACACTGAAGCATAGGAAGAAAAAGAGGATAAACGCGGGTTTATCACTAATATCCGCAAAGGACACGATCAACTTTCCGCCCGCCGGCACCAGTACATACTGGAAGAGCCTTTTCAGACCCACGTAACCCATCTGCAGCCAGTTGCGGTTCGGTGATTCCTCGTAATGGCCTCCGACCAGTGCGGTCTCACCGCTATGTTCGATTTCCCACGGATATACCCCGAGAGGGTCGGGCGACTGTTCAATGTTTATAGCCCCGTCGCTGGCGTGCATATACGCGGCCCAGACAAGTTCGGTGCAGTACCAGGAACCGCCATCAGCCTGCTTCGAATGAAACCCGATATCGTAAGGCGCCTCCATTTTCACCTGCCTCTCGACAAACCGGATGGCTTTCGCGCGTATGCCGTCGTCCGCGGATGTCACCCTGTAGTAGGAAGCGTATGACATTCCGGGATATTTCCAGTCCTCAATGGAAAAAGACTCGACCGGGATGGACGTGCCGTAAGCTTCGACGACCCTTCCATCTCCCACATACATGGCAACATGGCTCCACCTGGTTGGAATATTGGTGTCCGGCGGGGTGCCCATTATAATATCCCCCGGCAGCAGAGTGCTCAAGGGGTCTCTTCCCACCAGGCCGGGCTTGTCCTCAAAAGTCATTTCGTTTATAAGCGTAACGACACCCCCGTAAAGCGCGCAAACACCCCAGAGGTTTCCATAACGGTCTTGAGGGACGGCAAAGACGTGCTTGAGTTCCGCGCCTTCAAATATCTTCACCGTCGCCCCGGAGCAGGCCAGAACTTCGCTTCCTCCGATTTCTCTGCTGGAATAGTCGTGCACATAAACCTGGTACGGCCCGTGATTCCAGTCCGCAATCATTACCGTTTCGGCTTTGCCACCCCGGGCAGCGTCCTTTTCATACTCACAACCGTGCCCCAGCCTGTTCCGGTAGCAGATATGAAACCTTTCACCATCCGGATCAAGACCCGTAACGTGGAGATCCAGGTCCACATCGGAATCCCAGGTTAATCGGATAATAATGTCCCGGTCCCGCTTTAAAAAGAATGACGCATTAGCGGCCGCGGCCCAGGGCAAAATAACTGAAACTACTACTATCGCAATAATCGGAACTCTCTTATTCAGCTTCATTTTATTCAACCCAGGAGGTTCGTCTTAAGGCCGCAACTATCTTATTATCCTTTTCTCTTTGGTCTTAGACTTTTACGGCTGAAAGCGAAAAAGTCCTCCCTGAAACTTCAAGGCGGGAAATTCGAAACCGGGCTTTTGCATACCCTTAAAGTAAAGCTTAGAAGTTGAGCCTGACAGGGGATCGTCATTCGGCGGCCATTACCTTGTTTCTGCCGGCGTCCTTCGCCCTGTACATTGCTTCATCCGCTTTGGCGATCACATCGAAACGGTCGTCCACCCCGCCGGAGGGATAGGTGGTGACGCCCTGGCTGACCGTAATCTTAAGACCTTTCTCGGTATTGCCGTTACCCATGAACACAAACTCTTCGACCGCTCTGCGTATTCTCTCGGCGGTCTGGAAAGCCTCCGGCGCATTGGTCTCAGGCAACAGTATGGCGAACTCCTCGCCGCCATACCTCGCGACGATATCGACTGACCGCAGGCAGTGCTTTATAAGCCGGGCGAGGTCTTTTAGTATCTCATCGCCGCACAGGTGTCCATAGGTATCGTTGATCCTCTTGAAACGGTCGATATCGAGCATGATGAAACTGAATATAGTATTGTACCGGTTGGCCCTCTTGAACTCCTTCTCGAAAAGCTCCTGGAAAAACCGGTGGTTATAGATCCTGGTCAGCCCGTCGGTGATGGCGAGTTGCCGGGCGGCCTCATAAAGCCGCGCGTTGTCGATCACAATCGTAACCTGGTTCTGCACCATCTTTAATATCGACTCGGCTTCCCTTATAAAGACCGAACTTCTGGGGTTTGAAACGGCAAGCACTCCGATCACCGCCCTGCGGGAAAGCATCGGTATATGCACGGTGGAAAAACCGTCCGGCTCTTCACCCTCTCCGTCTTCGATGATTCTGTCTTCTCCCTGTACGGTTACCGATATCTTTCGGTGTGTTTCCGGCTCCAGCCCGTAGCTGTCGGCGAGTTCGAGCACTTCGCTTTTGATGTTCTCCAGTGCCGCTCTGTTAATCTTGCCGTTGACCCGCACCACCATCTCACCCTCGGAAAACAGGACTACAATTTCGAGGGTGCTTTCGATCACATGGGACAGCACCTCCATAGCCGACCATATCGTTTCCCTGTAGTCCTCCTGCGAACTCAAGAGACCGCTCAGTTCATTTAAGAGTGTCGACGCGAAAAGCTTGGAGTCAAGGAGATCGATCGTCCGGCTCAGCACGCCCTCTTCCTTTATCATCTTGGCCGGGATATCGCTCTTCTTTGTTTCACGTTCTTCCTCGTTTATTTTCTCGAACTGCTCGCTGATGGCTGATAAGAGCTGCTCGGGCTTGAAACCTTTGGTGATATAACGGTCCGCACCGGTCTTCATCCCCCAGAACATGTCAGCTTTATGGTCTTTTCCGGTAAGCATTATTATCGGGATTTCGCATGTGAGTTCGTCGTCCTTCAACAAGCGGCAGACCTGGTACCCGTTTATCTTGGGCATCTCTATGTCGAGAATAACGAGGTCGGGCTGCTCGATGTAGGCCTTGTTGATCGCCTCCATGCCGTCCCACGCGACGATAACCTCATAGTCGGCGCTTTCAAGTATCGCGGAAGTCACCTTTACTACAAGTTTGTTATCATCCGCCAGCAGTATTTTCCCCCGGGACACCAGGTATCACCGCTCCCCTGCCTGACCTCTCTGTTGAAGAGATCCCGATAAATGCTGTTTACTATAACTAATATTACTTTATACTGTTCAAGAATGCCTTGTATTTTTCATGCCGTGTGGGCATGACATTGAACCGGTAGAAACTGTGTAGTATTATTTTACTGCTCCCGGAAGGGCCACGATTGACCAGGAAATTTTAGTTTTTTCACTTTTTTCCGATCAAAATACGTGAGAGGTTATTGACGTGCCGAGATACGAATACAAGTGTAAAAAATGCAACAGGAGCTTCGAGGAGACCCACGGTATCAACGATTCGGTGGAGTCTTGCAAATACTGCGGCGGAGAGGTGCGCCGGGTGTTTCACCCTGTGGGAATAGTATTCAAGGGTTCGGGATTCTACGCTACCGACGCGAGGAACAGCAGCAACGAATCAAGGATGCCCCAGACCAAGGAAACGAAACCGGAAGAGAAAAAGTCCGACGAGGCCCCGAAGGACAAGAAAAGCGACAAGCCCGTAAAGGCCTCCGGCGAAAAATCGGATAAGCCCACAAAAAAGGCATCTTGACCCGTTCCCCTTGATTGCGGCAAGATTAATCACTGTTTATGCCCACTTTCCATTAAGATAGTCTATGCGCGCGCGTCCTTGTTTCGTGACTGGCTCTGGAGGTTCAAATGGACAATGAGAATAAGACATTTATCGGCATTACAGGCGGTACGGGAATCTACGAAATCCCCGGTCTTCATATAATTGAAGAAATAGCAGTTGAGACCCCCTTCGGGGAGCCGTCCGACCTCTACTTCAGGGGAATTCTCGAAGGGACTGAAGTAATTTTCCACCCGCGCCACGGCCGGGGACACCGTTACCCCGCTCCCGGCGTGAACTTCAGGGCTAATATTTACGGCTTTAAAGCCCTGGGCGTTGACACCCTGATCTCTATCAGCGCCGTGGGGAGCATGAAAGAGAAGTACCGCCCGCGTGATATCGTGATCCCCGACCAGTTTTATGATAATACCCGGAGGAGGGCCTGCAGTTTCTTCACCGGTTCCCCGGCGGTACACGTTAACTTCGCGGACCCCGTCTGCCCGGTCCTGAGCGAGGCGCTTCATGAAAGCTGCGGGAAAGCGGATGTAACGGTCCACATGGGGGGCACCTATATCTGTATCGACGGCCCCGCGTTCTCCACAAGGGCGGAATCGAAAATCTACAGAAGCTGGGGTGTCGACATAATCGGCATGACCGGCGCGACCGAAGCCAAGCTGTGCAGGGAAGCGGAGATCTGTTACGCGTCCCTCGCCCTGGTCACCGACTACGACGTCTGGAAAGAGGACGCGGAAGACGTCACCGGCGACCTGATCATCGAGAACCTCATGAAGAACGCGGACGCGGCCAGGGAAATAGTCAAAGATGTAATAACCAGGATACCGCGTGAAAGGAACTGCATGTGCAGAGACGCGCTTGGAGGTGCGATCGTCACCGCCAGAGAAATGATGAATGAGGGCACCTTGCGGGAACTCCGGGTGTTAGTAGACAAATGGATTCCGTCGGAATAATTAGAACTGGGAGAGAACGAGTGGGAATAATAGTTGTTGGAACGGTTGCACTGGACGATGTAAAAACTCCTTTCGGGGAAGCCAGGGATGCACTCGGCGGCTCCGCCACCTATTTTTCACTGGCGGCGTCATTTTTTACTGATGTCGCCATCGTGGCGGTGGTCGGGCAGGATTTCCCTCCCGGGCATCTTAAGTACCTCGAGGAAAGGGGCATCGACACCTCCGCGGTTTCCATCCTCGATGGTGAAACCTTCAGGTGGTCCGGTGAATACGGCTATGACCTCAACGAAAGGGAAACACTCGAAACCAGGTTGAACGTACTCGAGAAGTTCGACCCGAAGATTCCCGAAAGGCTTTCGAACACCGAACTGGTTTTCCTCGCTAATATCGACCCCATGCTGCAGCTCTCCGTTCTTGACCAGGTCGAAAACCCCCGGCTTACCGCCTGCGACACCATGAACTTCTGGATCGAGGGAAAAAGAGTGGAGCTCCTCGAAATGATGAGCCGCGTAGACATTATGGTGCTCAACGATTCAGAGTGCCGGGAACTCGCCGGCGAGCCGAACCTGATCAAGGCCGCCCGTAAAATACGGGAAATGGGAGGGCCGGATTCCATAATCGTGAAGAAAGGGGAGCATGGAGCCCTTCTTTTCACCGGCGCAAAGGTCTTCAGCGCACCCGCCTACCCCCTAGAATCGGTTTTCGACCCCACCGGGGCGGGGGACTCGTTTGCAGGAGGTTTCATGGGTTACCTGGCGAAATCGGGAGAGACCGGTGAGTCCGCAGTAAGGCAGGCCGTTATGTACGGCACTGTGATGGCTTCATATTGCGTGGAGCAGTTCAGCGTCGAAAGAATGTCGTCACTCACGTGGGATGAGATAAAAAAGCGTTACGAAGAGCTGAAGGAACTGACTCGCTTCTAGCCAGGACAGGAGATAGTGCCGTTGCCATCTTCCGGTTTCAAGATCGGCCGCATATTCGGTATCGACATAGTTATTAATATTACATGGGTACTCATCCTTTTTCTTCTCGCAATATCTTTCGGTGAGCTGTTCAGAACTTACAGCACCGATCCCGGCGGCTTCAATCAACCATTTCCCGGCGGAATCTGGCCCTGGGCGGCTGGCACCGTAACCGCAGCGCTGTTCTTCGTATGCCTGATAGCACATGAACTGTCCCACAGCCTGGTCGCAAAGCGGCACGGGGTTGAAGTTAAACGCATCACGCTATTTCTGTTCGGCGGGGTAGCGGAGATGAGCGGCGAAGTTCCCGATCCCGGATCGGAGTTTAAGATGGCGGCGGCCGGCCCCGGTGCATCTTTTGTAATCGCGGGGCTTTTTTTCGGCCTGCTGTTCCTTGCCAGCTATCTTGACCTTTCAACCGTAATACTGCTTCCCCTGCGCTCCCTGGTGGAGTTGAACATCGCGGTCGGAATATTTAACCTGTTGCCCGGCTTTCCAATGGACGGTGGAAGGATTCTCCGCGCGATCATATGGAAAAAGACCGGTGACCTCAAGAGGTCCACCAGAATATCCACCATAGTCGGCAAAGGACTGGCTGTCGTCATGACCGCCGGTGGCCTGTATCTTCTGTTCGCGAATTTCACAGTGGCCGGAATATGGCTGATATTCCTCGGGGTTTTTCTATACCTGCTTGCGAACGCCAGTTACAAGCAGACCCTCTACAACCTTGCCGCCGCCGATACGAAAGTCGACGACATCATGTTCACCGACGTTCCGGTCGTGGATGCCGAAACGACCCTAACCAACCTTCGACTCCAGTATTTCGGGCCATACAGGCTTCCAGTCCTTCCGGTTGCAGTCGGCGGATCGGTTACGGGTATAGTCTCCGAAAAGGACCTCGAAGGAGTGGCCTCCGCGGAATGGGACCTGTTGAACGCTGGAAGAATATCCAAACCCATACCGGTTGAAAAGACAGTGCCGCCGGGCACGCCCCTTACCGAGGCCATGAAGAGTATGAAAAGTTTCAACGATTTCATACTTATCGTAAAAGAAGATGATATATTGGGGATACTCTCAAAGCAGGAACTTCTGAACTACTTCGACATGAGGATGAAGCTCCAGAAGAAATGACAGAAAAATTTCAGGAAGAACTCATCGCCGAACTGAAGAAAAAGGCTGTCTTGAGCAGAACAGGCTCACATGAATGCCTTTGCGTTTCTCTCGAGTCGATAAAGGAACTCGCCCGTTTTTATGAAACCTCAACCGCCCGGATAAGCATAACAGCGCTGCGAAATGAAATCATTCCCGCCAGGTATTCCAGAAATATCGGTACGATAGGAGCGGAAGGCCAGGCGAACCTGCTCGACTCGGCGGTTCTGATCGTAGGCGCCGGGGGAATCGGAGGCAGAGCCGCCGAGTTGCTTGCACGAATGGGTGCAGGCAGAATCACACTTGTCGATCCCGATGTGTTCGACGCGTCAAATCTTAACCGCCAGGACTTTGCGTCCGAAAAAACCCTTGGTAAGCCGAAAGCGGAAGTAGTGCGCGACAAGCTCGAGGAGATCAACTGCGATGTCGAAGCTTTCGCCCTTCGGGCCGAGGGAGGGCGGGATAACTTGAGGGAACCGGTGAAATCAGCCGACCTGGTAATCGACGCACTCGACAATATAGACGATCGCCTTGAACTGGAAGCCCTGTGCGGCGAACTCGGAAAGGTGATGGTTCATGGCGCCATCGCAGGCGACTACCTCCAAGCCACCACAGTCTTCCCCGGCGATCCGGGACTGGGGAGCTTCATGGGACCCTCCGCCGGCGTCGGCAAATCCAGAGGGATTGAACTGGAGACCGGCAACCCGGCAACCACCCCGGCAATTGTAGCGTCGATACAGGTTCATGAGGCAGTAGGTATTCTGTCAGGAAAAGGCGCCGGACTGCGGGGCAGGCTCCTTTACATGGACCTCGACGACTTCACCGTTGAGTTCATCCTTCTGTCCGAACCCGGGGAGTAGTCGAGTCTATCCGCCCAGTAAGCGATTCCCGCCATGGAACTGATGAAAATACCTGAAGCTATAATCCACCATAACCCCGGCGACTCGATCGCCGCTACCGATATGAACATTAGAAGCGAACACACTTTAAACAATAGTTTCATATGAAGGATATTAGCAGCACCCTGTGACATAAAAGGTGTTTAGCCCCGCCCAGACTTTCGTCTGGCACCGGTCATGCTTTCGGCCTGCGGGACTGAGAGTCCCGCCACAAAGGGAGGGGGGCGTCGCGCCGAAACGGTTTCTTTTCTGTGGAGGTCCGTACCCGAGCCGATCTCCCCTTTTTTTGTGGTCCGTACCCTCCGGTGCGGACTAAGCCAAACCACATGCGGGACTGAGAGTCCCGACACAATCTTCATGGAGTTTGTAATTTACTCCATTCAGCCCGGTTCTATCCAGGACCGGGATTGCCCCATCAGACGAGGCCTGACAGACCCCGTCTGATGGGGGGAGTTAGATTCCCCGGGTCTTTTTTTCAACCCCGAATATCAGTTGACAGTCAGCTTGCTTCGCTTTATAATTTGCTTGCTATGGTAAACCGGAAGGGAGGCGGTTTGAGAATCAGGGAGTTCCTCGGGTCACATCCCGGATTGAACAGTGCGCTTGGAATCGTCTTCGCTGTTCTTGCCGGATTGCTTCTGCTCGGTTATATATCCAGGGCTTTCAACGGTGATGACTCGGGCCCCGTACTCCGCATACCGGTAGCCTCCAGAGACATAGAAATGGGCGCAGTTATAAAGAAAAGCGACATAGCCGCGAAGAAGATTCCCGAGAAATATATGGTCCCCGGAAGTATGGAATCAAGCAGAGATATCGAGGGCGCGCGGTCGCTTCGCTTTATCGGAAAAGGCGAGCCTTTCCTGAGTTCGTCCGTAACCGGCGGCGAAGGTTCAAACGCGCTTGCTTCAAAGATCCCGCCCGAACTGCGGGCGTATACGCTCCAACCGGGGCGGGCGTCAGGGTCGGCTGCCGACCTTCGGCCGGGAGACAGGGTTGACGTGCTCTCAACCTCTGGCGACCCCGCGCAAACAACGACAATTCTGCATGACCGGTATGTAATAAGTGTTGGTGACACCGTATCCATGATCAGCGACGATTCAAGCGCGGGTGTTATCGATAAGATCACCCTTCTTGTAACCCCCGGGGAAGTAGAGCTTCTGGCGCTGGCGGAGTACACAGGTGAAATATCGATCTCCCTGTGCCCTCTTGGAAGTGAAAAAAAAGCACATTAATAGGTTGTCTTGTTTGCAGGATCGATGGAAAACCAACGCAGCAGGCGTATTCCAGTTATCCTATCGAATTGACTTTCTTTCCAAGATTCTCAAAATCTACCGAAGGTATCATGACCCTGCCGTATATTGAAACAAGGGGCGGTGCCTGGAAAGCGGTCCCGAGCACTACGACTATCGGTGAGTTATAATCCACCGCTACTTCATGGTCCTGCACCAGGTCCGCGTTCTTGAATTCAGGAATTGAGTTCTTGAGGTCGGCCGCCATATCCTTCGCTTCCCCCCTGAAGTAGATCGTCGTCGTCCCATGGGGGCTGTTTGCCTTTCCTTCATGTACCTCGGTATGGCCCAGCAACCTTAATTGAGCGGCGACGGTGGGTACTGCCGCAGTAGTGCTCTTCCCGGTTCCAAGTACCGTAATCACGTCGGCATCGGGAGCATTAAGGGTCTGCACCCTCTCGTTGTTGGGATCGAGGATACTCGCGTTATTAATCTTCACCATCAGCTCGGGGGACAGCTGGTTGGTCAGGTTTACCTCCTGGGCGATCGAAGGTATCAACTCCTCGTCCGCGACAAAGTAACTTGCCCCTCCGATGTTCTTCGCCACGCCGGGAACAGTAATGAACTGCACGTTCTCGAGGGTAAATCCTCTGAGCTCTTCTGCAAGAGTCAGAAGCTGGCCCGCCGAGAAGTCCATTTTGCATGTTGATGCGACGATGTCCACCATCTGTTTGGCCTTCCATACATCAGCCATTCCAGCGGCCTTGTTAATAAGAGCTTTCAGGAACCCCTGCTGGCTCTTTATGCGGTCGATATCACCACCAGGCAGTTTCCGGCTTCTTACGATCACCAGCGCCTGCTCGCCGTCCAGAAGCAAGTCCCCTGCCGGCAGATAACCGGAGTGTTCGTCGTTAATCGGTTTCTCGAGGTGCACCGGCACACCTCCAAGGGCGTTCACAATCTGCTGAAACCCTTCAAAGTTCATACTTATATAATGGTGAACGTCAAGGCCCAGAAGATTGCTGACCGCGGCTATCGCGCCCGACGGGCCGTCGTAGGAGTGCGCCGCATTGATCTTGTTGGTGCCGTGACCGGAAAGGCTCACCTTTGTGTCACGCGGAACAGAAATAACAACCGCTTTCTTGTCACGCTCCTGGAGGCAGACAAGCATCATCACATCACTGCGGCAGTAACCTGTTTCACCCTTGTTGCTGCCCTCATCACTTCCGAGCACCAGTATATTGACGCTTTTATCAGGATCTTCCGAAACGGGGGTAAGGCTTTCCTCAACCTCTTTATTCTCTTTTTTATCAACCTGCCACTGCCGCGACTTGAAAGAAAGGTACAACTCTGCGCCTGCTTTTGCTATCGGCTTATAGAAATAACCGACAGAAGCTCCGGCAACCAGACCGAAGACAAACACGAACACCATCCAGCGCAATCTCACCGGCCCACTGTTCCCGGGTGCCTTAGACCTGTTTCGCAGATCTTTCCTTCGGCTTCTCGCCTCCCAATATGAAACCCCTCTAGCGGAATGCTTTCCCATGCCACACACCTATATCTAAATTTATCTAAATTTGACAACAACACAGATTTATATGATAAACATTACGGAATTCCCTTACAACTTTCCTTCCGCACTGCGATCCCTTCCGTTTAAAGCAAATACCAACGATTTCAGGCGCCGGGTTTGGTTATCCTGCAGACTATCTCCGTACGGTAATCACCGGGATCGCTTACGTCACTCGGTCCGACCAGGTAAATTTCCCGCCACTCGCCCCTGGACTTGAATCCATGCGAACCTATCCAGGTTATAAGTTCTTTATAAGAATCACCGATTGTATCGTAAGCCCCCATATGTACTATCGAAGCGCTCAGTCCTCCACTCAGGCCCTTTCCCTTGAGCTCCCCGTCATCAGGAAGGATGCCCGCTGTCGGCACACAAGCCTCAACATTCAGGTCTCTTTCCTCGAATTCCTCAGTCAAATAGAGGGCGAAAGGCGGCCCGCTGGGAAACTCGCCCCTCTTTGAAAGACTTGAAAAAATATCACTGTAAGCTGAGCCCAGGTTCTCACCGATATCGCTCAATGTAGCCTTGAACCTTGCGCATAAGATCGGCTGGTAGTTCTGCTCTTTTATGGTTATGCCCCTATCCACTTATCTCACCTCTGTCGAGACTATTCAAGCTTACAAGTTGCCGCTTAATGTTATTTACCAATATTTCTATACTGAATCACGTCTTCTTTTCCTCTCTACCGGAGGTAAGTTGCGCCGACCGCTCGAGTTTCTCTCCGAGTCCGCAGATGATATCGACCGCAAGTCCCGATACCGGATATTCAGGTTTGCGCTCAATCCTGCCCTTCATTTGTGTCCTCTATTACTTTTATATGTTCGCCACCGGCATGCGCGCCATGATAAGCCATGGTGCCCGTCGTTGGCACTCGCTCGCTCGGCTTTAAACTGTAAGACGAAAAACACCATAAAAATGTTTACAGTCCTTCCGGACAACATATTTATCAATATAAACTGTAATTACTAATATTAACATGTTAAATACTACTAGTTTTTAAAATATTTAATAGTAATTATTAACATGGGAAACACTACTTGATCCTTTTAACAACACGGTTTTTCGAAGTTTTCATAATTCCAACGCCTTCCAAAAGGCCCTTTTTTTACCAAACAACCCTTGCCGGTCGTTATATAGTGTGCTAGGATATCCAAAGTAACAATATATAGTGTCTCTGAGGTGCCGGGGGGCCGGTATGGAGTTCTTTCTACTTTTACTGGTAGCAGTAATTGCAGTCTGGCTGTTTGTACCTGAACTGATCAGAAACTATGAGGTAAACTCCCCGATAAACACGATCTCGGACTTTCATAAGGAGATGGTGGCATTAGCTGTCAGCACCGATAATTTTAAAACCGGGCGCTATAACTACAGCCCGCCGGGGGAAAGAAATCCTGAGCCTTATGTCCGGCACGGAACCTTTGATTCCAGCGACAATAAAGGCGACGACGAGTTTATCCCTTATCCATCAGACAGAAACAGTAACCTGATGGAAACGCGGCGCAACCAGATAACCGCCCTTCTGCTTATCTTTGCGCTGGCTACCGGAATTACTATCCTGATCCCGAGCTTCAGATGGGTAATCCCTCTGCATATCTCGGCGCTGGTTCTGCTTTCAGGCTACATGTGTCTGACAATGCTTCTGCCGTTTATCACCAGGCGCCTCAGGTAGCTTGCTCCACGACTTTAAACTCCAGATCTCGATCTTCAGCGCCGACTTCAAGCGTTTCGCTCTCTTTTACCTCACCATCCAGTATCTTCATGGCGAGCACATCCTGGATGTCCCTCTGGATTACGCGCTTGAGCGGCCTCGCGCCGTAGACCGGATCAAACCCCTTCCCGGCCAGGAGCTCCTTCGCCCCGTCGGTGAGCCGGATATCTATTTTTCGGTCCTTCAGCCTCTTGCTCAGCAGCCCGATCTGGATATCCACGATCTTTCGTATATCTTCCCTGCTCAGCGGATTAAAGATCAGGATCTCATCCACGCGGTTTATGAACTCCGGCCTGAACCGCTGCTGAAGAGCCTCCTGAACACGCATCTCAATTTGCTCGCGCGCGTTTTCATCACCCGGGTTATAAGCCTGACTTCCCAGGTTTGACGTCATTATCAAGACCGCGTTCTTGAAATCGACGGTCCGGCCGTGCCCGTCGGTGAGCCTGCCTTCATCCATTATCTGAAGTAAAATGTTGAATACATCTTCATGGGCCTTTTCTATCTCATCAAGCAATATAACTGTGTAAGGCCTTCTCCGCACAGCCTCGGTAAGCTGTCCTCCCTCTTCATAACCAACGTAACCCGGCGGCGCCCCGATAAGCCTGGAAACGGTGTGCTTTTCCATGTACTCGCTCATATCCATGCGGACCATCGCCTTCTCGTCGTCAAAAAGGAACTCCGCAAGCGCCCTCGCAAGTTCAGTCTTACCCACCCCGGTAGGCCCGAGAAAGATGAACGATCCGATCGGACGGTTCGGGTCCTGAAGCCCGGCGCGGGCTCTCCTGATAGCGTTTGAGACAGTGTTTATGGCCTCATCCTGGCCAACAACCCGCTTCCTGAGCCGGTCCTCCATGGTGACCAGTTTTTCTACCTCACCCTCCATCAGGCGGGATACCGGAATTCCAGTCCATTTCGCCACCACCTCGGCGACATCTTCCTCATCGACTTCTTCCTTGAGCATCTTGCTCTCTTTTTGAAGCTCCATCAAACGGCTGTTTTCCTCGTCCATCTCTTTTTCCGCCTGTATGATCGAGTTGTACTTTATTTCCGCGGCCTTTTCGAGGTTGCCTTCACGCTCGGCCTTCTGCTCCTCAAGCTTCAGTTCTTCTATCCGCTCCTTCAAAGCCCTGATCTTTGAGATCGCTTCCTTTTCGTTATGCCAGCGGGCGAGCAGGTGCCTGCTGTCCTCCTTGAGGTTGGCAAGCTCCATCTCGAGTTTCTCCAGCCTTTCGCGGCTTGCGTCGTCCTTCTCCTTTTTCAGCGCCTCCCGCTCGATTTCGAGCTGCTTCATCTTGCGTTCGACCTCGTCAACTTCGACCGGCATACTGTCGATCTCGATGCGCAGCTTACTGGCTGCCTCATCAATCAGGTCTATCGCCTTGTCGGGCAGGTAGCGGTCGGTTATATACCTGTCGGAAAATACCGCCGCGGCGACCAGTGCCGAGTCCTGGATACGCACGCCATGGTGTATTTCGTAACGCTCCTTGAGCCCACGCAGTATCGAGATGGTGTCCTCGACCGAAGGCTCGCGCACTACGACCGGCTGGAACCTCCTCTCCAACGCCGCGTCTTTCTCGATATGCTTTCGGTACTCATCAAGCGTAGTGGCTCCGATACAGTGCAGTTCCCCTCTGGCAAGAGCGGGCTTGAGCATATTAGAAGCGTCAACCGCGCCTTCGGCTGCACCCGCCCCGACAATGGTGTGAAGCTCATCGATGAAAAGAACGAGTTCCCCCTCCGACTTGCCCACCTCTTTAAGGACCGCCTTCAACCTGTCTTCAAACTCACCCCGGTACTTCGACCCGGCGACAAGGGAGCCTATGTCCAGCGTGAGGAGACGCTTATCTTTAAGACCTTCCGGAACGTCGCCGTCAACGATGCGGATAGCGAGGCCTTCCACGATCGCGGTCTTCCCGACCCCCGGGTCTCCGATCAGGACAGGGTTGTTTTTCGTCCTCCTGGAAAGGACCTGGATCACCCTCCTGATCTCATCATCCCTTCCGATGACAGGGTCAAGCCTGCCCCTTGAAGCCTCCGCGGTAAGGTCGCGGGCGAAACGTTCCAGCGCCTGGTATTTTTCTTCGGGGTTCTCGTCGGTTATCCGCTGGGTTCCCCTTATATCCACCAGAGCCTGGAGCAGGTTGTTGCCGGTTATCCCCTGCTCGGCCAGCAGTCTCGACGCAAACCCCCCCGCGTCGACGACAGCCATCAGTATATGCTCGGTACTGACATACTCGTCCTTGAGGTTATCAGCTATGCGCACCGATTCCTGAAGCACCTTGTCCAGGCGGCTCGAGAAAAACTGGCGGATATCCCCATGCACCTTGGCACGGCCGTTCAACTCTTCGGTCAGCTTTTCCTCTATCACCGAAAGGTTCGCGCCGACTTTCTGAAGCAGGGAACCGACAACCCCCTCCGGCTGCACCACCAGGGACAAAAGAAGATGTTCGACATCTATCTCCTGGTGTTCGAGGGACAGGGCAATTGTCTGTGCCTGGCCGAGTGCTTCCCTGGCTTTGACCGTCAATTTTTCGGGATTAAACATTTCATTCCTCCGCATTTCCCAGACGTTTTCAGCTTAAATCCTCGAGTATAAGTTGCATGTTGATGATACCAGTCCTGCGTGCCATCTTAAACAATAAACCGGCAGAGTAAGCAGACAACCCGCCTAATGCATTACAATAAGAGCCGGAACGGATACTCTTCGGCTGGAGGCACTGTGTCGGAAACGGATGTTACAGATGGAGGCGGCCTGCTGGGACAGGTCGGCGATGTAAAGAGCATCTTCAAGTCTTTGACAAAAAATAAAGACTTCATGAAGCTTTTCCAGGGCCAGTTGATCTCCAGCACCGGCGACTGGATCGCGACCCTTGCCCTCATGTCGCTGGTCTATAAGATGACCAACTCGTCGCTCGCCGTCGGCGGGATGCTCGCTTTCAGAATCATCCCCGCCCTCCTGAGCGGCCCGGTTGCCGCGGTAATAAGCGACAGGATGGATAGAAAAACGATACTCATCTCCTGCGACATAATCAGGGGAACAATCGTTCTCGCCATCCCTCTCGTCAATTTTCTGTGGGGCCTGTACTCGCTTCTCTTCCTTCTTGAAGGCGTATCGATCATCTGGCTCGCCGCGCGTGACGCAAGCATCCCGAACCTGGTCAAAAAAGACGAGCTTACAATGGCGAACTCCCTTTCAATGATCACGACATACGCGGTGATACCCCTGGCCGCCGTGCTCTTCTCGCTCCTTGCGGTGCCTTCCCCGGTGACAAGGCATTTCATCAGCGGCGGTTTTCTCGCCGACAACCCGACCGCCCTGGCTTTTCTTTTTGACACCCTGACCTTCTTTACGTCAGCGGTGATATTCTCTCAAATGCATCTCAAGTCGCCGCACATGAAAGCGGCCGGAGCGGAGAAGGCCAGCCTGCATGTTAAGAGTTCAATAATGTTTTCTTTGAAAAACCCGTTCGCGCGCTCGCTTCTGGTGGCTGCCGCTGTCGGCTGCATCGGAGGGGGGAGCCTTTACGCGGTTGGGATAGGTTATGTAAAGGAAGTCCTTGGAGCTAAAAGTGATGTGGCGTTCGGTTTTCTCATAGCCCTTTTCGGAATAGGAATGATTACAGGCGTAATCGCTCTTCAGCTTCTTGTGAAGCACGCGGAAAAACCGTATATGCTCCGGATGGCACTCCTGACAATGGGCGGGATAATGGTGGGCATGTCCCTCATTGAGTGGCTGCCTCTCGCTTACCTGCTGGCGGCGTTCTTCGGCGCCTCGTTCGGCATCATGTTCCTTGTGGCTGTCACCATGGTCCAGGAGAAGATCTCCGATGAGGACAGGGGAAAAGCTTTTTCCGCTTTTCACGCGATCTCACGCATATTTCTCGTCCTCGGAGCGGGCTTGTCCGGCACTATCGCATGGCTCGTCAGTACAAGAGAGTTCACTATTTTCGGTATAACCAGGACCATTCACGGTGTTTCTCTTGCTTTGCTTATTTCGGGAGTAATGATCGCTTCGGTTTCAATCGCACCGCTCGGCGAGAAGAAAGAGCGGTACCGCGACTATTTCGCAAGACCTAAGAACGAAGCGGCTGTCGAGTCTCCGGACTCCGTCGAGAGCTGAGTTTTATCCACGGATCAGTCAGTCTCTGATTCAAATACACTATTCTTTCATTGAGAAAAGATCATAAGCATCGGTATGCCTTCCCTTTTTTATTCAAGACCGGGACTCCTTGCCCTGGATTGACAATGCGCGCCTGAGAGACACGCCCAAAAAAGGGGGGAGACGTGTCTAAATGGGGTTGGGTGAGAGATGAGTCTAAAGGGTTTTAGGTGAGAGACCTAAGGCTTAAGAGCAGGAAGTTTGAATAGATACCCGGATCTTTTCAAAGGAGCACAGGCCGGGTCAATCGGAATACGCGCCTATGGTGCAGGTCCCGGCACCCCTCGAGTTCCAGTACATCGACCTCTCGGCGTTGATCTTCAAACCTTCCGTCTTTGACGTAACAACCGCTGAGGCCCTTTCGTTTTCCACCGTTTCGGCCATATTGAAAGTGGAGCGGGAGTTCGCCGCAATTGTACGCGTAACGGTCTTGTTCTCTACACCATCCGGTGTCAAGTAAGCGACCTCCACCTCCACATCCCGGTTGTTGGGGTTCTGCACCAGTATGTAGGTTTCCCTTCCGTCCGAGCTCTGGCCGTCCGGGAAGAAAAGCACCGAGTGTGGGGTGCTTATACCTATAGTCCCGTGGCACGCCTCACCAGGGGCCGTCCCCTCTCCCCAGTACATGGACCTTTCGGCCACTATCGGCTTGTCCGACCGGAGTCTCGTTGAGAAGTCGGTCTCATGGAGAACATCGTTCACCCTGATCGTTTTGCGGGAGTTGGCCGGCATATCTATCGGATCGGCTCGTACCGGGCCATCGCTGGTCATATAGGTCATATTCACATTAGCTTCGGTGTCGTTGGGGTTCTGTACCATTATGTACGATGTAAAGCCCCAGGCGGTTGTCCCCTCAGCAAGGTAAAAGTTATTTGAAGGAGTGTTAGCGCCTATCGAGTCGTGCCCTTCCCGCCTGCTGTTTCTATACATCGACCTTTCAGGAATAACCGGGATATCAGACTCAACCTGTATCGAGGCGTTCTTTGCACCGATGTCCGCCTCCATACTGTAGGAGCGCCTGGAGTTGCCCGGCACCTTCTTCTCAAACACCTGGGGGTTCTCCCCCTCGATCATGTATGTCACAAGGCACGTCGCCTCACCGGCGTATGGGTTCTGCAGCAAAAGCCATGTTTCGAATCCATAAGCGCTGCACCCCTCTGCCATGTACCATGATGTGGCCGGTGTGTTCACTCCGATCGACGAGTGCCCGTCGGGAGAAGGAGCGCCTTCTCCTTCCCACCACATCGTCCTGTCGACCGCTATCTGTTTGCCTTCCTCACACTGTATCCTGGTGGAAAAGTCAGTCTCGTAAGAGAGATCGTTTGCCGGGGCGATCGTCGTTTGAGAAGCTGCCGGAAGGACAAGAGGTTCTCTTTCTATGGGGCCATCGGGAGTCATATAAGTGATCCTCGCGGTCACATCATCATTGTCAGGGTTCATTAACGTGATGTATGTATTAAAGCCCCACGCCGTCGTCCCTTCCGCGAGGTACCAGAGCGACCTGTCAGGGTTCAAGGTAAAAGTCTTATCGTTATTAGAGGTTCCACCGGGAGTTCTTACCGTCACCGAGCCGGTCTCCACGTTCCCGGGCGCTTTGCAGACAATGCGGTCGTCGTTCCAGACGGGGTACTCGTCCGCCGGAACTCCGGCGAACTCGACGATTGAAACCGCACGGCCCCCGGCGTATGATCGCTCACTGCCGAAATCGGCTCCCTCAATCGTCACCATGTCACTGGGATTCCCGGCCGCCGGTGAAACACCGGTCACCCGGGGTTGAGGCAGCACCGACAAGCCTCCT
Organism: Actinomycetota bacterium; assembly: GCA_016927325.1. Taxonomy (GTDB): domain Bacteria; phylum Actinomycetota; class Geothermincolia; order Fen-727; family Anoxymicrobiaceae; genus JAFGMY01. Next base: position 4,894 of record JAFGMY010000174.1, on the reverse strand, counting down.
TCAAGCGGCATCGGAACCTCCGCACCGGTGACTACATTGACATCGCGCGGTCCTGTAGCGGCGTCATCGGCAACCGTAACGTTAGCTACCACCGTGTCGGGAGCTTTGAAGGTTACCGAGTTCACATCCACGCCAGAGCCGAGCCGGGCCATGCTTGTGCCGTCAAACCCGGTTGCACTGCCTGTCACCATCACGTCCAGGGTTGTTCCCCGTGCCACGTTTTCAGGTGATACCGCTGTAATGGTCGGCTGATCTCCTACCACGAAGCCGCCCTCAAGGGGAACCGCCACCTCGTCACCGGTCGTGACCGTAACGGTGCGTGGGCCGAGCTCCGCACCCGGGTCGACCGTAATCCGGGTCGCCATCCAGGTGTTGGAGTTGTTCAAGTTGTCCACCGGAACCGCTGTTACTCCTTCACCCATGTCAATCGTACTGGTGTGCCAGTCGAAGCTGGTGTAGCCGCCCAGAACGACCGCGTCGTTGAGTGTAGTCCCAGGAGGCGAGTAGCGGGGGCAGACCGCCTTCACATACGGTGGGTCCGCGTAAAGGACGACGCCCGCGTCGCCGACCGCCCAGATATTATTTGCATCGTAAGCCCAGACAGCGTTGAGGTTCTCCGTGGTCGGGCTGGTCTGTGCCGTCCAGGTGGCACCGGCATTATCGGTATAGAGTATTGTGCCTCCATCACCAACCGCCCACGCGGTAGTCGGGTCGAGCGCGCTTACCCCGCGAAGCGTGACAGATACGCCGCTTGTCTGGGGATTCCAGGTTCCACCGGAATCTGTTGTGTACAGTATCGTTCCATTATCGCCGACAGCCCACGCTGTAGTCGAGTTGGGGGCGGTCACCGACCGGAGGTTTTCACCGGTACCGCTGGTCTGAGAACTGAAACTCGTTCCCCCGGTGGAGGCATGCCATATCCTTCCACCGGCGCCGACCGCAAACACGTTGTTGGTATCGGGTGCGAAAACACTGTAAACCGGGTTGTTTGTTCTATACCTGCTGTTCCAGTTCCATCCGTTGTAGTAGTTGATAGTAGTATTGGTTCCGATCCACCCCCGGTTGGTCGCGGCCATCGATATGCAGTAAACCGGGGCGTTCGGGTGGTACTGGGTGCTCCAGCTTGATCCGTTCCAGCGAAGAACATACCGGTCTCCGCAGACCCATGCATTGCTGGCGTCAATAATATCGATACCGTACATAGGATTTGTGACCCCGCTTGCCATACTTGCCCACGTGATACCGCCGTCAGTCGTAAGTTGGATGCTGTCATAGACTGGGTCGTACTGCCCTGCCGCAACCACCACAATATCTACGCCCGGCTTGAAGCCGTGTACGCCGTACTGCGGCATCGTGCTGCCGCCGACCGCGGAGTCCCAGCTGGTGCCGTTGAAGGTCAGGAACCTTCCCTCCCCGCCTGCAACCACGCTCGTCGGGCTCACCGCCGCGGCGTTGTAGAGGTCGGAGCCACCGATAGACCTGTCGGTCCAGGTTGCCCCGTCCCAGGACCTCGCCTGGCCCTCCCAGCCGACAACCCATACATTATTGGACGCCGACGCGCTGATTCCAGCAGGCCACCAGTCGCTGAACATGGAGTTCCAGCTGGTGCCGCCATCCGTCGAGCTCAGCACGGTGCCGTCCCACTCCACCCCGTAAATGTTCGTAGTGTCCGCTGCGGTAAGTGACATAAGAGCATAGTCCGTATTACGTGCGGTCCAGGTGCCGTTACCGGTTGAAAACATGACCCTGCCGTGGTTCACGGTGTCGGTCCCCACCGCCCACAGGTAGATGTCGGAGCCGTCGAGGACCGACTGTATATCACAAAATTGACCGGTAGCGTAGTTCTCATCGAGCGACCATGTTGAGCCGTCATAGTAAAGTATTATGGCGTTGTGAAAACCATCAGTAGTACCAACCGCCCAGGCCCGGCAATCAGTATCCGCCGGTCCCAGCCGGACAGCGGTTATACCGTACAGATCGTAACTGTACCCAAGGTCGGGGCTAGCCTGCCCAACCCAGCCGCTTCCGTTGTAATAGCGGATAACGGCGCCTTCCCCGACCGCCCAGGCACGTGCCGGACCCGCAACAGCCGTAATACCGTACAGATCGTTTGATGTGCCGGTCGGCATCTCCGCCAGGGTTGTGCCGTTCCAGTAAAAGGCCGAACCTCCGCCGCCCGCGGAAACCACACCGGCTCCGGGAAGCACACAACTGCTGTTAATGGTGTGCCCTTGGGGCGTTGGGGCCTGCTGTATCCACACGTATCCGCCGGCTCCGCCGCCGCCTGCCCGTGCCTCCGGCGACAGAGGCAACATAAGACCTGCTGCCGCAATAATAACCAGCACTGAAACAACGGCCGCCGATTTTCGCGCCGCAATGGAACTATAATAAGTACTCTTGAATATCCGCCCAGCCGCGTTCAATAAAATATCTCCTTTTTCATTATCAATATATAGAACGAATGAACCGCACAAAAAGCCGGTGTTGTGCTTGCATACAAGAACGAAACGGCCCACATCGCGCACGAAACGGGTCATTTTGGTAATAATTCCGTCTTTGCACCGATTTATGCTTATATCTTCTCTGTTTATTTATTTTATTCTTCTTGAGTACATCCTTCGCTTACCAGCTAATATTCTCGTAAGTCTGTGCCAATAGATTCCCTCTGTTAAAAGTGTAATAACAATAATATTCTCTGCTCCAAATCATATTTATCTAACTCTCTTTACTCTTCGCTAATGATATCGGCACGAAAAACCCTTGGATTAACCAAATTATCAGGCCTTTCAGGGAAGCGGTACGGAAGGCGGAATCAGAAAAATTCCAGACACAATCAAGCGCGGAATAATTTTTCCGGTCATTCGTCCGGGTGACCTTCCATCCCCTGCCCTTTACTGATATTCTCATACCTTCGATGGCTGGAGCTATAACCCTGTTCACGGTCGTTATTCATGCGGATGAGTAGTGTTTCAACACTCCCGCGGCGACGATCTATATAGTGATGGCTAAAGAGGCTAGGGTGGCAAGTATGGCCAGGGTGGCAGTTAGGAGGTAGTTGTGCGTCGCCGTATTCTTTTCCTCGGAATTCTTATCATAATGGTTCTTGCGGTTATGGTTCTTTCCGGCGCTGTGGTTTTCGCCGGTTCGGCGGGGGTCTCGGTGGAAGTCACGATCGCCCCGGCTGTTGAAGTCAGCGATATGGAAATTGTTCCCACAAACACATATGTTTTAAGGCAGATAAACGGTCATATTATTACGTTTATTTCCCCTTAGACAGTAATATCCTGATTTCAGATACGTATCACGACAGATCAGGATACAAACACCCCCGGTCCCGTATCACGCTCAAAACATAATGATAACCAGATTCTGTAACCCGGTTATTTCTTTACCGTTTTTGACTGATCTGCTTCTTGACAGAGTTTACAAAAAATGCTGCAAACTTAAACTCAATAACTGTTGCGCTGCACCGATTAATGATATTCAAATAAGAAACAGTCTACCGGTTCGGGTCGTCGTCCATGAACTCGCCCCCGGGGGGCTCGTGGCCGCCCTGTGCGGGTGGTTCAACTTCCGGCGGAACATAAGTCTGGTCGGTATACGGCTGGGGAGGGACACCCTGATCGTATGTCTGGCCGGTAACGCCTTCCTGATGCTCCTGCTGGGGCTGCTCGGGCATGTACTCAGGTTCCGGCTTCTGTTGCCCGGTATCGTATCCGGTTTCGGGTTGCTGATAACCGGTTTGAGGAGGATATGCGGCTCCCTGACCGCCGCCGTACTGATCGTACGCACCGGGCGGATACTGCCCCTGGTTGTGACCTGGTGCTCCGGGCCCGTAACCCTGGGGCGGGTATCCCTGTGGATACCCTTCTTCATCCTCGTAGTAGTATTCGTACCTGCTGCGCCTCCATAACCATGCCGGTATTACTATAATCGCTATCAGCAGAAGCAGTGCTAGCAGCAGCGAAAACGGATATATATTGAATGTGGATTTTTTCATCTTTGAGGTGTCGAACTCAGTCAGACTTGGGCCGTATTCGACCTGTGCCCTCGCCTCGTAAGACCCGACCCAGGGGGGATCGGGGATCACCGCCTCCATGTATCTTCTGGTATCCGGGAGCACCGTTATCTCCTCGAAAAACACCGTGCCGGAGTTCCAGCCGAACGTGGGAGAAAAGGTCAATTTCCCCCTGACGGTAATGTGGACGTTTCCCTTGTTATTAAAGACTATCCTCGCAACCAGTTTCTTCTGGGGAAACAATGGAATCTTCTTTGTGGGCCACCACCAGGTACTTGTGACCTCCACCGACTCTATTACACCCTCGCGGACTATCTCCCCTGGAACGGTGGCGAGAACAAGCGCACCTATCCTGGGTCTTGTTTTCACCGGCGGGGCTCCCGGAGTCGGCATCTGCTCGAAAAATATAACGGCGTAGTGCCCACCCGGCTCGGCATCGGGAGGTACCGTCATACTGAACTTGGATCTGTATATGACACCCGGCGGAACGCTTATCTCGTTTTCCGCCGATCTCATCCATGAAGCGCATGAATAAGAGTAGTGTCCCGGTTCCTCGAACACGAACTCGTTGTTCTCCTTGATATAGTAGTCCATGAAGTAGATCTTGAGGTTCTCCGTCTCGGCTCCGAGGTTGTGGACGTTAACAAAGAATTCAAACGATGAACCCGGAACGGCCAGAAGTTCTGACTTGGCGGGAAATATCTTGATGTTGAAAGCGTCCTGGGCGGTCGTTTGCGACGTTGGAAAAAGCACGAGAAGCAGTGACAGAAACAGTGTTATGATGACGGTTCTTCTTACAGTTCGCACTTTTTCTCCAAAAAAAAGAAATCAAGAGGCTTTTGCCTCTTGATTTCTAGCTGCCTCACGCAAATCCTT
>JAFGMY010000173.1 GCA_016927325.1 Actinomycetota bacterium | reverse complement strand
TCCCCGCCCTCCACATGTATCCCGGCCTGGACGTCACGGCAATCCACCATGCCGAGGAGATGGGCTTCTTCACGGGCTCGAACTTCTTCGGGATCGTATACCCGCTCATAATCGGCGCCGCGGCATTTCTGATATTCACAAAGTGGGACCTGTACCGCTTCAAGCTCCCCGCGAGATATGGTATCGACAATATCTACACCCAAACAGCGCTGGCACTCCTTAGGGCCCGCGAGTACTCGACTGTCCTCTACTCGAAGTTCACCGCCTGGTTGCTCCCGCAGTGCAAAGCATCATGGAGCTACACATTCGGCCTGTACATAAAGATGCGCGACGGTTACCGCCGGGGAGTAGACGGCCTGACCGCTTTCATCCGCGGCATCCCCGGGATGATAAGAGAGATTCCCGGTTACGAACGAGCCCAAACCATGAGCCTGGACATCGCCTTCGGCGTAATGGTCATCGCCTTCGCCGCCGCCGCTCTCGCCCTGACACTGCTATAGAAAAAGAAAGTCCATCCTCAGACGGGTCACCCCCCCCCGCCGTAGCGCATGAAAACCCGGTATTTGGTGAATAGCACCGGTCCTCTTGTTGCCGTCAACAAACGGGTGATCCCTTGCGATGTAATAAAGATAAGCTGAAGCCATCTCGACTATATCTTCATGCAGGTATTATCGGCAATCCCCGCCCTTGGCATTGAGGAGGCCAACTGGAGCAACCCCATATCGCGAATGCCGGCGTCTCCGCCGTATCTTTTCAGCTGGTCCTGATGAATTAGAATTATCTCACCCGGTTCATGAAAAACGGGGTTCACTACCCTGCCAGCTTCTTAAGGGTCCGGCCATATTTCCGGTTGGTCTCGCGGAGTGTCTCCTCGAACTTTTGGCGGCGCTCCTCATCTCTGACAGGAGAGATAATCAGGACCTCGCCGTCCGTGGAAATATCCAGCGGCGTATCAGCGTCTATGTCAAGCAGGTCCAGCACCCCGCGGTCTATAATCAGTGCCAGGCTATTGCCGTGTTTTGAAAGTTTCTTGGTTATTTGAAAGCTCCCATATATGGTAATACATTGTATATCCATTGTAATACCATATATTCTTCGGGTCAAACAGGTTTCCACTGTTGCTTCATAATTCTGTTACTTCTTTTGAGCATACATAGCTCCGCATTAATTGATACCTAGAGCCAGAAGCTTAGCATCCAATACCCCGCATTTTGATCAACTTGACTTGACATTATGCATATATATTATGCATACTTATACATATCGTTATGAGGTGATTACATATGCGCACGACTCTGAATATCGACGACAACCTTATTGAAAGTGCTTCGGAGCTTACCGGCATCAGCGAGAAGACAAAGCTGGTGAAGCTCGGGCTGGAGGCGCTGATCGCACACGAAAGCAGCAGAAGGCTGGCAAAGCTCGGCGGCACGGAAAAACAAATAAAAAACATACCTCGCAGAAAGATAGCTGAGAAATAGTTATGGTTCTGGTCGATACGTCGGTGTGGGTCTCCTTTCTTCGCGAGGGCAATTACACACTTGAAACCCTATTAAACAACGGCGAGGTAATGTGTCATCCCTTCATAGTCGGAGAGCTTGCCTGCGGCAACATCCAGAACCGGCCGGAGATTCTCTACATGCTCCAGCTACTGCCCAAAGCGGCTGAAGCAACCCACGAGGAAGTGCTCCTTTTTATCGAATCCAACAAAGTAGCAGGAAAAGGAGTGGGATATATTGATGTGCACCTCTGCGCATCCGCTCTTTTATCTGACGCAAAGATATGGACCCTGGATAAAAGCCTCTTAAAAATAGCCGTACTGTTAGATGCAGACTTCAGTACTGATTAATGTTCACTTTTGCCGATCTTCCACAACATCGAACCTTAACAACCAAAACGCGACATCATATTTATTGGGGATATCGGAAAATCTACTCGTAGACGGACTCCGCGACCTTCATCGCGTTTTCAACACTGTTTTTTCCTTTTAAATAAACCCGATATTCGTAGCCGTCGTCCGTCCAGTAAAGTCCGGTACTTGCATCAGGGTCATCTTTTGGCCACATCATCGCCTCATGGCCAGCGACCTCAGTCAGGTAAGGATCGGCAGCAGAATCAGTTACCTGGTCAGACCCCATCTGTTCTTGGTTGAACTCAAATCCTTGGACCCGATCTGATATCGAAGGCATAACAGGATTATAGGAAATTCCAAAACTGAGGTCGTTATCGTATTTGATATTTATTGCTTTTTCTATTAGTTGCTCAGTACCTCCATTTTCAGTGGGCAACGCATGAGAAATGGTTGCCACTGTTGCCTCTGTGAAGTCCCCGCCTAGAGTATCCTTTGGAAGTTTCACAGGAACAGGAGAAGCCTCGACGGCATCGTCGAGTTTGTAGTAGGTCACTCTCTCGGAACCCGCACCTTCGTTCCATCGTTTCGGGGGCTGTGTATTGTTGCACCCGATAATCACCGTCATGGCCAAGGTTGAAATCAATAGAAGCAGAAACAACCTTACTGCCTGGTTTCCGCTAAGAATAGTTTTTCTCAAATTAAATGAATACAGCAAGGATACCCCGGGGGAAGGGGTTGAATGTTTTGACTTCAACGAATCATGCATTGTGAATCCCCCCTAAGTGTGTCTTTCCCTGCTTTCAATTTTTAACTCCTTTCAGGAATAAAATAAGAGGGCTTGATTAATCTACGCCGTAGCCCGAGCCGTTGTGTCCTCCGGTTATTCCGTGGTAGTTAAAGTACATCGGGCGTTCGATCAGTATTCTCTGGCCGCAGTACACTGACGCGGATACGTCGCTGAAACGTTGCGTTGCGTCCCTTACGTTTATGGTCGATCTCGAGTGCGGCTTCAGGTAGTAGTCATAGTCGGTAGTGCTTCCATCAGGGAAACAGTACTGGATCGTAGCCACGGCCCCATCGTCGTTCGGATTCTGCAATGTGAAGTAAGTATCGAACCCGTGGATGGTCGTGCCTTCGGCTATGTAATATGTAGTGCTTGGCGCCGGGTTCCCCATTATGTCGTCCCCGCCGTCCCAACCAAGGCCTGCATCTATCCCGTACAGGTAGTACATTGGCCTCTCCGCAACGATCGGCAGATCGGATGTTATCGACGTGGAGACATCCTGGTTATCGCCAACCTGGGCAAGAACATCAATTGTTCCTCTGGATCTCGCTGGTACCACCTGGTTGGTTTCAACAACATCACCCGTTGAAGTCATGTAGGTGGCTTTAACGTTTACATCTTCGCTGTTCGGGTTCTGTACCGTAATCCACTGCTGAAAACCCGTCCGCGTACACCCTTCAGCGAAATGCCACTCCGTCGACGGGCTGGTGGCCCCCATGGTGTTCGAACCTTCGCGTGCGAAGCCGTGGTAGTCGAAGTACTGGGGTCTCTCAGCGACAATCGGCATATCGGCTGACACTTTGGCTGAAACGTCCTGATCGTAACCGACATCTGATCGAACCTCAACAGTTCGGCGTGAATGTGGTCCCAACTGATAATTCTTTATTATATTGGCACCGTTGCCCAACTGGTAATTAACTTCAATATTTGCCGGATCGTTACAGGGGTTCATAAGGCACAACCATTCCTCGAAACGGCCATCGGTTGCATTAAACCGGGTTGTTCCTTCGGCGAAGTACCACTCGTACTGCGGCGCGTTTATACCCCGGCAGTTGTGCCCGCCCTTCCAGTTGTAGTCAGGGTCATTTGCCTTGTAATGAAAGTACATCGGCCGCTCGCAGACAATGGCGTTTTCCGAAGCGTGAACCCATGTAGAAAGGCCGGTTACCCCGCTCGGGACGTGGTCTTTGACATTCACAGTCTGCCTTGAGTATGGAGGCAGGGTTACCTGGTGGTTTAAAGTCTGCCCATTATCGAGCATGTAAGTTATGGTTACCCGTGTGTCCTTGTCTCCGGGATTCATGATACATATATACTCGTCGAACTCCGGAAGGGTATTGCCCTCGGCGAAGTACCAGTCCGTCGCCACTTCACCGATATTGATTACCTTTTTGGAACCGCCTATGTTGCCGGCCATGTCTTTAGCCTTTATTTCAATCAGGTGATTGCCGTCCTCCACGCCGGACAAAGGCCAGGGATAAGCCATGTTATCAACACTTTTGTCGGTCTTGTAAACTTCCTCTCCGTCAACGAAGATGTATCCGGTCTGTATTCCGTTTTCATCGTTGGTGCTGCCGGTTATACGGAAGGTCTCGTTTGTTTCATAACCGGTCTGGATGTAATCAAGGCTGGGTCTTAAGACCGCGCAGACCGGTGGTGTCGTGTCGACATCAATGTCTGTCGTCTTAACTGTACCAATGTTGCCGGCTTTATCTGTAGCTCTGTGATAGATGGTCCAGAGCCCATCGGAGAGCTTAAACGGGTTCGCGTATGTGGACCAATACTTATCCAGTTCACCGGTAACCCTGTCTTTGAGCTTGTACTCAATCTTCGCAGTCGCCGGGTCTGAGGAAGTGATGGTAATTGATGGTTTGGACACGTAAAAATCGTGGTCGCCTTTCTTGCCGGTTGCGGTTACTTTCGTGCCCGGCTCTTCAAGGTCGACTACTATCCATCCGGGAGACTGTCCGTAGCCGATGTTGCCTGCTACTTGTGATCCTCCTGCCGAGTCTTCCGCGCAAGCCCTTATCTTAATAGTCTTTCCTTTAAGAGGCTCCGCAAGTGCTGTCAACTTATATGGCGGGGTAAGAGAATAGTAATTACCATCAAATTCCTCATCGGCGTCTGAACACACGAGCGGATACCAGTCTGTTTCGTTTTCGGTCCACTGATAACATACCCTTCTTATCCCGTTGCAGTACTGATCTCCGGTTGAAATGTCCTGCCCGGTAATATGGTAGTTATCGATCGCAGTGGAGGTTACGTTGAAGTCCCCGTTAATATAGCAGGGTTCGGCCTGCCCTGTAGGTGGACCTGTCAGATTTACATCGGGTGGTGCTACTTTGTCTTTCCTCCTTATATATATCTTTCCATCTTCACCGACCGCAGCCACTATCGCGCTTTCTTCAACAGCAAGACAACCAGATACTCCTCTGGAACCCAGCGCTCCGAAAAGATTGAAGCAATCTGTAACAGCCGGCTCTTGCTGATCATCAAATAGAGTTATTTGACCAGTGCCACCACCTTCATAATTCTCATACACCCTCATCTCGTATGACCAGGGGCCGCTTATTGCAGGGTGAGGTTGCACTGGGCTTCCGGTAGTGGTTATTAAGCAGGCACTTTCATTAGGCGGATTGCTCCCGTCGTTTCCCCTCCAACTCTTATAGACCTCATTCCAGTAAAAGCGGCTTATGTGCCACTGACGGTTGCTGTCATTGAATGTACTTGCCAGCACTGTCGGGTTATTCTTGTCCCAATCGATCTGGACCTCAGCATAGTCAGCCCAGGTCGCGTAAGCAACTTCAGTAGGCCCGTTCCAGGTTGCGCCCTTATCGTCTGTCCAGCTCGCCTGGACTGAATGATGGCTTGCATCACCGGGGTCCCTGTCCGACCAGACAACAACAGCATCGGTGTTGTTTTCGCATGCAATCTTACAGTTGTGAGAATGGTCATCGTTAAGTGAGCTTACCCACTTCTCACTTCGTTCGTGAATTGTACCGCCGGTATCGATATAGGCAAGGTACTTGATCTCCGCCCAGACGTCGTTGCGCTTCTCCGTACAGACAACCATTATCTGATTCAGGCCGTCGAGAAGATCTGCGTCGAGTGTGTACTGCCAGTGGGTTGATCCAGAGTGCCAGCGGTGAGGCTTTGTTGATTCATCGGTGCTGGTATCGGTAGGCCAGGTGGCGCCACGATCGTCGCTTCTTGCAATCCATGCCTCGCACCAACCATCTGATCCCGTATCTCTTTTACTTGCATAGAATATCCAAATATAGGGACCGTTCCCGGAATTGCAGCCTTCCATTATCTTTATGTGACCGTCTGTGCCAAATGCTCCATCATCAATACATACCGGTGCTTCCCAGGTGGATCCGTAATCAGTAGAACGCTGGAAATATATGGCTCCGGTATCCGTTCTGAAGGCTATGAATATATATGACCCCCAATAGTCAACGGATACCGCAGTTGCGTTTAGCGCATTTTCAACAACTGTCTGTACGGTCCAGCGCGGCGGATAGGCGGCGGCCGAGTCGACACTTATGAGTGTCGTAAAACTTAATGCTATTACTGTTGCCAGCATCAACTCGATAATGATTCTTCCTCTGCTTCCCATGTTTGCCTTACTCATTTATTCTCCCCCCAAGAGCTTATATAACCCTTACACTTATTGAGGCACTCCTGCTCGCGCCTCTCGAATCTGTTACGGTTACAGTAACTGTATATTGACCCGGTGTACTCCAGGACATACTCTTTGAGCTCGAGCCCCATGAGTATGAAATCGAATCTCCGTCCGGATCTGAAGCGACAGCAGTGTAGGTCGATGTTTGCCGTGCATAAACTTGTGCCGGTCCGCTGATGCTCACCGATGGCGGGTTGTTTGCCGCAGGTTGCGGGGAAGGCGCCGGAACGGGTGCCGGGCTGCTGTAGGAAGAAGGCGCGGGTGTGCTGGATTGCGGTGGTGCGGCCTCGGCAGGCGCCACGGTAACCGGAGATTGAGACACCTCGGAATTGCCGGCAGTTGGTTCTGAAGATAAAGCACTGCTTCCCGAAACCTCCTGAATATCATCAAAGAGAAAATCACCGGTACCCTCTTTATTGCCATCCCCACTGTTATCCTCATCAAACGCTTTCGCTTTAGAACCGGCACTATTTGTTTTCTTGTCCCCTGTCCCTTTTATACCTGGAGGTGCCGCCGCGTACAAAAGAACACACAGGGCAATGGCGACGATACCTGCATAGACAAGCCTCACTCTCGAATGCCTGGAAGGTGCCCCCGGAGCTGACCCTCTTTTTCCATCGCCTCTCTCGAGAGTTCCGCCGGCGGCGGGTATTTCATTATGTTCCGGGTATTCCGCACTGCCATAATCGGCAGGAGAGAAGGCAGATGTGAATTCTTCGACCGGTTTGTTTCCTCCAAACCCCGAACGTGTCCCGCCGGAACCGTCACCGGTCAATGTCTCCACGAAATCTTCACGCTCTTTAACCTCGGCTTTTTCAGCTCCGGCGAACCTCGAAAAAGCTGATATCCCCAACTGTCTCGTTGCCGCGGGATTCCGGGTTTTGCAATCGCAATCCTCACGCCCGGCAACTCCCGCTCCGGGGGCATCCCTTGAATCCGAGGACTCCACTTTCCTCCCGGCTTCAGGTCGTCCGCTATCCCCGGGGATCAGTTTCAGCACTCCGGTGTTGTCGGCCGGTTCACCCCTGTGGTGGGAAAAGACAAATGGAATGTCGTCTTTTATCCTTCGCCGCGTGATATAAGTATCTACGTTCCAGGCGTCGCAGTCCTCGACTTCGTTATTCGTCAACAAAACGAACGCCCTGGGTGGAACAAAGTAAGGATCGTGCTCGAGATGAGTCAACAGCTCTCTGACACATGGAACATCGGCATCCAGAAAACAGTAGTCAAATTCTTTTTCCGCTATCAGCTCGGCGGCATCGTTGATATCCCCGGCGTAACTCAGCTTTCCGTATTTCTTCAAGACCCTGCCGACCGCTTTGTCTTTCGAGCCGTCCAGATAAAGAATTTCAATCCCCATTTTTCAATCCCCTGAGACATAGAAGTCCTGCCTGAAAAAACCATTGATAATTTCGGCAATGATTCAACCTGCATAAGTTGATTTAAGTAAACGAAGCAGGTATAATTTCCTCACGGCTTATTAAAAACTTCTAATACATCCCCCAATAGTTGCGCTGTAATTTCTAATTATTATCCATAAACTGATAATATTATTGTTACTTATATAATTATATTATACTTCGAATAATTTTGTCAAAGCCTGACCGCCGCAAACCTTCACAGAACATCCATGAATCTATCCAGGACACCAGGTTTACAGTTACGCAGGCGACCATCATCCTGAACTTTGAACCGTGAAAAATTGTAACTCGTTTATCCGCCAACGGGGGTGTATCCGCCTTCTTGCATGCAGATATGCATCGGCGGGAAAAGGCAATTACCAAAACTGCCCGTAATAAGAGACAATATATGAAAGGTTTGTGCCGATACCAGATACGAGTGCCGCATCTGATGAACTCGAGACCGGGGGTACGCTTTGTCACTGATGGAAAAGCTTGGAAACTTCGTTAACCAGTCCAAGGCTGTGGAGATCTTTGTCTCGGGGATGACGAGAATATTCAACAGATGGATTGAGGCGTTCGTCACCAGCCAGAGCAGTAAGATCATAACCACCATACTCGATTCGATTGACACAAACACAATATCCACCGCCATCAGCCAGAACAGGGAGTTCATCGCCAGGTTCATTAACAGCATCGACTCCGATACCGTGGCCGAGATCATCAACCAGAGCGAAGGTATCGCCTCCGAGATAGTGAAGCGCATCAACCCCGAAGCGGTGGCGAGGCTGCTGGAGAACAACCGCGAATACCTCAAAGAGCTGGTGAAAAGCATCGACCCGAAAACTGTCTCGAGGATAGCCAACGACAACGCGGAGTTCTTCACCCACCTGATGAGCGGTATAGATATCGGCTCATTTATCGGCGCGGAAGACACCGAGAACTTCATCAACGGGATGCTCGACTCGCTGGACCCGGAACTTGTCGCAAGACTGCTGGAAAAGAATAAGGACATTTTCCAGAGGTTCAAGACCCGGATTAACCCGGAAACAGTCGCAAGGATGTTAAACGACAATGCCGACTTCGTCAGCAAAGTCCTCCTGGGGATAGACCCGGGTGCGGTGGTGGAACTGGTCAATAACTTCAACATGGACATAATCAGGGATTCCTTCCTTAACGTTAATCCGGAAGCGATCGCGAAGACACTCAATGACAACGCCGGTTTTGTGAGCAAGGTGTTTGAACATATCGACCCCGGGGCGCTGGTCAGGGTCGTGAACAACCTTAACATGGACATCATCAAAGAGAGCTTGAAGAACGTCGATCCGGGGACGGTCGCACGCACCTTAAACGATAACTATGCCTTTGTGAGCAGGGTAATCGAGAGCATCGACCCCTATGCGGTGGTTAAGCTGATCGATAACCTTGATACGGAACTGATCAGGAAGTCGTTCACGGACGTCAATCCGGAGACGATCGCGAAGACTCTCAATGACAACGCCGGTTTCATAAGCGAGGTAATGAAGCTCATCGACCCCGGGGCACTGGTAAAGCTGGTCAACAACCTGAACACCGACATGATCAGGGAATCGTTGAAGAACGTCGACCCCGGAACTGTGGCCAGAACCATAAACGACAACTACGGTTTCGTGAGCCGGGTAATCGAGAACATCGACCCCAACTCAATCGTGAAGATAATTAACGATATAGACACAGACATGATCAGGGAATCGTTCAGGAACATTGACCCGGAAACCATCGCTACGGCGATAAACGACAACTACGCTTTCGCCAGCAGAGTCATCGAGAACATCGATCCCGAATCGGTGGTGAAGGTGATAAATAATATAGACACCGAGCAGATAAGGGACGCTTTCGGCCGGATAAACCCCGAAACGATAGCGAGGACCATAAACGACAACTACGGTTTCGTGAGCAGGGTGATCGAGAACATAGATCCCGAAGCTGTCATAAACATAGTCAATAACCTGGACACCGAGCTGATCAGGGAATCGTTCAGGAACGTTGATCCTAAAACGATCGCCAAACTGCTGGAGGACAACAAAGAGTTCATAAGCAAGGTCCTTCAGGAAATTGATGTGGATATATTGACCGGGCTGATCAACGAGAACGCCTACCTGATACCCGAGTTCATCAGCGGCCTCGACCCCTCCGCCATCTCGGCGGCGATCATGCCCGCGGTCAACAAGTTCAGAAACGCATCGGTGACATCGGCAATGTTCTTCGCCACAAAGGACGACAGAAAACCCCGGCCTAAAAAGCCCTGAATCAGCACCACCCGTGCCGGGACTATACAATTTGACATTATGCTGCACCTGTAATAATCTCGCCTTTGCATATAACGCCAGCGTTATATGCGCGTCTCCGACCCGAAGGGCCTAAAGCTTTTGTGAGCCACGGCCCGAGGGCGATAGGGCCGCCAGGGAAACCGGCGGGCCTCCCGTGCTT
>JAFGMY010000022.1 GCA_016927325.1 Actinomycetota bacterium | reverse complement strand
TAATCAGCGTTTGGTTTTTGTTCCAGTTGTTTAACGAGAATCTGGATCTCGACACGCACCAAAACTTCCTTCATCCCTGTCTAAGCCATATCGCCCCCTTGACTCAATCCGTCCTATTCACCCGGCCCGTAGCTGAACTTCCTTTTTGAAACCCGTTCCATTTCCCTCTGGGCTTCTTTTTTTGCCATATCCTGCCTCTTGTCGTATTTCCTTTTTCCTCTGCCAAGCCCAATCTCCACTTTGGCCCACCCATTCTTAATGTACAACTTCAAAGGTATAAGAGTATACCCCTTCTCGGTTATTTTCCCGGTCAACCTCTTTATCTCATCCCGGGTCAAGAGCAGTTTTCTTGTCCTGGTAGGCTCATGTCCAAAATTAGACGCCTGCTTATACGGTGATATATGCATCCCATACACGAACAGCTCGCCGTTTTCCATAACTACATACGAATCCCTCAGGTTCACACGGCCTTCACGTATTGACTTTATCTCGCTTCCAAGCAGTACCATACCGGCCTGATACCGCTCTTCTATCTCATAGTCACGAAACGCTTTTTTATTTGTCGCTTTTACCTGTTCGGAATCCATTTTAACGTTTGGCATATTTTAAGAACACTCCGTCAGTCAACGCCGTTTCTCACCATTTATAACGACCGGGAACCCGCATAAGCATTACGAAGATAAAAGGAATTGTTATTTCCATTGCCCGGAAGCAAGCGTCAGGCGGTCTATGCCGCCAGGTGCAGTACTATGCTTTCGGGACCGGCTCCTTGAATCAGGTTAATAAGGGTTTCCCTGGCCTTGTCCAGTTGAAGCTTGTCTTCCGCTTCGGGATCGTCCTTATTTTCCACAAGGACTTCGGGCGTTATGCCTTCGTCGCCGATAGTCTCGCCTTCGGGAAGATAATACAGAGACACGGTGAGCTTGACCGCCCCCCCATTAGGAAGATCGAATATCTTCTGAACCGAACCCTTTCCGTATGTTGGAGACCCGACTATCGTAGCTCTTTGCCTGTCTCTCAAGGCCCCTGCTACGATCTCTGAAGAACTCGCGCTTCCCCCGTTTACAAGCACAACCAGAGGCAGATCCGTTTCAGCGCTTCCTTCAGCTTCCAGAGTGACCTTGTCCCGGCCTTTTGCTTCGTAGGACACTACTTCCCCACCGTCCACAAATACACCGGAAACGTTTACCGCTTCGTCAAGAAGCCCCCCCGGATTATTCCTCAAATCAAGGATAAACCCCCTGGCCCCCTGATCCATCAATTGGCGGACAGCGTTTCTTACCTTTTCTCCCGCCCCTTCGTTGAACTCAATCAGGTGTATATAGCCGATATTGCCATCCATCATCTCGGACTCAAAATCGGGTATCTCAATCTTTTCTCTAGTCATTGTAAAGGACAGTTCTTTTTCTTCACCCGGCCTCTTGACGTCCAGTGTTACCTCGGTGCCCCTTTCACCCCTTATCCGGAGTACTACACTGTTAAGGCCCTGGTCCTTTGTATCCTGGCCGTCCACAGCCATGATTACATCGCCCTCTTTTACTCCGGCCTTTTTGCTTGGGGAACCCTCTAGAACATTAATCACCTTCGGTCTTCCTTCTTCATCTCTGAGCGTAAAACCAACCCCGAAGAAACTGCCGCTCAAATCATCGCTCAGCCTCTTGTTTTCTTCAGCACTGAGGTACCCGCTGTGTTGATCGTCAAGTGCTTTTGTCAGCGCTCCCAAACCGATGTTAAGGAGTTCCTTGCTCGAATCTTCGCCTTTTTTCTTAGCTTCCTCAACCGCCTTGTGAGCTGCCTTCGTGATCTTCTCCTCTGAATAATCATAATAGAAATATCGCTTGATATTATACAGGGCATCCTGGTAAGTGGATGACTCCTCCAGGACAAAATCTTTGCTTTTTTCATTCTTGAATAACACCTTGTCGAGGAACAATCCTCCGACGATCAAAGAACCGACAACAATGACCGCTACAGCGATCCCGAGGAAGATCCAGCCTTTCCTGGACGATTTGCCGGCCGGCGGAGAACCCTGAGGTTGAACCGGTGACTGATAATACTGCCCGTTATAATTCTCCATTTCTTGTCACAACCCATTCTTGTCTTGATTTCCATCCCGTACCTTCGACGGGAAATAAATAAATCGTTGTTATTCAAACGGTATCAAACCGGGGCAATTTTAAAGATCCATGCCTGTTCGACAACTGGTTCCAATACTCACCATTCATCTGTTCTTATACCACAGAAAGCACCCTGAACCTGCCCGCTGGATAACACCTGCACAGACGGATCAGACTTCGATGTATCTTCGCAGCGCAAACGCGCTTCCAAGAGCACCGATGAGCATACCTATAATTATCAACAGAAACGCCAGGAGCGCGATGTAGCCGCCGGACACGAGCTTTATGTTTTCAAACGCCGCCTCGAGCTTCGTAATAAGCGAAGTCTTGAACAGAACAGCAACCAGTATCCCCAGCAGGGCTCCCATGAATCCCTCAATTATTCCTTCCATGATAAAGGGCCACCGGATAAACCAGTTCGTCGCCCCCACGAGCTTCATGATCCCGATTTCTTTTCTTCGTGAGTAGATTGCCATCCTGATCGTTATCGCCACCAGCGCAACCGCCACTATCGCAAAAACGGCGACTACAGCGATGCCGGCCTTCTGGACCCAGCCGGTGAGCCGGAGTACCCTGTTTACAACATCCGTCGGGTTCTTTATCTCTTTTTCCCCGTTATCATCAACACTTATCTCCGGCCTGTCAGCCAGTCTTTTAGCCACGGTTTCATTGTATTTGGGGTCTTTCATTCTGACCCTGAACTCGGCCGGCAACGGGTTTCCCTCGATCTGCTCCAGCATCTCGGGCTGGTCCGCGAACATCTCTTTGAACTCCTCCAAAGCGTCTTCTTTTGACATATACTGGGCATCCTCGACCTCATCCATGCCCACGATATATCTCTGAAGGCTTTCCAGCTCTTCATTGGTAATGTCTTCCCTTAGAAAAACCCGTATTTCATCGACCCTCTCCTTCATGCTGGCGGCTATGCCGTTACCGGCGTGCACAAGCATGCTTACAGACCCAAGGATAATAAGAGCAATGCCTGTGACCATTACCGCTGCAATGGTCAGCGCCATGTTCCTGCGCATGCTCGATGTTGATTCCTTGGCAAAGTACCTGAAATTAATCGCCATATCCGTACACACCCCTGGTCTGGTCACGGATTATTTTACCGTTTCGCAGCTCAACAACCCTTTTCTTGAAGGTATTCACAATGTCCTGGTCGTGGGTCGCCATGAGCACGGTCGTCCCCGTATTATTAATTCTCTCGAGCAACTTGACGATTCCCATGGACATTGTAGGATCCAGGTTGCCTGTGGGCTCATCGGCAAGAAGTATCGGGGGGCGGTTGACAAAAGCCCTCGCGATCGATACCCTCTGCTGTTCTCCTCCCGACATTTCGTCTGGATAGGAATCTAGCTTGTGGCTTAGCCCAACCAGTCTCAATACTTCCGGAACATAAGTCTCCACCACCCGGCTGGGCTTTCCGGTAACCTCGAGGGCGTACGCAACATTTTCATATACCGTCTTCTGGGGCAGAAGCTTGAAATCCTGAAAAACACAACCGATCTTACGCCGCAGGAACGGTACCTTCCATTTCTTGATATCAGAGAGGTTCGTATCTGCGACATAAATCTGGCCGCCGGTCGGCTCCTCCTCCTTGAGCAGAACTTTTATGAACGTCGATTTACCGGAACCGCTTGGTCCCACGATAAAGACGAACTCCTTCTTAAGGATATCCAACGATATATCCTCGAGTGCGTATATGTTCCCCTGGTATACCTTGGTCACTCTTCTGAATTTAATCAATGCGTTCTCGTCCAAACCTGAACTCCTTTTCACGCCAACAGTGTTCCTGCTATTTTTTGGCACTAAAATACTTGGCTATGGGTATCTTGTTCTCCTTCCCCTGCCGGCAAGGAACTCCATTACTTCGGCTTCGCCCCTGTTGACGATTACCTCCGGTGAAACACCTGATTCGTTTATCAAGTCGATCGCCTTGTCAAAATAACCGACAAGCGATGCCTCGTGCGCATCGCTGCCGACAGTAAGAAGCGCTTCATTTTGAATCGCTTTTTCTATGACTACCCGGCAATTATCTTCGCTGCCCTTCCTTACGAACATGAATGAAGCGTTATTGATCTCGAGGGCCACCCCATTTGACGCGGCGACCCATGCGATTGTTTCATAATCAAGAGGAAACAACGGGTTGCCGGGATGTACGATAACATCGACTTTTCCGCTTTCTATGGCGCCGATCACAGCCCTTGTGTTATCCTCCATCGATTCACCATCGTAGCCGCACATCGGGTGAAGCCCGGCATGGACTATATCGAGCACCTCCAGCGCCTTATCGGGCAGGTCAAGCTCTCCATCGGTGTTTATTATGTTGCACTCCGCGCTCCTGAGAATTCTTACACCATCGATCTCTCTCGGCAGCGAAACCATGTTGGTAAAATGATACACATACGGGGCTCCGGGCATGCTTGGTCCATGGTCCGCTATCGCGACAAGCTCCATGCCCTTCCCGGACGCCTGTCCGCATATTTCCCTCACCGTCGAATAGGCGTGCCCGCTGGCAACGGTGTGAACGTGCAAATCGGCTTTTAACCGGTCCTTTTCTATCAATTTATCTCCTGTAGGAGGGAGCTTCCCTCCTGCTTTTTTCTAAATCTCAGGCCCTCTTCAATAAACCGGCCTATCTCCCCATCCATTACCGCTTCGATATTACCCGTCTCGACGGCGGTCCGGTGGTCCTTCACCAGTTGGTAAGGGTGGAACACATAAGACCTTATCTGGCTCCCCCACGAAATCTCTTTTCTCTTTCCACGGAGTTCTTTTATTTCTTCCTCTTTTTCACGCATAGCCAGTTCCAGCAGCTTGGATTTCAATATCTTCATCGCGATTACCTTGTTGCTCGTCTGTGATCTCTCGTTCTGGCACTGGACCACAATCCCGGTCGGCAGGTGCGTTATGCGCACAGCCGAATCGGTCACATTGACGTGCTGCCCCCCCGCGCCCGATGATCTGTAGGTGTCTATTCTTAACTCCTTCGGATCAATATCGATATCAACGGCCTCATCAGCCTCCGGTATTACGTCCAATGATACGAACGATGTGTGCCTCCTGTTTGAAAAATCGAAAGGTGAAATGCGAACCAGCCTGTGAACGCCCTTTTCGCATGAAAGCAGCCCGTAAGCATGAGGACCCCTGACGGTAAAAGTCGCGCTTTTTATGCCGGCCCCCTCGCCGGCCTGCACATCGTTCAAGTCGACCTCGAACCCGTTCCTCTCTGAATAACGAAGGTACATCCTGAGCAGCATTTCAGCCCAGTCCTGCGACTCCAACCCACCGGCGCCGGGGTGTATGGACAGGATGGCATTGTTCCCGTCGAATTCACCGTTCATCAACGAGGCCGTCTCTATATCCCTGATTTCTTTTTCAAGCCGGTCTATTCCCTGTGAAATCTCATCCTCGAAACCAGGGTCTTCCTCTTCCAGCCCAAGCTCGTTCATCTCATTCAAATCTTCGGCGCGGGCGGTTACCGAATCGTACCGGTTGAGCACCTCCTCTAACCGTGAAAGAAGGGGCATGACCTTACGGGCCCTCTCCTGGCTGTCCCAGAAATTGGGTGAACTGGCCTCATTGCGAAGCCTGGTCAACTCAGTGCGCGATTTATCCACCTCAAAGATATTCACCTATTTTCTCAATCTTGCGCTTGCAGTTCTCCAGAATATCTCCATAATCGGTTACCATGTGATCTCCTTAAGGATTACCAGATCTCCTTGCGGCCCAACCATGACATTATATGCTGAAAATACAGGAAATATCATTAGACACTTAACGTTTTAATCACCCAAGCCGCAGCATTTCTTATATTTTTTACCGCTTCCGCAAGGGCATGGATCGTTTCGTCCAACTTTGTCCGACTGTCTTATTTCCTGTCTGTTCCCGTCGGGGCCGCCCCTCCCCTCGATGACTTTCATCGGCGCCCTTTCCCTTTCAACCTCAACGGTCTGGGCATGGTATATGTAACGCGCGAAGTCTTCTTTCGCGCTCTCTATCATGGCATGAAACATGTCGAACGCTTCATTCTGATACTCTATCAGCGGATCGTGACCGGCAATGCCCCTCAAGCCGATTCCTTCTTTCAGGTAATCAAGCTCATAAAGGTGCTCCCGCCACCGGTTGTCAATAACCTCGAGCATTACCCGTCTTTCAAGCTCCCGCATAACCTCAGGCCCCAGTTCGCTCTCGCGCTGCAGGTAAATTCTCTCGGCTTTCTCCAGCAACTCGTCAATAAGCAGTTCCTGGCTCATTTCCCCGATATCGATATCGTTGCCGATCTCAACGGGAAATATCTGTGAAACGTACGCGATCAACCCTTCGATATCCCACTCTTCAGGAAATATCTTGGGATCGGTGAACCTGTTCACCGCCGCGATCACGGTGTCCTCGATCCACTCCTTCGCCGTCTGCACGAAGTCCTTGTTCTCGATAAGCTTTTGCCTCTCGTCATAAATAACCTCTCGCTGGGTATTCATAACATCGTCATACTTCAAGAGGTTTTTCCTTACTTCGAAGTTCTGGGCTTCGACCTGCTTCTGAGCGGACTCTATGGACTTGGACACAATCTTGTTTTCGATCGGCAGGTCCTC
>JAFGMY010000172.1 GCA_016927325.1 Actinomycetota bacterium | reverse complement strand
GCTTTCGTCCGCACCGGAGGGTACGGACCACAAAGGGTGGGAAGACGGCGTTTGGCTTTCGTCCGCACCGGAGGGTACGGACCACAATGATATGGGGATTTGAGGCGGGAAACCCTTCCCCCGCGGGTTATCGATTCTTACCGCCGGGGTGCCTGGACCTCAACTGTTATGGGTTTCCCCGTTTTCCCGCAAAGACTCGGCAAGGCTTCTTACGAGCCGCCCTACACCGTCAACTCCCTTGCCGTCTATAACTGTTTTTACAAGGGCACTGCCGACGATTACGCCGTCGGAAACCTTCCCAACCTCAGTGCACTGGCGCGGGTTTGATATTCCTATCCCTACCGCTACCGGGCACTCCGAGTTTCTGCGGACTCTTTCAATAAAGGGGAAAAGCTCCGGGTTTACAGTGTCACGTATCCCGGTTGTCCCAAGGAGAGAAATGCAGTACATGAAACCGGTCGTCATCGACGACACCAGTGAGATCCGCTCATCGGTCGTCGTCACAGAGCAAAAACACACCGTCTCCAACCCCTCGCGGTCGCTTTCTTCTTTCCATGGACCCATTTCCTCCACCGGAAGATCGGGAATTATTATCCCGTCGGCACCGGCACCTGCCGCGTCACGGGCGAAACAGGAGAGACCGTATTTGAGGATGGGGTTATAGTAGCTCATGATCATGACAGGCTTCTCGGTTTCTTTCCTTATTTCAGATACCAGTTCAAGCACCCCGCCGGGAGTAGCCCCGTTCTCCAGCGCAAGCCTCGAGCTTTCCTGTATTACCGGCCCATCGATGACAGGATCGGAGAACGGCAAACCGATCTCTACCGCGTCCGAACCGGAGTCGAGCATTGCCTTTATCAGCCGGGCGCTTTCTTTCCTGCCGGGAAAAAGCCCCGTGGCGTAGGTAATAAGAGCCGCCCTTCCGCCCTCGAGCCTGTTGAACATCGTGGTAATACGACCGCTCATTTAACCGCACCTCCTGATTATATCCAGATCCTTGTCGCCCCTGCCCGAAAGGCAGATCACGATGCATGCCTCCTTGCCCATCTCCGGAGCCTTATCCATTGCGTACGCAACAGCATGAGAGCTTTCAAGTGCCGGGATTATTCCCTCCCTGGCTGAAAGAAACTTCGCGGCTTCGAGTGCTTCCGTGTCCCTTACCGATGTGTACTCGGCCAGGCCGTGTTCCTTGAGGTAAGAGTGTTCCGGGCCGACGCCGGGATAATCCAGGCCTGCCGACACCGAGTGGGTTTCCGCGATCTGGCCCGCTTCATCCTGGAGCAGGTAACTCATTGCACCGTGAAGCACCCCGACTTCTCCAAGGCAGAGAGTGCTTCCGTGTTCACCCGGTCCGTCTCCGGTCCCCCCTGCTTCAACACCGACAAGCTTCGGCCCCTTTCCGGCGAAAGCTGAAAAGATTCCCATTGAGTTGCTGCCTCCACCAACGCAGGCGACAATCATGTCCGGGAGCCTGCCTTCCGCCGCCGTCACCTGGTCCGCGGTCTCCACGCCGATCACTTCCTGAAACTTTCCTACCATGCCCGGGAACGGGTAAGGGCCCACAACCGACCCGATGCAGTAATGCGTACTGTTGACGTTGGCAACCCAGTCCCGCAAAGCTTCGTTTATGGCGTCCTTCAAGGTCCTGCTGCCCGACTTTACCGGCCTGACCTCCGCTCCCAGGAGTTCCATTCTGAAGACGTTCATCGCCTGTCTTTCCACATCCACCTCGCCCATATATACACAGCATTCGAGGTTCAAAAGTGCGGCCGCCGTGGCGCAGGCGACTCCGTGCTGTCCCGCGCCTGTCTCCGCAATCACCCTTTTCTTTCCCATGCTCCTGGTGAGCAGGCACTGTCCCAGGGTGTTATTTATCTTGTGCGATCCGGTGTGGCAGAGGTCTTCCCTCTTGAGATAAATCCTCGCGCCCCCCAACTCTTCGGTCATGCTTTCGGCGAAATAAAGCGGGGTCGGCCTTCCCGCGTAACTTCGCAGCAGGTTGCCGAGTTGCTGCCTGAAAAGCTTTGAGGCCAAAGCCTTTTTCAGCTCGGCATCAAGCTCCGCCAGCGCGTACATCAAAGGCTCGGGGACAAACCTGCCGCCGAAATCTCCGAAGTATCCAATCTTCTCTGAACCTTCAATTTCATTTTCTATACCGTCACTCATTACCTGTTCACCTCTTGTCCGGCCAAATGCGCCCTCTCGACAAACCTCCCGATCAGTTCAGCCCGCTTTATTCCCGGAAAACTTTCCACCCCGCTTGCGGCGTCCACTCCGAAAGGCTTCACACGCCTGACGGCCGCGGACACGTTGCCGGGGTCAAGGCCGCCGGCGACTATCAACTGTTTCCCTTCCAATGCCACGCGGGCGTTCTCCCAGAACAGCTCTCTTTCCCGGCCGCTTATCTCTGACTTGTAAAAACCGTCCAGCAGGATCCGGCCGCACGGATACTCCGAAAGAACGTTGAGGTCGGTTTCAGGGCCCACCCTGACCGCCTTGATAACAGGGCCGCTGATCATTTCACAGTATGCCGCGGACTCTCGTCCATGAAGCTGCACGCAATCGAGTCCGCACTCCTCCTTTGTTTCCAGGATTTCCAGAACCGGGCTGTCAACAAATACGCCTACTTTCAATACCCCCGCCGGCACCTTCCGGCAAATCGCCGCCGCCTTGTCAACTGAAACCCTCCTCGGGCTCTCAGCGAAGATGAATCCGATCGCGTCGGCACCCAGGCGGCACGCATCCTCGGCGTCGCATGCACGTGTTATCCCGCAGATCTTAACCCACAACCCCGCCACCACCCTCTTCTTCGTCCCCTATGAGCTCCCTGATCGCTCCGGCCGGGTCCGCGGCGCTCATCAACACCCCACCCACCAGCAGGGCGTCGACCCCCAGCCTTTCCATCCGTTCGACATCAGCCCTGTTTGTGATGCCACTTTCGCTGACCTTTACCACAAAGTCCGGCAATCTCCCTATCAGCTTTTCAGTCGTGCCCAGGTCGACCTCCAGGGTCTGGAGATCCCGGTTGTTGATTCCAATTATCTGTGCCCCGGCACCGAGCGCGATCTCGAGGTCCTCTGTTCCGTGGACCTCAAACAGGACTTCAAGCCCCAGCTCAACGGCCTTTCGCATCAGGGTATCGGCCTGCCGTCCGTTCAAGGCCGCGGCGATCAGCAGTACCGCCGAAGCCCCGAACGCACGCGCTTCGACGAGTTGGTAAGTGGTTGTAATGAAATCTTTCCTCAGCACGGGCAGCGGTGCGGACCGCGCCGCCGAGAGAAGATCGCCGATGCCGCCCCCGAACTTGAAAGCACAGGTCAATACCGAGAGAGCGCTGGCACCTCCCTCGCGGTAAGCCTCCACCCGGCCGGCGACATCAACATGTGGGTTGATCGAACCGGCGCTCGGCGAACTCCTTTTTATCTCCGCGATTATCCGCGGGCGGCCTCCCGCCCTGGCTACGGCTTTCTTGAAGTCGAGGGAGGGCGGCGCCTCTTCGACCATCTTCTCCAGCACCGCAACCGGCGTGCTCTCTTCTCTCAGCTCCGCCTCCCGTCTCGATTCCAGCACCGCTTCATCCAGAAACATCAGCCCACCATCGCTTTAGACAACTCGCGCAGGCTTTCGAGCTTGCGCGCCGCCGCTCCGGATTCTACCGCTTCCCTCGCGATCTGCACTCCCTCGACCGGGCCGGCCGCGATGCCGGCCGCGGACAGGGCGAAGGCGGCGTTCGCAAGGCTGATATCCAGCATGGGGCCCGGCTTGTTCGACAACACTTCCTCGATAATGGACGCGTTTGTTTCAGGATCTCCTCCAAGCAGGTCTTCCAGGCCGCAGTCTTTAAGCCCCAGGTCCGCGGGAGACATTGTGTAACTCCTTGTGCCGCCGGCAATCAACTCGCAGACAAGAGTCTCGCCGGTAAGCGTGAACTCGTCCATTCCGTCAAACCCGTGAAGCACGTATGCCCTGCTTGCGCCAAGGCGCCCCAGGACCTCACCCATCGTTTCAACCAGTTCCTTCCTGTTGACTCCCATTACCTGGCAATCCGCGCCTGCCGGGTTGGCGAGAGGACCCACAAGGTTGAAGATCGTCGGTATGCCCAACTCTTTCCGGGCGCCCATTACGTTCTTCATGGCCGGGTGGTAAAGCGGAGCGAACAGAAAAGCGATACCTGTTTCTTCAAGACATTTGACAGCATTTTCAGGCGTCATCGTTATGTTTATACCAAGCGCTTCCAGGACGTCCGCGCTCCCGCACACTGAAGACGCCGCCCGGTTTCCATGCTTGGCGACAGCGGCTCCGGCCCCCGCCGTTATCAGCGCGGATGCCGTAGAAATGTTGAAGGTGTGTTTTCCGTCTCCGCCCGTTCCACAGGTGTCCACCATGAACTCCGCATCCGGCTCGATCGTCACCGCCATTTCTCTCAACCCTCCCGCGAAGCCCGCGATCTCTTCTATTGTCTCGCCCTTCATTTTGAGAGCAACAAGCAGCCCGGCGACCGCCGCGTCGCTGGCATCTCCACCGAGCAGCCCTTTTACAACCCGGGCCGCTTCATCCCTGCTCAAGTCAATCCCCGAGCTCAAAGATTTTATCGCTTCTTTAATCATTGCCGGCACCTCCTACACCGATAAGTTGAGAAAATTTTCCAGGATCGCGCGCCCGGGTCCGGTGAGTATCGACTCCGGGTGAAACTGTACACCTTCCATGGGGAACTCCCTGTGCCTTGCGCCCATGATAATGCCGCCGTCCGCCGTGCTCGTGATCTCCATGCAGCCGGGGAAACCGTCCCGGTCCACAATAAGGGAGTGGTACCTCGTAGCTTCGAAGGGGTTCTCTATTCCCTCGAATATCGTCCGCCCGTCATGCTCGATCATGGATGTTTTGCCGTGAACCGGAGCGGGTCCCCTCAATACGCGGGCGCCCATTGTCTCGGAGATAACCTGGTGTCCCAGGCAGACCCCTAGTATGGGAATCTTCCCCATGAGCGAGCAGACCGCCTCCCTCGACACCCCGGCGTCCACCGGCTTCCCGGGTCCCGGTGATATCACAAGGTGGCTTGGGCCTGCCGACAGGATACCGTCCGCGCTTATTTCGTCGTTCCTGTGAACGACAACCGCTGCGCCTATCTCCTCAAGATACTGCGCGAGGTTATAAGTAAATGAATCATAGTTGTCCAGTATCATGACTTCTCTTCTCGACATAACACATCACCTCGCCGCTTTCACCGCTCTTATAAGGGCCCTTGCCTTGTTTCTCGTCTCTTCATATTCGTTCGCGGGAACCGAGTCCGCGACTATCCCGGCACCCGCCTGGACCATCGCCTCATTTCCGATTACAACAACGGTCCGGATGGTAATGCAAACGTCCATATCTCCCGTATAGCTGAGATAACCCACAGCCCCCGCGTAAGGCCCTCTCCCGTCACTCTCCAGTTCTTCGATTATCTGGCAGGCCCGCACCTTGGGGGCACCTGAAACGGTGCCTGCCGGAAACGAGGCCTTCAGGAGTTCGTGGTTCCCTTTCCCATCGCGGAGCTTCCCGTCGACTTCACTGACCAGGTGCATAACGTGGGAGTACCTCTCCACCTCCATCAGCCTGCTGACGCTTATCGTTCCCGCCTCGCAAACGCGGCCCAGGTCGTTACGGGCCAGGTCGACAAGCATGATGTGCTCGGCTTTCTCCTTGGGGTCGGAAAGAAGGTCGGCTTCGCAGGCGGCGTCTTCCTCCCCGTTCCCCCCCCTCTTCCTGGTCCCCGCGATCGGCCTTATCATCGCCGTGCCTTCCCTCTGGGTTACCATCGGCTCCGGCGAAGACCCCACGAGCTTAACCTCCGGCAGGTCCAGATAAAACATGTAAGGCGACGGGTTCTCCGATCGCAATTGCCGGTAAATGGAAAGTGGCTCACCGTCGAAAGGCACGGTAAAGTTCTGAGACAGAACGATCTGAAAAGCCTCGCCTTCCAGGATATATTCACGAGCTCTTTCGACGATGCCCTCGTATTCATCTCTCGGCATATTACTATTTACACCCTCGAAATCATCCACGTCTTCCCTGTTGGATTTGTCTCCCAACCCGAACGGCAATGGGGCTTCGAGAGCCTCGGTCATCTCGTTCAGTTTGTCAACAGCCGCGTCGAAAGCTTCCCGGCATTCACTTTTTTCCGAAGGCACTCCGGTCAATACCCCCAGGAGTATCCTTGACCTCAAGTGATCAAAAACCGCAATTCTTCTCGGGAACATGAACATCATCTCGGGTATCCGGCACGGGTTCTCTGACACATCCACCTTTTCGAGGTATGGAAGGATTTCGTAACCGAAGTAACCGACCGCTCCTCCGCTGAAAGGAATGTCTTTTCTCGAGGTGAACACGCGTTCCCGTTCGACCTCCTCGAACAGCATCGCTACCGGGTCGCCGGGCAGCTCCCGCTTTTCACCCGTGCCGGAGACGGTCAGCACACCTTTGTTGCCGGTGGCTATCTTCTCCGGGTCGAACCCCAGTATCGAGTATCGACCCCACGCTTTTCCCTTCTCGGCACTCTCCAGCAAAAAGCAGGGAGAGGAGCCCTTCAGCTTGATAAAAGCCGATATGGGGGTTTCCAGATCGCAGCTGGACTCAGAGAACACGAAAGCCTTCTCGTAATTTCCCGAAAGACCCGTAAAGCCGGATCTGTCAGGATCGAGCCGGCCGCTTTCCGCCGTATCCCGGCCTGTACCGTATACACCGTCCTTATTTTTCATATCAATTTCCACCTTTCAAAAAAAACCGCGGCTCACCGGCCGCGGCATAAAAAAACCGTGACCCCTTATCACTTGAGAGTCACGATTCGCCTATCGCTATTTTGTTTACTCAGGCTAAATCCGCGAACCCTCTATGTTAAAGGGTCCACCACCAAGTATAATTAACTTTGGAAACGCCTGAATACTTAAACATATGGTCATTGTAGTTTGGTTGAACAAGCATGTCAAACAGACGCTTGAAAAATCAATATACTGCAGTCGCCGAGCGATTGACACATCTATAAGATTTACGGGAAAGGACGCGCCGGTGGCGGCTGTCCCATGTGTCAATTCGAGCGGGGTTGCCCCGATAAATAAGTCAATAAGGAAATGAACGAGAAACCGCCAGGCCCACCGGAACAACAGCATATAGATAAGCTTGACGAACTGCCCAAGTGGGCCGAAACCGTCATCGACAACTTCATCGATGCGGTAGTGATTGTCAACACTGAAGGGAAGTTCCTGCTATGGAATGAAAAAGCCCTCGAGATGGCCGAGTACACAAGTGACGAGTTTTCATCTGCAACCTTTACTAATTTTTTCGACGGCGATACAGTTGACGAGCCTGCAGAAGTACTCCGAAAAACTATTCAGGACGGATATACCCAAACAAGGCTGCGCGTGGTTCTGAAAAGCGGCAGGGTGAATAACCTTGATGTAAGGTGCAGGGCTATCAAAGACGACGAAGGAAACGTGATCGCGGTAACCGGCGTCGCAAGAGATATTTCGGATCAGGTTGAGTATGAGGAATACATAACAGCACAGCGTGATCTGGCCTATAAAATGTCCGGCTCCGGCGATCTCGGGGAGATCCTGGAGAGCGCGCTTGAAACTCTTCTCGGGGCGTTAAGGCTCCCGAGCGGGGCAATCCACGTTTTTGACAAGAAGACCGGCGACCTGAATCTCCTGTGCCATAAAGGCTACTCAGACAAGTTGACGGGAGCCATTGAGAGTTACAAAGGAAGCGGTCCGGCTGCGACTATGGTACAGACGGGATCGCCGCTGTTCGCCAAATACGAGGATGTAACAGCCGTCCTGGGGACAAGCGGAAATCCTGACGGCTTCAAGGGGGTCGGCGTCATTCCGATCAAGCACCAGGACGAAGTGCTTGGAAGCATCAGCATCGCATCGAAGACCGAAGACGAGATACCCGAACGCCTCAGGAGCATTATCGGACCTTTCCTTGAAATCATCGGCCAGGGGATCAGCCGCATCAAGCTCGCCGAAGAACTCCGCACCTCCGAGGAAAGGTACAGGATGTTCTACAACCACTCCGGTGTGGCGATTTTCACCGCGGACATGAGCCTCAGGATCACCGACATAAACCGGGAGGCCTGTGAACTGCTCGGCCGCTCCAAGGAAGAGGTGGTCGGAAAAAGGTTCGATGAAGCAGCCGCCATAATTCATCCTGACGACCTGGGTAAAGCTCTGGCCGCGCTCGCCGAACTCTTCGGCTCCGGAGACCCGGTGATGCATATAGAACTCAGGTATATAAGGAAAGACGGTACCACAGGATTCGCCGAGGTCTCTACCGCGATTCAACATAAAGAAGGCAAGATGGTCGGTATTACGAACATCGTGAAGGACGTCACCGGGCGAAAGCAGGCGGAAGATGTAATAAGGCACAGTGAAGAGATGTTCCGCCAGATGTTCAATTACATGAGCAGCGGCGTCGCGATTTATGAAGGTTCCGAAGACGAGCAGGAGTTCAGGTTCAAGGACATAAACAAGGCGGGGGAGAGAATCAACAACCTCGTCAGGTCCGAGGTCATCGGTAAGCCGGTAAGAGAGGTTTTTCCGCTGGTTGAGGAGTACGGGCTCTATAGAATTCTGAGAGACGTCTGGGAAAAGGGAGAGCCCAGATACCATCCGCCGGCACCATACAAGAACAACAGGATAGAGGTCTGGAGGGACGATTATGTCTACAAGCTCCCTTCCGGTGAAATCGTCGACATATACGATGACCTCACTGAACAGCGAAACGCGGAGGACACAATTAAGAAGAACGCCGAAGACCTGAAAAACCTTCTCGACGTGGCTGCCCACGAACTCCGCCACCCGGTCGCGATCTTCAAGGGATACTCGGACATGCTGCGGAACCACTGGAAGTCCCTCGACCAGAAAGCGATCCGTGAGGCCCTGGACAATATTGAAACGGCTTCCAACCGGTTGTCCGGCCTGGTAACCGAACTGCTTGACCTCTCCCGGATAGAAAACAACAAGCTCGAGCTTGTCCTTTCGAGAATGAAGCTCTCCTTCTCGATCAAGAGGGCGACCGAGGAAATGAGGGTCCGGGGTTTCAGCAACCTTTTCAGCGTTTCGGTCCCGGATGATGAAATCGAAATCTACGCGGACTACGACAAGATAACCAAAGTCTTCCTGGTGCTGCTCGACAACGCTATCAGGTACTCGGGCGAGGGAAGCCCCGTCGACATCTGGCTGAAGCAGAACGGTGAAGAGGTCGTCTGCTACATTGCCGACAGAGGCCCCGGGGTTTCCAGAAGCGAGGAGGAGATTATCTTCAACCGCTTCTACCAGGGAGAGAGCATCATGCACCATTCCACCACCGGCATCGGCCTCGGCCTGTATATCGCGCGATCGATCGTCGAATCCCACGGCGGGCGGATAGGCGTCGAGCCACGGGACGGGGGCGGCTCGATCTTCTACTTCGCGATCCCCGGCACTGCCGCAAAAACCGGCGAGGTCGCCCGCTGATTAAAAGATTAGAACGGAGCTTCTTTATGTGTATAAAACCGCTGCCGGTCTCAAGGCTGGGACACCTGGGTTAAACACAATTCCCACGTGGTGGAGGGGCACAACACGACCTAGACCTCTGTCGCTCCCTCAAGTTGGCGACAGCCTCATCGATTGTCTTGCCCTGACTTATGCAGCCGGGAATTATCGGGCATTCCGCAATGAACATGCCGTCTTCGTCCTGAAATATCGTTACCTGAAACTTCAATCAGTTCTCCTCTGAAAATAAGCACTTTCTTATTTACAATTATACGTTCCGGCAGTGACATGTTCCAAATCTTTCTATAGAACGGGTGGCTGGGAAATCGGCCTCTCATGTTTTTATAGGGGGAATTTGGGTGGGTAAGACGCCGTGGCCGGTTTATTTCTTTTTGCCGGTTGGCATGATCTCTGAAATATCGTAGTCCTTGGAAATCTTGCGGAAGTTTTCCGCCAATGTGTTTAGAGCCGCGGTATAGCTCGCGAATAAGTCTTTTGGGGACAGCATGTCAGCGGACCCTTCGAGTCCTTCAATGAGAAACCTCCGTGCCAGGGCCGAGGTGCTAACCCCTTCTTTCTTTGCGACTTCGCGGAGCATACCCAAAATATCGGTATCTATTCTGATGGTAAACAGGCTTGATGTCGCGTCTTTCGGAGTAGGGGCCACAACGGCCGGTTCACCCTCGGCGAACATCTTCTCAAGGTCTTCCCTGGATATGTCTTCGGACTCTTCCTCTCTATATTCTTCTTTCTTTTTTGGGCTCATGGCTTCCCCTTTGCTGTGACTTATTGC
>JAFGMY010000171.1 GCA_016927325.1 Actinomycetota bacterium | reverse complement strand
TTTCCGACGGGGTGTAGCGCAGCCAGGTTAGCGCGCAGCGTTCGGGACGCTGAGGTCGCCGGTTCGAATCCGGCCACCCCGACCATTACCTTACCACCCGGAAAAGCCATGCTCGTCTTACGGCTTCCTCGTGAAACGCATTGACAATAGTCATTTGACAAAAGCCCGTATTATGTTTTCTTGAGTTCAAGATGGTAATAGTATTAATTACCTGGAGTGAGTCCCGGCAGATAGATTGAATTTGATTGTTTCGCGGAACCTGAAAGGCGGTGAGGAAAAATGAGGAAAGTGTACCTGGACCATTACGCCGCAACACCGGTGCTGCCGGAAGTCATGGGCGAGATGCTGCCTTTTATGGAAAGCGACTTCGGAAACCCCTCGTCTATTCACAGTTGGGGAGACAAGCCAAGGGAAGCTCTGGAAGCGGCCCGCATCCGCGTCGCCGGGCTCATAGGGGCGCCCCCTGAAGAAATAATATTCACCTCGGGAGGGACGGAAGCCAATAACCTTGCTGTCAAAGGTATCTCCTGGGCGGCCCGCAAGAAAGGCAACCACGTCATCATTTCCAGCGTTGAGCACTTCTCAGTTCTCCATGCCGCGAGCACCCTCGAGAAGTTCGGATTTGAAGTAACCCGAATCGAAGTTGATAAGCACGGCACGATCAACCCCGACAGCGTTGCCGATGCCGTCCGCGATAATACGGTTCTGATTTCCGTTATGACCGCGAATGGTGAGATCGGGACTATTCAACCCATAAATGAAATCGCCCGAGTCTCGGCGGAAAAAAAGATTCCCTTTCATACTGATGCGGTTGCGGCCGCGGGATACATTCCGATAAATATTAATGAGATCGGGGTCGACGCCCTTTCCCTTGCATCGGATATGATCTATGGCCCCAAGGGAGCCGGTGCCCTGTGGGTACGAAGAGGCATTCGGATAATGCCTTTGTTTGACGGCGGAACCCAGGAGGGCGGCAGAAGGAGCGGCACCGAGAACGTCCCGGGTCTTGTTGGAATGGGGAAAGCCGCAGAGCTTGCGTCACTGAATATGAAGGAGCGCGTATCCCGCCTTGAGAACCTGAGAGATCTTCTGATCGAGCGCCTGCCGGCCGCGATCCCACACATCCGCCTGACCGGACATCCGGATAACAGGCTTCCCTGGAACGCGAGCTTCGCAGTGGAGTTCATCGAAGGTGAAGGGATGCTCCTGTTGCTGGACAACACCGGGGTGGCGGTGTCCAGCGGCTCCGCCTGCACATCGAGAGCGTTAAAAGGCTCTCATGTGCTTACGGCGTGCGAAATCCCCCCGGAGATCGCGCAAGGTTCACTGCTCTTCAGTTTCGGCATTGATAACTCGGTTGAGGATGTGAACTATGTGGTTGAGGTATTGCCACCTATTATCGAGAGGTTGAGACAGATGTCTCCTTTATACGACAAGTTCGTGAAAGAGGGAGGTAAGTAGTATGCCTCAGTACAGCGATACTGTCATGGACCATTTCATGAACCCGCGGAACGTCGGTGAAATCGAAGACGCCGACGGCATTGGCGAGGTCGGAAACCCTGTCTGTGGCGATATGATGACTTTCTACATAAAGGTCGATGATGACGAACGGCTGAGCGACGTAAAGTTCAAGACATTCGGCTGCGGTGCGGCCATCGCCGTATCCAGCATGGTCAGTGAGATGGCAAAGGGCAAGACCCTGGACGAGGCCCTGAAGATAACTCGTGACGACGTCGCCAGGCAGCTGGAAGGGCTGCCTCCTAACAAGATGCACTGCTCCAACCTGGGTGCCGATGCCCTTGGAGAAGCCATCAGAGACTATCAGAACAAAAAGAGTGAGGGGAACTGAAATGGAATCAGGAAACACCCGGAATGACAGCGGCCGGTCACAGTGCAAATGCCCTTACTGCGAATCTGAATGCGTTGACCTTCCGGTCGTCTGCAGCGCTTGCCGGATAATGATAATCGAGTGCTCAAACTGCAAGAAACCGGTACGGGAAGACGCCGACACCTGCCCACACTGCGGAAAAACTCCATAAATTCGGGTACAGGGGGAGCGGCAAATGGAAAGCAAAGACAGTGTTACGATTGTTGTCTTCAGCGGCGAGCTTGACAAGGCCCTCGCCGCATTCAATATCGCCAACACCGCGGCCTCGATGGGCATGAAAGTTTCGATGTTTTTCACATTCTGGGGTCTCAGCGTGATTCAAAAGGGTAAGTCGGGCCGTGGAAAAAAAGACACGCTCCAGTACATGATGGGCAAGATGAACAGGAGCGGCGCGTCAAAGCTGAAGCTCTCGAAGATGAACATGATGGGTATGGGCGGGAAATCCATGAAGTCACTCATGAAGAAGTACAGAATGCCCTCGCTGGAAGAGATGATAACTCTGGCCAGAGAACAGGGGGTCGAATTCGTCGCCTGCACCACCAGCATCGCCCTGATGGGCCTGGAAAAAGGTGATTTCATAGATGAGGTGGACCGGTTCGCCGGCGCTTCCACCTACCTCGGCCTGGCATCTGAAAGCAACGTGAACCTGTTTATTTAAATAAAGCGCGGTGTATCGGCCGTTTTAAACGGAGGCTTAATACATGGAAGCTGACCGGACTCTGGATTGCATCGGACTCTACTGCCCGATGCCGATAGTAAAAACCTCACAGCAGATCGGGGAACTGGCCGATGGAGAAGTTCTAGAGGTCATATCGGATGACGAAGGAATCAAGAGCGACATGCCGGCCTGGTGCGACAAAACCGGGCACAAGTTCCTCGGCCTCGAAGAAACTGGCGATGAAATAAAGGTCTATGTAAGAAAATAGGCTTGAGCCTGTTTTCTGTCGTAGTCTCCAGGTGTTCCAGTC
This sequence comes from Actinomycetota bacterium, assembly GCA_016927325.1. Taxonomy (GTDB): domain Bacteria; phylum Actinomycetota; class Geothermincolia; order Fen-727; family Anoxymicrobiaceae; genus JAFGMY01. The sequence goes on along the minus strand of JAFGMY010000171.1, from coordinate 6,279 downwards.
TGTGCGTTTTGCTTAATAGCAAAACGAACGGTCTGGCACCTGTCAAACTTTTCTATTCTCTTACGTCGCACGTATCTCGTCACCACAACCATCAACCGTTCCCGCGTGGCACCCCCGCCGCGCTCTTGTCCGCCCTGCAACTTGAATCACTTATTTTGAGGCGTGGCACCCCCGCCGCGCTCTATTTCCAATAATTCACATCCCTGCCTCGCACTGTTAATACCTGCTCCTCTCCTATAAAATAATCACAACCTGAAAGGTCGATGAAAGGAGCTACTTGGCCGAGCGAAGCAACTTCGATCTGTTCATAAGCAACGCCAGTGAAGGATCACGCCCTGTACTGGACGAGAAGTTTGTCCCGGTTAAGATGGAGAAGGGGCAGTACGTTTTCTTTGAGGGTGACGAGCCCTCATTTCTATATTTCATCGAATCGGGAGTCATAGAGTCGAATATCGTCCACGGGGACGGCAAGCTTCATATCTTCCATTTTGATTTTCCGGGCGATTTCATCGGAGAAGGTGTTCTTTACGATCAGGTGGTAACGCCGTTTTCGGCCCAGGTCAGGAAAGACGCCCAGTTATGGAGAATCTCAAGGAAAGACCTGGATCCGATAATGGAAAAAGACCCGGTCTTCAAAGAACACCTGCTGGTGTCCCTTGGACAAAAACTGGACAGTTCATACATGAAGGCGCACTGCATTGCGGGCGAAAAAGTAGAAAAAAGGGTGATGTGCGCGCTCCTGCGGGCGATTGACCAGAACGGCCTTAATTCGCACTGCGGAATGAGGCTGGACTCCCCGCTGACCAACCGCGACATCTCCGGCCTCATCGGATCCACCGAGGAATCGGTTTCGCGGATCATGAGCCGTCTCAAGAGGGAAGGGATAATCACCACCGAGAAGAAGAACCTTATCGTCCTCGACCGGGACACCCTTATGCAGAGGCTCCGCGAGGAGTAGCCCTCCCGCCGATCCCTTTCATGTATTATCTGCATCATGTCCTCATATTGTTGAAAATAATCGATCGCAGAAGACTGGACATGGCTCATTGTCCCCGGGCCCATTCCTGATTACATTGCGGCGGCGGATAACTGTATATAAGTGAGGTCAATTCAGATAGAATTATTTATTGCGCCGTGGGGACATTCCAGAGAAGCTTTGTTATCATAAACAGCACTTCAAAGACAGGGATACCGGAGGTGATCGGTTTGGCAGAAGATAAAACACAAGAGAACCTGCACACCGCATTTACAGGAGAATCCAAAGCGGCGATAAGGTTGAAAGTATACGCTCAGAAAGCTGTTGATGAAGGGTATGACGGCCCGGCCAAACTGTTCAGGGCGATCTCGGAATCGGAAGCGGTGCACGCCCGGAATAACCTGAAAATGCTGGGAGAAATCGACGACACCGAAACAAACCTGCATGATTCCCTGGCCAAAGAGCAGAAAGTGGCGGCTGTGGGTTACCTGGATTTCCTCGCACAGGCTGAAAATGACGGTAATGAGAACGCGGCGCGGATGTTTTCATGGGCCCGTGACGTGGAGGAGACGCACGCGAAGCTCTACGACAGGGCACTCTCCCATTTAATCGAAGAAGAGGTCCCCCCCTACTACGTCTGTGATGTATGCGGATACGTATCGGACGGAACGGTCCCCGACAAATGCCCGGTGTGTGGAAGCCCGGCAAAAGTCTTCTTTGAAGTAGAATAATCTCCGGACGGTAGAAAACCGGCTGAAGCAAAGAAGCATGCCTTAAGGTACCGATATTTACTGACAGGGTATCCTACAGAGTACCGGGCTTCTTGTGTTGATATATAATAATGGAATATTTTTTGCCGGGAAGTCGTATTTATTGCAGAAATATCTTATAGATGATCTCAACAACCGGAAGGTAGTTGCATTTAATTGATTGGCAAAGTCCTCAATAACCGCTATGAACTGCGTGCACTGATCGGCTCAGGTGGAATGGCTGACGTTTACCGTGCGAGCGATAATCTTCTCGGCCGTCCCGTTGCTGTCAAGATACTTCATCCGCAGTACGCCAAAGACCCGATCTTCATAGAGAGATTCAGGCAGGAAGCCCAGGCGGCCGCTAACCTCAATCAGCCCAACATCGTAAATGTGTACGACTGGGGGATCGAAGGCGACATCTATTTTCTTGTCATGGAATATGTTGAAGGGCGGGATCTTAAAGATATCATCTTGGAGGGCGGCCCTCTTCTACCCGAGCGGACCGTGGAGATAGCGCTCGCAATTTGCTCCGCGCTCGACGCTGCACACGCACAGGGAATAGTCCACCGTGATATCAAGCCGCAAAACATAATTATCACAAAGGACAACCAGGTCAAGGTCATGGACTTCGGGATAGCGCGCGCGCCCGGCGGAGCGGCGATGACCCAGACCGGAACCATAATGGGCACAGCTCAGTACATCAGCCCCGAGCAGGCGCAGGGACGTCCGGCTGACCCTCGATCCGACCTTTATTCAATCGGGATAGTTCTCTATGAAATGCTGACCGGGAAAACGCCGTTCGATGGCGAAAATCCGGTTGCGATAGCTTACAAGCAGGTAAGGGAAGACCCCCTGCCCCCCTCGATGACAAATCCCGACATATCTCCGGAACTCGAAGCTGTCGTCATGAAGTCACTTTCCAAGAACCCGGAGAACAGATATCAGAGTGCGCTGGAGATGCGCTCCGACCTGGAACGCTGCCTCGAGGGTGCGCCGGTCAATGCAACCCCCATTCTTCCGGCTGAAGAGTCCGGTGCGGGGGCCACCAGGACCTACCCCGCCGCTGGACGAGGGAGCATCTCTAAAGCCTGGATCTACATTGCCGTCGCGGTGTTCATGGCCCTGGTTATGGGCATAGGTGTATGGGCTATTGTAAGGGGTTCCGGTGGCGTCGAAGTCCCCAATGTAGTCGGAATGACGGTGGAAGAAGCGGAGCAACTGCTGGAGCAGGATGGTTTTAAAATGGAAATCGCCAAACAGGTCATAGATGCCGAGCAGGAGCCCGGCACTGTCATAAGCCAGGACCCTCAGGCCGGCGACTCAATGAATAAAGGCGGCACCGTTAAGGTGGTAGCTTCCAAGACGCCTGATCTGGCATCGGTACCTGATTGTCGGGGGATGAGCCAGTCCGAGGCTGAAGCACAGCTTCTCGCGGCTGGTTTCGAGCTGGGCGAGGTCACCGAGGCATACAGCCAGAGTGTGGAAAAAGGCCTTGTGGCGTCCCAGTCTCCGGAAGCCGGTTTGCAGGCCGCCAGGGAGACCCCGGTAAATTTGGTCATAAGCAAGGGGCCGGAAATGGTTTCAGTACCGGGAGTAACCGGATTGACGCAGGAGGAAGCTACAGCACAACTCCAGGAGAAAGGGCTGACCGCTGAGATACAGGAAGAGGAAAGCGGGGAAACCGAAGGTACTGTAATCGGCCAGAACCCGGCTGAGGGGACAAGCGTGCCGAAAGGTTCAACCGTCGTGATAACAGTAGCGGCAAAGCCGGATAATGTGGAAGTTCCGAATGTCGTCGGAAAAACACAGAGCGCCGCGGAATCTACACTGATCAACGCCGGTTTTCAAGTGACTGTTATCGAGAAGCAGACTACAGTTTCGACAGACGTGGGCAAGGTGATCGACCAGAGTCCCGCCGGCGGCCAGACCGCTGAAAAGGGAAGCAAGGTCGTAATCTACGTGGGCAGCGCTCCATAAGTACTCATATGATCTCCTGCTTATGAAACCATTTATTTCTTACTTTTCCGGAAATCATTGAGCCCTCCGGTGTTAAAATTACTGCTTGAGAGAATAAGACTTCATTTTAGTTTCCTGGACACCGGATGGTGTCGAGAAAGGAGAGTCGGCATGGAAAGGGCAACTCAACTCAACCAATTGCTTCAGGACAGCCAGGAGGTTGAAGTCCCCGACGCGTTCGTTCTTCAAAGCAAGAAGCTTCTGAAGGTCAACATGGCCGCAAGCGGGGGCCAGGTACTATGCAAAGCGGGCTCCATGGTCGCGTACCAGGGTCAGGTCACTTTCAAACGCCAGAGCGGCGGGGTGGACAAATGGCTGAAGAAAAAAGTCTCGGGCGAATCTTTCGACCTGATGGAAGCCAGCGGTCAGGGCGACCTCTTCCTGGCGGATGCAGCTAATAACGTTGTCCTGTTGTATATAAACAATGAAGCCCTCGCGGTGGAAGCTCTCAACCTGCTTGCTTTCACGCCCAGCATCGCCTGGGACATCAAGCCGATCAAAGGTGCCGGCGGGATGATGACCGGGGGGCTGTGGACTGTTGAATTGCAGGGTACCGGATATCTCGCCCTTATATGCAAAGGAGACCCGCTTACCCTGAAGGTCACCCCGGGAGAAGCCACATATACCGATCCCAACGCGACGGTAGCCTGGAGCCAGAGCCTCGAACCGGGAATCCACGTGGACGCCAACCTTAAGAGCTTCGCGGGGCTTCTGGGATCGAGACACGGAGAGCTGTTCCAGCTTGCTTTCCAGGGCGACGGCTGGGTTGTCGTTCAACCGAGCGAAGAAGTTGTTCAAAGCAGTCTCCAGCCGGGAGGAGGAGGGGCCGGCGGCATCCTCGGCGGCGTGCTCGGAGGCTGACAGCAGTTCCGTGTGCGAGAACAAGAATTGAGCGTGGTAACCGCAGGGTGCTGAAGAGAGGCGGCGGGTGGAAGCAGAGAGCAGCGGGCCATAACGGTTATCAGGAGAAACAGTGCGTCTCGAACGTGAATGGCAGTGGCGGCATTTACGGAGTCGAACCGGCAGACCGGTGATACTTCAGGGCACGGTCCCCGACAAGAGTCCTGCCAAATAGCTCCGGAGCGGAAAAATCGGTTGACCTGATAATTCATGATTCGATGCTTATCCCCCTTTTTTCTTATTTGCCATTTATAGCGGATTATGTATAAAATTCTTAAGCTGCTTTCTGAAAAAGTCAGTTATGGTGCGCCCTTCCGGCGCGCTCTATCGTGTCGGATCCTACATGAGAGATTGTGGAGTTTGATATGAGTATTGAAGACGGAACGTTTGTGCAGAAATACGACCTTCTGGGTTGTATACAGTGCGGCAGGTGTACAGGGGGATGCCCCGTCACCGTTCGCACCGACCTCAATGTCCGCCGGTTCGTATACGACACGGTGGACGACGATCACCTTGAAGAGCTTTCCGAAAAGCATGAAATCTGGGACTGCACCACTTGCAACACATGCGCCGTGCGCTGCCCTAAGGGACTTGACCCGTTTGAGGTCCTTATCGGGCTTCGCAGCCTGCAGGTCGAGGAAGGAAATATCCAGCCGACCGCCCGGGACGCTCTGGAGAGTATTTTCAACAACGGAAACCCGTGGGGCAAGCCGCGGGCCAGGCGTTGTGACTGGATGCAGGATATCGACGGGGTAGATGAAGTTCGAATTCTCGAAGAAGGGGAAAAGGTCGATGTCCTGATACATACCTGCTGCACCGCCTGCTACGACCCCCGCATCATGCCTATCGCCCAGAGCCTGGTCAAGGTGCTGGAGAAAGCAGGGGTTGATTACGGTTTTGTGGGCGAAGAAGAATCAGATTGCGGAAGTGAAGTAAGGCGTCTCGGCGAAGAGGGCCTGTTTGAAATGCTTGATGAAGACAACACCGAACTGTTCGGTCAGTATGAGTACGAACGCCTCGTCTGCCTGTCTCCGCACTGTTTCAACAGCTTTAAAAACGAGTACGCGAACATCGACAAGCCGGTTCTTCACTACACCCAGCTCATTGCCGAGCTGATCGAAGACAAGAAGCTTGAATTCAAAGGTGAAATCGCGGACAAGGTTGTATTCCACGATCCATGCTATCTGGGGAAAAAGAACCTCGTGTTCGACGAACCACGGTATGTGCTGAGTCAAATCCCCGGAGTGGAACTGCTTGAATTCAACCGCTCAAAAGAGAGAAGCCTCTGCTGTGAAGGCGGCGGCGGCAAGATGTGGGTGGAATCGGAATCCAAAATGGAGAGGCTGGCGGAAGTCCGCATGGCCGATGCCAGCAGCCTCGGTGCGAAGATAGTCGCGGTGGCCTGTCCTTTCTGCCTCCTCACACTCGAGGACGCGCTGAAGGCCAAGGGTCTAGAAGAAGAGATGAGGGTCGCCGACATCTTGGAGCTACTTGACGAGGTGCTCTAGCCTAGACAATCACAAGAATTTAAGAGCCAGCTGTAAGGTTCAGACGAGAAGCGAGGTGAAATGGGATGAATGTTGTGGTCTGCGTAAAGCAGGTGCCGGACACTTCCGATCCCGATACTGAAGTCCA
>JAFGMY010000170.1 GCA_016927325.1 Actinomycetota bacterium | reverse complement strand
GGGACTTCGACGTCAATGTCCCCCTCCATCGCATGCCCGGCGGCTGCAGAGAGTTCATCGATCGGCCTTGTTATCTTCCTTCGTATGAGGTAGTTCAAAAACAGGAAGGTAATGATTATCAGAACAATTATCGAGCCGCCCAGTATCAAGCCGAGCATCAGGTTTATATTGTTACGCTCACTACTGTAGAAGCTGTTTATTGCCGCAAGTTCATCGTGCATAGGCGTAAAGCCAATATAGTAGAAATCGCTTTCGGCAGAATCGGGTTTGAACATGTAGGCGGTAACCAGATATTCGCCGTCAAGGCTCAGTTCCGGAAAGCCTCCCTCTACCAGCATATAAGAGACTTGAGAACCTTCATCCTCACCTTCCGGGTTTCCACCGACCTCTCCTGATATGAACCCGACAAGCTCGGGAGGCAACTGTTCGTACATGAACTCATCATTGCTCGAGTTGACGATTGCCATTTCACTTCCAGACCCGGCAGTAGTGGTGAAAACCGCAAGGTCGTATTCGAAAAGTCTGTTCTCGACCATCGACTGCAGGATATCGTTCACAACACGTTGAGCAGGAGTTATTGATTCTTCCGATGCCCCCTCCTCAATGTCCTTCTGTATGGACTGCGGTGAAGCATCTGGAACTGTCAGCTTCTGAATCATGTTAATGGCATTTATCAGGTAGTTGTTGGCAGAATCAATCAGCTCGACCTTGTACTCCACCAACTGGTCCTTGCTTCTTTGAATCAACCTGTTTTGAGATCTCCTGAAAAACAGAAAACTCACAACACTAAAGACAATTAAAACCGACAGAAGGATTACGGATATCTTGAAAAGAACCCTTGACCCGGCTCTTCTCAGACCTGAACCATATTTGTTTTTCATAGAATTATTTCTCCTTCCAAACACCGATTCAAAAATTTAAAAACGTAGATAACTGTGCGTTTTAAAATACTTCGCTGTAAATAAATATTTCCTGCATGCATGATTATCTTGCCGGTACTGTTTCATTTGCTTTCCCGTCCGGTTGATATTGCCAATTTCCGGTGGCTGGACCGGGTTTGTTCCCGGGCATATTTTGTAGTCACAAGCAGTCCATTTGTTACCCGGAGGAACGCTTTTACTACTGTCATCCCTGCCATTTTCTATGATATGATTCTTTCTGCATTGGCACACAGTCCGAAGTTGTTTACCCCCGGGAGACACAGGAGATGAGGGTTGTTGTTGTAGCCGGCCTGGCTGCCACACGTGTGCTTCGGAAAAACAGAGTTGAGGCGACAACCTTCGAGTCGAGAAACGTGGCCGGCGGCAGGGTCGGCAGTTATCACAAGGAAGGATATACCTTCGATCTCGGTGCCCAGTTCGCGGTCAAGCGCTGGACACACACTCTAGGTCTGTGCAACGATCTGGATATGGGCAGTGAAGTAAAACCTGTCCCCTTCCAGGGTGCAATATGGAAAAAAGGTAAAGCCCACTGCCTCCACGCTCCGGGCGGAATCGCTTACCAGTTGAAGAGCATTCCTTTCGACCTCAAATTCCGGGGAGTTCCGCCGAAGACATACTGTCAACTCCTGAAGCTCGCCGCAGTTCATGAAATGAACAGTAATCATCTCCGGGACATTAAAGGCTTTCACCTTGCCGGCTCGTACCTGAAACTGCCTTCTTCGATGGAAAGCGCTGTAAGGAGCGGCGAAGAGGCCGCGGCGGCGGTTCTGGAATCATAACAATTAATAATCATTTAATACTTAGAATTCAGCATGAGAGTTAATATAGAATTACCACATAAATTATTTCCGCAAGGAGGGACCGCATGAAAGTTGTCATCGTGGGCGCAGGAGCGGCAGGTCTTGCCGCAACGAATATGCTGGTTAAGAACGGCGTTGAAGTAACCGCCTATGAAGCCGCCGATTTCGCTGGCGGCCGCTGTTCCTGTTACGAAAAGGACGGTTATATAGTCGATACCGGGGCACAGGTTATCGGCAAGTTATGCGAAACGCAAATCAGGCTTATAAAAGAATTCGGACTCGGCCCGGACATCAAGAAGTTTGTGGCGGCCGGTGCTATCTGGAGGGACGGCAAGTCTTACGGTATCAGTGCCTCGATGAAACCTTCTGAGATAGTTAATAATATCAAGAACATACTCGGCTTCAGGGGTCTCCCCCTGATGGCTTATCCACAGATGGCGATGATAGGGTTAGCCATGATATCGCGCTACCTGCGACTGAATTACGATGATCTCCGCTTCGACGAACTCCTTGACCTCGGTGATACCAGCGTCGCGGACTTCGCGCGGAAGCACGGCGGTGAAAAAGCCCTCGACCATATTCTTCGTCCTATGGTTGCAACCCTCACTCTCGGCGAGGCGGAAGACGTGTCGATCCCCCATCTGATCGCACTGATGGGACTCACGAGAGGAATCATACTGCTGGACAAGGGTACCGGATCGCTGTGCAACGCGATGTACGACAAGCTCAAGGACAACATCAAGCTCAAGTCCCCCGTAAACAGGATCGTAATAGAAAACAAGAAAGTCAAAGGTATCGAGACTGAAGACGGCTTCGTAGAAGCGGACCACGTGATCTGCACCACCACCGCCGGTGTAACCAGGAAAATTATTCCGGACCTTCCCGACGAGATGCGCAAACCTCTCGAGAAAGTGAAATACAGCTCGACGGTACACGTGATTTTCGGCACAAAAGAAAGGATACTCCCCGATAACTGGTACGCGGTAATGCTTCCAAAGTCGGCCAACAGCTTCCTTCAGTGCATCAACGACAGCAGCGCCAAATCCGCGGCTTTCGCACCTCCGGGCGCCGGCCTCTCGCACTCATGCACCTGGGGCAGGACGGCGGAAAAGATGAACAAGCTGTCAGACGACGAAATTGTCAAAGCCATGATCAGGGAGCTTCAGCGTTTTGCTCCAAACATGACCGATAAACCGGACCTTGCCGAGGTCGTGCGGTGGGATGAGGCTATATGCCTGGAGCCTCCGGGACAGTTCCCGGCCATGTACTGCTTCAAGAACAATCACAAGGATGACATTAAAGGACTGCACTTCGCGGGTGAGTACATGGTTCTGATTTCCTGTGTTGAGGGAGCACTGAGAAGCGGTGAAGACGCCGCTAAGGCAGTTTTGCGGGAGGGTTCCTGACGTCAACATCTAAGTAATACTCTAGCGGGTTAAAAACCGCCCTCTTTTATGCAGGCAGCAATTATGGTGCCGCGGGAAGTAACTGAAGGCCGGTTAAGAACTTGCCCCATGTGGTTTATATTGTTATGCTTTATTATCAACGGTGAAACACTTGATATCTTGTACGGACATGGCTATACGGGAGGTCCATCTTGGCCGAATTACTGGTCAGGCAGGTTGAGAAGATTCTGACCTCCGCTGTAGGGGAGTTCATTGCAAAGGCAACCGTAAAAAAGAACTGCAAACTCATCGATTGTGAACCTGACAAGCTGACACCAGCCCAACTTCCGGAACTTGCAACTCACATTGAAAAGTCCGTAGCTTTCTTCGCGGACCCCCAGACCGGGGCTGATGTCGCCCAGAAGATCAGGAACCTGGCCTAGCGGCTTCTGGGTCGTACTCCATGAACCTTTTGCTCACACACGGGTGAATGTGGTCACTTATACTATTGTTGCTTGCAGCACCTGAAGACGGACCGGAGAGATGGCATTAAATATACCCAGAAAGCGTTGTAAAGTATGCGGACTACCGCGCTTTGTTAATATTGCGTTCAAGTGGCACGAGAACGGTACAATCACCGCGAATCCCTGGCCATGGGGAACGAACTTCCGGGTCGTGATCATACAGAACAGGTTCATCAACCAACTCCTGGATGTCTTCAAACAGAAGCTGGAACTACCCGTCGATGAGATAGCTTTCGAAGCTCAGCGCCATTCCACCATGGCCGTATATAAACCTTTTTATGACAAAGTGCCCGGCTTGAAAAGGCTCTCCCGGCTTGAGTCGGTCAGGCGGTTTCTTCTCATTCGCTCGAACGAAGTAGCAAGCCTGTTAGGAATGTGTAATGTAAAGACCCTGGAATATGTTCCTGGTGAGTATGGCATCGCGGAAATCAAGAACCCTTTCAACGCGAACCTTCTCGCGGCGGTAACAGCCGGGAACTTTGAGCTTCTCGAGTTGAAACCCTACAAAGTGGAATGGAAAAGGAAAACGGAAAACGATTATATCTTCAGAGCCGAGGCTTCGGGTGAACATTCAGAGTTTTCAGAGAGAATGGTTTTCGAGGCCACCGATGATCCGATCTGGTTTCCGTCAATATTTAAAAGATCGCTTGCCGTCGTCTCCGGCAGGGTGGAGCATGAAAGGTGCCCCAGATGCGACGCGCCGAAGGGGCTCTCCCGTCTGAACTGGGTCGAGGAAGGGGTCATCATCGATTCCTCGGTAGATTCCAGGGTGGTATTTCTCGACGGATATACAATCAATACGGTAACCAGGGAACTGGCTGGATCGCTGGGAGAGGGCGCCTCGGAAATATTGATGGACACTGTAAGAGAGTACACAGTTGATCATAGCAATTTTATCAGGCCCGTCACTGGAAATGATACGGACGGTACAAAGAGAATGGCGGGACATCTGATGGAGTTCTTGAATGACTTGCCGCTTCTCGGACAGGGAAATCCGGTCAAGTTCGAGATTGACGGCCTGAGAGTGAATATCATTATCGACAATCCTTACGACGTTAATATTCTGGCCGGGTCCCTCCAGGGCTTGTACGAATCGATCATCGGGGGACAGAGCCTGGCCCACTGGCAACAACTGACAGATGTCAGAATCGCATGCGCTTTTGAGCCTGCCTAGCAGTACTCTCCTTTTCAACCGTAAAACATCCCGTTCCATCCCGATTCCCGTGCGCTCCAGCACGGTGTTTTTACCTTCCTGGATTTTTTACCGGTCCGACGCAATCCGGAAAAATCGCGCATAACCCTTCCGGTTAACAGCCGAATGATAATACAATTCAGACATGCAGCTCATTGTGGTGCAGGCAGTAGACTGTGGTGTCTAATCTTATCGGAGGTTTCAAGTGGCTGAGTCAATTGTTATCATCGGTGCGGGGATCGCCGGGCTTTCAACCGGCTGCTACGGGCGGATGAACGGATATGACACGCATGTATTTGAGATGCACAACGCTCCGGGGGGGCTTTGTACTTCCTGGAACAGAAACGGGTATGTCTTCGATGGCTGCGTTCACTGGCTTTTGGGCACGAAGGCCGGTACCTCCTTTAATCGGGTCTGGATGGAACTGGGGGCTTTGCAGGGCCGGAAAGTCGTCGATCACGAAGAGTTCCTGAGGGTGGAAGGTCCTGAAGGAAAGGCTCTTGTCTTGTACTCCGACGCAGGACGGTTCGAAGAACACTTAAAAAGTCTCTCTCCCAAAGACGCCCGGGTAATAGAGGAACTGACAAAGAACATCCGCCGCTTCGGTAAACTTGACCCGCCTATCGATAAGCCGGGCGGTCTCGAGGGTTTTTCAATGCTTTTCAAGATGGCCCCAATGATGATGGGATTCAAGAAATGGGCTAAAACCTCTCTTCAGGACTACTCCAGAAACTTCACGGACCCTTTCCTGAGAAGCATATTCCCTCTTACGTTCGACGTTCTCAAGTTCCCGGTGCTGGGCATGATTAGCACTCTGGGCTGGATGAACGAGAGGAACGCCGGTTATCCCATCGGCGGCTCGCTCGAGATGGCGAAGGCGATTGAGAAACGTTACCTCGATCTGGGAGGTGAAATTTCATACCGGTCAAGGGTTGAAAAGATCCTTGTCGAGGATGGAAAGGCGACAGGCGTGAGACTTGCCGACGGAACTGAACATAAAGCTGACATCGTGGTGTCCGCGGCGGACGGTCACGCAACAATATTCGACATGCTGGACGGTGCGTTTATCAACGATACCATCAGGGGATACTACAGGAATATGCCCTTGTTCCCACCGATCATTCAGGTGTCGCTTGGTGTGAAGAGAGACCTTTCCCCGGAGCCACACTCAGTCAGTTTCCCTCTTGAGTATCCCGTCAGGATAGCCGGGAGGAGCATCTCCCGCATGAGCTATAAACACTTCTGTTACGATCCGACCATGGCGCCCGCGGGAAAGTCGGTTATTACGACAATAATCGAAACCGACTATGAATACTGGAAGGCACTTCATGATGATGAAGAAATGTACAGGGAAGAAAAGGAACGCGTCGGAAGCATCTTCACCGCTGAGATGGAGAAACGTTTTCCGGGTATAAGGGAAGACATCGAGACAGTCGATGTGGCAACACCGGTTACCTACGTACGGTATACCGGCAACTGGAAGGGGAGCTTTGAGGGCTGGCTGCTTACGACAGAGAACTCAACCTTAATGATAAAGGGAATGCCTAATACGCTCCCCGGGCTTGAGAACTTCTACATGGCGGGCCAATGGATAAAACCGGGTGGAGGACTTCCGCCTTCCGCCCTTTCCGGCCGGGAAACAGTCCAGGCCATCTGCAAGAAATATGGAAGTAAGTTTCAGGCGGACATGCCGTAACTCCATGAAAATACCGTTTCTTGTTACACCGCGAGGTTAATCCGTCATCAGCATTCGTTCAAGTGCTTCATTCGGCGGCATCCCTGTTAATGCAACTTGAGACCAACAGCCTCAATATGCCGAAGTACCGGAAACGCGGGCCTGATACCGGCCACTCGATTTCCTCTTTGACCATGAGGCTCCTGTCCATGAGTTCGTCCGCTTCTATCTTTACTTTTTCCATTTCAGCCCGCCTGCGTTTCAGGTCTCCGATCTCCATTGCCCTGTCCGCCCTTCCAAGCAATACGATGTTCTCCCTGAGGATCGCTTCCATGTTCTCCATATACTCAGGGCTTATTTGTGCATGCCTGCCTTTAATCCTGTTAAGCTCGAGGAGTGCTTCGTAAGTAACATCTACAATCCCCTGCCGGCTCAACCACTTCGTCTCGTAACCCAGCCAGTCTCTCCAATTAGGATTCGTAAGGGCACTGCGGTGTTCCTCAACTGATTCAAACAACAACTTGAACCCATATTCCCCGGCACTGACCTGAAGCGGGCTGCATGGGTCGACGAAGGGCGCGAACGGGCCTATAAGCGGGTTCAGCCTGATGCCGAACTTCTCCAGAAGGTAATCGCAGTAGTCTACGGTATCCATTACCGATTCAGCCGTCTGTCCGGAAAGGCCTATCATGAAGAATACGTCGAACTTGCCGCATCCCGCTTCCAGGCACCACTCGAGGTTATTCTCGAGTTCCCGGTTACCGTAGGGTGTTATGACTTGTCCCCTGATTTCCTCGTCATGGGTCTGAGGGGAAATCTCAAAATCAAAGTTGGCCACGTTTCCCGCTATCTTCTCAAAGAACTCCACCGGGGCCGGTTTGAAAAGCTCAAAGACAATGTGGTTGCGGGGAGAAGCTTTCCCGATCTCCTCCAGGACCGCCCACGCGTAATCACGCCCGCCCTGCATAAGGTCGCCTATTATGAAGACGGGAGCCCCGGTTATGTTCTTGATGGTTCTGATATCGCGCCCGATGCTATCCGGAGTTCTAAACGATACCTTTCGTCTGCCAAGACAGCTTTTCATCGTTGACGCCGCGCCACCGCAAAAGTAACAGTTCTGGGAACAGCCGCGGCAGGTGATCGATGTCGTTATCGGGTAAGACCACCATCCCTTAAAAGGCCTGATTCCACGGATATCGGCGTGCCTCAGGGCCGACCGCAGCATATAAACATAACTGTTCCCCAGGTAACTCAGATCGGCGGGTGCAGTCTCGAGCCCGGTTGCGGCTATCGTTCCCATCCGGCTCCTGTAGACCAGATTAGGTATCGAGGAGATTTCGCAGTTTTCTGAAATGATGAATGACATCAACTTCCGCAGGGGCTCCTCGGTGGAATCTCCGCGTACTATGAAATCGATCTCCGGGTACTCCTCCATCAACTCCCGGTGGAGTATTGTAGCCGAGTAACCCCCGAGTATCACCGGGATCTCCGGGTGAAGCTCCTTGCACAGCCTGGCGATCTCGATAGCGCCGTGGCAGTGGGGCAGCCAGTGCAGGTCGATGCCGAAAGCCTCTGGTTTCAAGTGTGAAATAAACCTGCGGGCGTCGAAGCGGCTGTTCTCGAGCATCCGGACCGCGAGGTTTACAATTCGGGTTCTTATCCCGTGCCTCTCCAGGTACTCGCCCATAAAGGGGAAACCGACAGGGTACATCTCGAACACCGGACCCGAGGGCACCAGGTCGGCGACGGGGCTGGGTACCCTGAGCATCTTCCTGAAGTCGTAAACGCTCGGCGCGTGAAGCAAGACAAGATCATCTTTTAATAACATCACAACCACCGGCTTTCAGCAGTTCCCCGCGTATATCTTTCATTCAAGGCAAACAGCCGCAGAGTCTCATGCCACAAATCCATTTGTCTCTTCACCGGTTTTTTTTGCCCGTTTCAAGCTTGTTGGTAACTTCACGGACCACCAAAGGGTGGATTTCATCCCTGTACTTCTCGATAAACGCTGATACAGCTTCCGGTTCGCTCGAAATCGCGCTTCTGAGAGCCCACGAAACAGCCTTGATCATATACTTGTCCCTGTCGCTGTTAAAAAACGATATTTCCTCCAAAACTTCATCGGTGTCTCCGGATCCGCTTCTGAGCATCTTGACCCGTGAAACGATGTAAGCTCTTCTTGCGAAGATGTTCTCGTGGTCCCTTAGAAAAATAAGATCTTCCCCTGTAAAAACACCTTTCAAAATCAATTCGGGAATTATCATATAAGCGATATTGTCGCAGATCTCCCAGTCCGCAACCTCTCCTGTCCATACCTTTATCTTTTCGGTAAGGTTCCGGTTGAAGTATTTCCGGTATTGATAAAGGGTGTTTATTCCAATAATCGCCAGTTCCCGGTCTTTCCTGTCGAAAGCCGCTTCCAGAAACTCCATTATCTCCCGGTAATCTTCTTCGGTTTTCTTCTTTCCGGCCACACCTTTTGCAATCTCCTTGAGCTGGGGCACACGCACCCCTCTGACCGTCCAGGTGGTGGGGACCGCCATCTTCATGCCTTCTTTATACTTATCATCAACAAGCCCGTCGAGCTCTTTTTCCATCACCTTGATATCCAGTTTCATCAAGAAACCGCCTTTTGCAGATTTGAACCGTCTTCGATATCAATATAGCTATTATCAGAAATCTTAGCAGATCGGCCTGTGCATGCGGTTGCCGGTTATCCCCACCGACTGGAGCACCTCTTCGAAAAAAACGGGCCCATGGTTACCGCGCATCCCAAAAAAGGTCTAAGGGCAGGCCTTAAAACTACCCGCCCTTGGACCTTTGATAATCCCGGTGTCTTTCATGGGTTTTAAAACCGGTGTCGGCCTTTTGCCGGCAACGGTTTTACTTTCTCATATTCCGTATCCCAGTGTGTCGTGGCCGCCGGGCCATACACCATGATACCCGAAGTACATCGGCCGCTCCGCGACAATCGGCTGGTCGCTCTGGACCATAACCGAAACGTTCTTGTTCAAGCCGATTGAATCGGCCACGTTGTGCGTGTAACGCTTTTCCGGATCGATTACAACAGATACAGTCTTGTTCGGTTCGCCCTCCAGCATATAGTTGAAAGTAACATTGGCCGGTGTGGTACCGGGATTAAGGACAGCCAGGTAAGTATTGAACTCAGGCAATGTCGTTCCTTCCGCGAAATAAAAACTCGAAGTAGGCCCGGGACAACCCATGACATTATGGCCGCCCGGCCAGACATTATGGTAGTTGAAGTACATCGGGCGCTCGACCAGTATGGGCTCGTCGGAATCAACCTTGAACGATGTATCCACATCGGCGCCCAGCCGGAGTTTAACGTCCACCGTCTGACGGGAGGTCGCCCCGACAGTCACCGTCTGGGTCTGGGTCCCCGCGTTCGCAGTCCAGTAGGTGATGTTTACTGTTGCTTCGGCCAGGCCCGGATTCTGAATGCAGATCCACTCCTCAAATGCGCCGTCGGTTACATTGTCCCTGGTAGTACCTTCCGCGAAATAGAAGGTCCTGGCCGGTCCCGGAGCCCCGACAACGTTGTGCCCGCCCGTCCACTTGTCGCGGTAGTTGAAGTACATCGGGCGCTCGGCGACTATAGGCTGACTGCTGTTGAGCGCAATCGATACGTCGTGATTCGCCCCCACATCAAGATTAACGTCTATTGTCCTGCGGCTGGTGGCGCCCACGTCGTACTGTTTTATTACCGTATCGCCGGTTTCCAGCATGTAAGTCACGTCGACCACCGCGTCTGCCGCGGTCGGGTTCTGCAGACACAGCCACTCCTCGTAAGAACCGTCATTCTGGTTGTTCCGGGTGGTGCCTTCGGCAAAAAACCAGTTATCCCTCGGCTGGTTGACACCCATTACAATATGGCCGCCCGGCCATTTACCGCGGTAACTGAAGTACATGGGCCTCTCGACCAGTATTGGCCAGTTGGACTCTACTATGGTCGAAACATCCTTTCCTGCCCCTATCGCGTCGTTTACGCTTATAGTCTTACGGCTCTCCTTCACAACAAGGACGTTCTGAGTCTGTGTTGTGCCGTCGGAGAACATGTATGTGATTATTACATCAGCGTCGTTGGCACCGGGGTTCTGGATGCAGAGCCATTCATCATAGGAACCGTCGTTCAGGTTGTTCCGAGTGGTGCCTTCGGCAAAAAACCAGATGCTTGAAAGAATAGGAGTCGTCCACACCTGACCGCCGGCGCCAGCGTTCAACGTGGTGCCTATCAGTTTCCCGCGATATGTTTCAATCGTGATGTCGGCGTTGGCTGCGCCGACGCCGAATCCCGGTTGCGAAAGCGGCATGAATGTGGCGCCAACAAGCTTATATACGCGACCGCCCGCCGCGAAGTTAGCGGTGGCCACATAAAGGTCGTTCCCACTAACGCAAGGCTGAACGAACATGTCGTTGGTACCCTGGTCTATGCCGCCTGCCTTAACATTTATCCAGGTAGTGCCGTCAAAGGCCCATATCTCGCAGCCCTCGGTACCTGTCGCGTCTCCCGTGCCCAAATAGAGTGTCCCGGATACAGGATTTTGCGCAACAGTTCCGGCGGTCTGGTTTGCCGACCAGCTTCCCGCACCCGGAGCTCCAATCTGAACAAAATTGGTTCCGTCATATTCCCAGACCTCCAAACCCGTAGCGGTATTTAGTGTGGGAAAGATAAGCTTCCCGCCCAGCACGACACCTGGAGCGGCGGCTTCGTTATTGGTATCACCGAAACCGGAAGGAACAGCAGCCGTCGGCCCGACCAGTTGTGTCCATACCGTACCGTCAAACTCATATATCCTTATGCCGCCTGTAACAGCCCCTGTACGGTTTGCAACAGTAACGATCAGCTTGTCGTTGACGACACCCTGCGGGAATATAGTGTCGTTTCCCGCTCCCTCACCCCAGCCACCGGTTGACGCGGTTACCTTCAACGGGTTTCCAGCACCGTTCCAGGTGAAAAGCTCGGCTCCTGTCGTACCGTTAGCAGTCCCGACATAAAGAAGGTCATGATAGACCGCCGTCGGGTGCAGTCCGGTGTTATTGCCGTCACCGAAGCCGGGAGAACCCACCGGCGTAAACTGCGCCCCGTCATACGAATAAAGTACCGTTGGATTTGCAGGCACCGGCAGCCCTAAAAAATTTGTAGAGTAGACCATCTGGCTGCCATGGTAAACTTCGCCGCATGCCAGGTGGAAATTGTTCGGATCGGTTATTCCCTGGTCCGCTTCCATCGTCCAGTTGAACTCAGCCGCCGACGCACCCATGGCCGGGAACAGCAGGAGCACGAGGCTTATACACGCGGCCAGCGCGATTAACTTACGGAACTCCCCTTTTTTCATGACAGGCTCCCTTCCAATACCGCAAGAAATATTTGGACTTGCAAGTCTTTTTACAGAAATAAGTCATTTGTTTGCCGACTATTATGCTACTACAGAACGCTCCACCTTTGAAGGCTCCGAACTCCGGATCCATTTTTATTGCCGCAACCCTGTCTCTGCTTGGCCGGCACATCAGCCGGCACGCCGTCTAAACGGAACGGATACGGTGAACAGGCAGGCTGTTTCTCTAACCGGTAAAGCTACGGGTGAAAGAGATTCCCCTGCAAGAAAACTGCTCTAGCAATGTTATTGACATCAATGTTTTCGCCCTTCAAAACAATAGGTCTCAGGCAGGTCAAGGGAAACAAGAAAGGCGAAGGGGCTCCGAAAGAGAAATCCGCCCGGCGCCCCAGGAAAAAAGCGTCCGGCTGATGATCGGACGAACCGCCGGGAAAGAACGGTAAAGAGGTCTTGAGGAGCACATCGGTCCAAATACGATCGAGCGCGTAAAATACCTTTCATTGTTTACGGGCAGACCGCCGGTCCACATCTTTCCTGTGTGGCTTTCAGGCTACCGAAGCTGTATATTTATCGAGGTTGACAATTCTTTGGCAGATGATGGCGGAGAACACCTGGAAAATGATAAAAGTACAAATTCTCGACGACCATCCGATAGTTCGAAAAGGACTCAGGCAGGTCCTTGAAAATGAACCGGGGTTGAAGCTCATTGGAGAAGCAGCGGATTACGGCGACCTCAAGAAGCTCCTCGGAAAAGCCCTGCCGGACGTGCTCGTCCTGGACATAGAACTGCCCGACTGCGACGGCCTCGACGTCTTGAAAGATGTCAGGTCGGCTTACCCGCAGGTGAGGGTCCTTATCTTGAGCGTGCACCCGGAGGACCAGATGGGGGTACGGTGTCTCAAGAACGGCGCCATGGGCTACCTGAGCAAAGACCGGATCTCAGGGGAACTCGTCTCCGCAATCCGCAAGGTGGCTTCCGGCGGCCGCTACATAACCGAGTCCGTCGCCGAACGGCTTGCGGCGCAGGTTGATAAGACACCCGTAGATATGCCCCACGAGATGCTGTCCGACCGGGAGTTGCAGGTAATCAGGATGGTGGCACAGGGTCTCGAGATTAAAGAGATAGCCGAAAAGCTCTCGATCAGCGCAAGTACCGTAAGAACCTACCGGGAACGCATCATCAACAAGATGGGAATGAAAAACGACTCCGAGCTCACCTACTATGCAGTGAAAAACGGTCTTATTGAGTAAGCCGGCGGCAGTTCCCTCCAGGTTAATGATTTCTATCGAAATACCCCTGTAGTCAATATCGCTACACACCTCCGCCGTTTTTAACCACCCTTATCACGTTATTTTCCCTACGCGAAATTGGCGAATTCGTGGATACCCCCCAACCCGCCCTGCCTGTAGGATTTTTACTGTCGGAAGCCGGCCGGACAATGGATGGAGTGATCATGAAAACCAGCAGGGACATGAGGCAGGCACCACATGATAACCGGTCTATGCCAAATAACGGGTTTCCGGTATCGGGAAGCCGGGTGGTCATCAAACCCGGAGAGTTGGACGGAACCCCCTGCGTCCGCCTCAGCGGAGAATTGGACATCATGACCGCAAAGCAGGTTGAGGATTACCTTCTCGAGAAGGTCATGGCAGGCAGCAAAGGTTTCATACTCGATCTCAACGGCCTCGAATTCATGGACAGCAGTGGCTTGTCTCTCCTTGTCGAGGTCCATAAGGTACTTTCGTCAAGCGGCAACGGACTTCTCGTATACTGCGAAAACGCCCGGATCGGGAGGTTGTTTTCGTTTACCGGGCTCGACCTGTGCCTTTCCATAAAGGAGGAAAACATTGACAACTACGGCAGTGCTTAAGGAAATCGGTATGAAAAACGAAGGGTGCTGTTCGCAGGAAAAGTGTCCGGGTGTCTCACAGTGTTCCCACGGAAACCGTTGCGAGCGCAAACTGCTTAAAAAGGCCATCGAGGAAGAAGACCGGGAAGCGGTCGAGGGCATCTTCTCGATTTACGGGGACCTGCTCGGCAGGCTCGCATTTAAATACAAGTCATCGCTGCTGCCTTATACCGACGCCTACCAGGTCGCCGCCGTAGGTCTTATGAAGGCGATACGCCGTTATGATCCCGACAGAGGCTCCGCTTTCAAATTTTACGCTTATCCCAACATAGAAGGGGAACTGAAGAAGTTTTACAGAGACGACGCAGAGATGATCAGGCTGCCGAGGAGAATGTGGAAACTCAAGAGTGTGATAAAAGAAGCGGAACAGAGTTATCTGAGCGCGAACGGCACGCTGCCTACCCCGGCTCATCTGTCGGAAATACTGGGTATCGAGGAAAAGGTTCTGCTGGAAGCAAGCTGCCTCGACAATTTTATCGCGCCCTTATCGATAGACAAGCCCACCTGCCCTGACTGCTCGTTCCAGCTGGGATCAATTCTCGGGCGCGGGGACCCGCACCTCGACGAACTGGAAGATGCCATCATGATGGAGCAGGCCGTTGAAGAACTGCCCGAATCTCTCAGGGAGGTGTTTGAACTGCGTATGAAAACGGGGAGGACCCAGGCTTCCGTGGCAAAACACCTCGGAATTTCCCAGATGCAGGTTTCGAGGTTAGAGAGCAGGGCCTGCGGTCTGATAAGGGACTTCTTTTCCGACAGAGACACGGCATCAAAGTTTTCACGCTCATAACTAAAGCAGCTTTTCCCGATAAATCAAGCCGTAAATCAGGAATTCCCAGGGCAGGCTGAAGCCCGGTCAGCCGCTTCCGCCACGGCCTGGAAGCTTCAAAATAACCTCCGTTCCCTTTCCTTCCTCTCCTATTATCGAAAGTATTCCTCCGATGCCCCTCGCCCTCTCTCTCATGCCAAGGATTCCCATGGAAGTCCCATCGTTCTCGGTTAGTGAAATTCCCCTGCCGTTGTCGGCGACCCTGAAAATATAACCGCCGCCTGCTTCCTCAAACGACAACTCAACCTTGTCGGCGCCGGAATGACGGGCAACGTTTGTGAGTGATTCCTTTATAATCCTGAAAACAACGATTTCGTCTTTCTTATCGACCAGGGCTTCATCGAGATCACCTTTGACCGCGTAGTCGACACCGGAGTGCTTTCGGAAATCCTCGAGCTGCCATTCCAGCGCGGCCGCGAGGCCGAGCCTGTCAAGAACAGCCGGACGCAGCCGGGTTACCAGGTCCCGCATCCGGCCGAAGCTCGATTCGGTCAGCTCGCTCAGCTCTTCGAGCTTTTCGGCAACCTCCGGTTTTCCAGGCGGAAGATTTTTGATCAGCCAGCTCAAATCCATCTTCATGCAGCTCAAGGCCTGTCCAAACTCGTCATGGATTTCTCTTGCGACTTCCTTTCGCTCCCTTTCCCTTTCAGCTATCACGTGTTCGGAAAGCGCGCGCATCATTTTAAGCTCCTCTTCCCGCTTCTGCTCGGTGATATCCTGAAAGAAAGTCGTTATGCTCTCGACGTTTCCGTCCGCATCCTCCTTGTAAGTCGAGCTCAGGCGCACCGGGAAGATAGTCCCGTCAAGCTTCCTGGCCGTGGCTTCATAGTTTCTCAACTCCCCTTTTTCAAAGAGATCTGTTATCACTTTTCCCCTGAGCTCACTGGAACCGTAGTGTTCGGACGCGTGCCTGCCTATCATCTGCACAGGGCTTTCATAACCGAGCATTGAGGCGGCGGCCGAGTTTGCGAAAACATAGCGACCTTCAGGCGAGGTGGTGGTCACTCCCTCCAGGGAGGACTCCAGCAAGTCTACGAGTTCCCCCTCCCTCTCCTCAAGTCCGCGGCACGCGTGATTATAAGTTTTCAACGTGGTGACCCACTGCTCGTACACAGCCTTTGAACGCTCGGCCGAAAAGTACTTCTCGGGCGGCACGTAGTAGAAATTGTCAAAAAAATCATCCCCTATAACCGCAATCGGGTGCGTGGAGAGGACACTCAGAAGAACCTCGGGATTAAATATTCTTCCATCGTACTGGCAGATCGCCATGCAGGCGCTGCCCGGAAAAAATTCATTGAGCCTGGCTTCATACTCTATGAGCCTTTCCGACCCCGGTAATCCCTTCAACGCCCAGCTCATCTCGCCGGTTACCCTCAGCGCGCGGTAACCCTCGTTCAACGCAATCCCCATTTCAGAGCGGAGAAGGTCGATCATTTCCCCGGGATCGAACTTCCCGTTTCGCAAGTATGCTTCATCCGCGGTCATAAACGACAACTGCCCGCTTTCGAGAAACGGGTAGGGATCTACTCTTTTCTGTTCAAGATACTCTATCAGCACTCTGTCCGCACGTTCATCCACGATATAAATTATCTTGTCGTTTTCGGCAAGACCAACACGCATATATGAAGTCAAGAGATCCCTGTGCTGCTCGTCATTTTCGTAGATGCAGCAAGTATGGTCGCCAGGTTGAAGATCCGATACTGACCTTATCCCCACAGGCAAACAACCGGTGCAGCCGTCCGACATTTCACCCTCCTGGTTTTTTGTAGCCGTAGCCTGACATTCCAGTAAATCATACCACCTCCGGCACGTCCGCCTGCATGTCTTTCCAGCGCGCCTTTTACTCGGACGGCCCGTGCCGCCTGTCCCGGTTTACACCCGGGTTCCGAAAAATATTAATTTATGGAAACAAACTGATTTCTCCACCTTGTTAGAAATGAAACACTCTCCGGCTGATGTCAGAGAATGAAGTCCGCGGTGCGGCCGCAGTTCAGGCAGCGGCCTTCCCCGATTCCGGTTACCGAGGCCGCCGCGCCGCATCTCTTTACGAGGGTGTTGCCGCACCCGGGGCACTGCGTATCGCAACCTTCATGAACTGAAACGTTTCCAAGGTAGACATAGTAGAGCTTCTTCCGGGCGATATCCCCGGTTCTCAAAAGGGATGAGAGCGGGGTAGGCCCTATCCTCATCTTATGGCTTGGAAAATAGGAGGAAAAATGAAGCGGGACCTCCGGCCCCAGTTCCTCCACAAAATCGACGAGCTTTGATATGAGTTCGTCCGAGTCGTTGAGTGTGGGGATCACAAGGTTGGTTATCTCCAGGTGGATGCCCGCCGCCTTCGCGGCACGGCATGTGGAAAGCACAGGCTCGAGTTCCGACTTGCAGATCTTCCGGTAGAAGCCGGGTTCCATGGACTTTATGTCGATATTCATCGCGTCGACGAGAGGCGCAAGACGTAAGAAAGGTTCCGGGTTGATGGAACCGTTTGTCACCAGAACGTTTTTCATTCCTTCATTTCTGACAAGCCGGCAGCACTCGATCACAAACTCGTACCATACGCCCGGCTCATTATACGTATATGCTATCCCTGTCGACCCCCTTTCTTTCGCCTCCCGGACCGCGGTTTCAGCACTCATCTCCGAAGCGGGAGCGTCGGGTTCGAGCATCTGCCAGTTCTGGCAGAAATCACAGTGCTGGTTGCACCCTATGGTGCCTATCGAAAATATTGCCGCACCCGGGTGGAAATGATAGAGCGGTTTTTTTTCCACCGGGTCCATGCCGGCAGCCATTACACGGTCATAGTTCAGGCTGAAGAGAGTGCCACCCCTGTTTACCCTTACCCTGCAGAACCCCGTCCTGCCCGGAGCGATAACGCAGTCTTGCGGGCAGAGCAGGCAGTGTACCCTGTTTCCGCCCAGCGGTTCATAAAAAAGGGCCTCTTTCATTTTTCTCCCATCCGGACAACTCCATACAAATTTTGAACCCGGGAATTCACACAGCCGCTGTTCATGGTTCATTGGGCATTACGGCACTCATGACTGTATTCTTACGCACTCCTGTCCGCATCTCCCGCCCGTCAACTCCGTGCTACATGTTTATCCTGATCCATAAGTTACTGCTCTCACGCATTTATCGAATTCCCAATCTTCGGGCCGGTAAACATCAAGCGGAGAACCTCGATCCCCTGCCTGGAATCGCCACCTTGCCCGAAGCAACATCGAACAGCATCAACGAACAGAAAAGACTCTTTATTGTTTAGCGGCCGATTTAATCGGGAACCATTTTCATTATGAGCTTCACCCTGAGTCATAAGGCTGGTGATAAGAGTGTCCTTCAAAGAGAAAAAAGTGATGATGCTTCTAGGGCCTATGTTCGAGGACGGGGAAGCGAAAGAACCCCTGGAATTTCTAAGGGACAATGGGGCTGAGGTCGACGTCGTGGGGCTTGAGAAGAAAAAACTGAAAGGCCTGCACTTTAAAGCGGAAATCGAAGTAAACAAGACACCCGGGGAAGTTGACATCGAAAAATACGACGCGCTGATAATACCCGGTGGAAGATCCCCGGCCAACCTGCGGAAGCACCCGGAAGCGGTGGAACTGGTCAGAAGCTTCTTTGAAAGCGGAAAACCCCTGGCGGCAATCTGCCACGGCCCTCAGATGCTGGCCTCGGCGGGTCTGCTTGAAGGCAGGCGGATAACCGGGTATCACAAGATAAAAAAGGAGATGCTTGAAGCCGGCGCCGACTTCGTGGATGAGCCGGTGGTTATCGACGGCAACCTGATAACCTCAAGAAAACCGGCTGATATTCCGCTTTTCAACAAGGCCGTCGAGGAAGCCCTGGGATCATCCACATCTTCTGTTTGACACGGATATCAGTACAATGATAATTAATACCCGCTACAACATGGTTACCCGGGCGGCACAATCATGAGAACAGGAATAAGCCATGGTCCACAAATCAGGGAGAATTGACTCATGGACGCTCTGATGATGAAAAGAATGGTTGAAAGTAACTGTCCTTTCGCCGGCCGCAGCGGCATGAAGTTCCGCGGTATCGGAGAGGACGGCACGGTAGTTATAATTCTCGACGACGACCCGTCCAACCTCAATGCGTTCGGGCTTGTTCACGCCGGTGTTATCTGCGGTCTGGCCGAGACCGCGGGCGGCATGGCGATTTTTCATTACCTCGATCCTGCCGATACCATTGTTCTCAACACGATACTAAATATCCGTTTCAAAGCCATGCCACGCGGGGAGCTCAGCTGTGAAGCGGTTGTTGTCCCGGAAGAAGCTCGGTTGCTGATGAGCGAACTCGAAAGATCGGGCAAGGCGGATAAAGCGATGGACCTGAAGATACTCAATTCATCGGGAGAAACAGTGGCTGAAGCGCAAGCGTCTTTTCGCCTGATGCCGACGCCCGCCCAGTTCAAACAGTATTTCAGCGAGATCAAATAAACCGTGTCCGGTGTCTGCTCAATGGACCGTCCAGCCTGTAACTGGAGCAAACACAATGGAAGGTAAGTGGATCTCATACCACCCGTCGGTGCGGAATGTTACGAAAGTACAAAGCGGGACGGAATGAACAGTATCAGGGACAGTTTCGAGGCATGGGGCTTCGGCGGTAATCCCGACAAGGCGGTATCCGTTCTGCAAGGGGGACACACGCTGAGGTCTTTACTCCAATGGACAGTGCAGGGCCGCTTTGGACTGACACCGGTCAATATGGTAATTAACCCCGGCGCCTGTCTTCTGCCCGATTCCGGTTAATCGTTCCACCGGTACCGGCCCTTAAGCGATAAGGCCTCGTCCACAACCTTCGAATAAACAGCATCATCGGAAACAGGCTTCCTTATCATGGAGAGACAGATATTCATTTGTGTTCCGGTGCTCGAACTCTTTGAATAAAGCTGGAGCGCGAACTTCGAGAAGTCGCGGACCAGGAAATCGAAGATATAGTCCAGCAGGTAATCGGGAACATCGTAGATCCGCGCGCTCTCGATAATCAGCTGGCCGTACGCCACCAGCGTGAACAACTCCCCCAACTGCAGCAGGAAATCAAAGTCCTCGACCTGTTCACCGGTGGGAGGAGCGGCGACAAGCAACCGCTTCAATAGTTCTATCTGCTCCTTCATCACATGCAGGTTGGGAAGATCGGCGGTCTCATAGGCAATATTAAAATCGTGGAACTGAATCTTGCTCAAGCCCCTGGTGGGCCCCTGGTCGAAAAGAAAAGAATCGTCCGCCGCGTCGTCTCTTTTTGGGATATCCGGAAACCGCCCGGGGTTGAAGAAAAAGTTTGGAATGAACTTCATGATAAGCGCCATATTGACATGCACGGTACCCTCGAGTTTGGGTAACGCCCTGATGTCCCTGGCTGCGGCCTCGAAGTACATGTCCTTCTCGAAACCTTTCGCCGCTATGACATCCCATAAAAGATTTATTACCTCTTCTCCCTGCGTCGTTACCTTCATCTTAACCATCGGATTGTAAAGCAGGTAACGCCTGTCATCGGCCGTGGCGCTGCGCATGTAATCGGAAGCCCGCAAAGCGAACAGTTTCATGGCGGTCAGCCGGGCGTACGCGTCTGCGAACATCCTTCTGACGTGGGCAAACTCTGTAACATAGTGGTCGAACAGGAAGCGGTTCGAAGCATGGTCGACAGCCTCATAGTAAGCATGCGTGCAGATCCCTATGCTTGCCCATCCCAGGTTGAACTTACCGATGTTGACCGTGTTCAAAGCGGAGTCCCACGCATCCCGGCCTTTAGACAGTATCTCCCTGTCGGTAACGGGATAATCGTTCAGGGCGTACTCGGCCACGAAATTCTGTGAATTTACGATATTCTTGACAACTTCGAAGTTGCCGTCTCGGTCGCCCACTACGAAGAAAGCGAAATCATCCGAGCCGGCTACCTTGCCAAACGTGGAAACCAGTGCAGCCTCGTTGGCGTTCCCGATATAATACTTTCTTCCGTTGGCCAGGTAGTTTCCGTCGCCCAGGGGGGTGAGCGTCATCTCCGTGGAGTACAGATCGGCGCCATGCTCTTTTTCAGAAAGCCCGAAGGCGAATATCCCGCCTTCGCGCAGGAGCTTCGCGGTCCTGGTTTTCACAACTTCGTTTCCACTCATCCATATCGGCCCCAGCCCTAGAATGGAAACCTGCCATGTGTACCAGTAGGCCAGGCCGTAAAACGAGGTAATCTCGTTGAAAGCGCAGTTTCGCCAGGTGTCCCATCTCGAATCGGGGTCGAGAGCATAATCCTCGGGAGTCAGCAGTGTGGAAAACACACCCTCTCTTTTTTGAAACTCCAGGAAATCCACGTACCACAACCGCTCATGGTCGTCCTTTTTTGATTTTCCCCTGCCTTTAGCCTCGAAGAAATCGATTGTCCGCCGCATTATCTCATCGGTTCGCCGGTCGGGGAACTCACCAGAATAGTCCTTCGGGTTAAGCAGTATAGTCATTTTAGTCCCTTCTCCGCAGCATTAGAATCAAGAATTTGGAAGATAGAAGTTAGAGTAAAGAAAATCGGATCGCAAACTTTCTATTGCCATTAACCCGGTCAATATTTTCCCTACCAGCTCATGACTCCTGTATTCTAAATTCTATCTGTCCTCAGACTCATATTCTCTTTCATCTTTTACCGCCCATCTCCTCTTGGCGGGAATTCACAGGCAAACACGAATTTCATTTCATGAGTGAGATGTGAAACTCAACAGGCGAACTGAATCAGGATACAACTTTTGCAGTATCAGGAAGGATGGGGCTCCGGTATTTATTTAGAAGTTACGGTCATGAAAGCGAAAAACATGAAGATAATCCCCAGTATCCCTCCGAACATGCCGACAAGAAGGCCCCAGGGCGCCGAACCGTAATATTCTCCTCCGGCAAATTTCAGGTTATAGATCAAGACTCCGGTTACTATGGAGTTACACACCAGTGCTCCGACAATAAACCACTTGCCGTTTACGTACATGCCAACCAGGAAACACGCCAGTGCCAGAACGGCGGCGGCAAAGCTTACCCAGCCCCATCCCCGCTCGAAACCGGTAAGTCCAGGCGCGGATCCGGTGTGTATGGGTCCCGGAGAAAGAATCATCCATGGAAGGAATGAGGCGCACGCCCCCATAATCATCGGGAGCGACCCCGTTATAAGGCCTGCGTAAAATCCTGTTGACCTCACCTGTATCTTATCGTTTTCTCTCAGCCCGTTTTCTACCATATACTCACCGCCATGAGTATACCGAATACGATGAACACAACTCCTGATATCCACCTGATCCACTTCAAGGGAATCACTTTGCTCAAACCCTTTCCAGCCAGTGCGCCGAGAGCGGTAGCCAGAAGGAGCGCAACCGTACCGCCGAGAAAAACTCCGATCGGGGAAGAGTACTTAGCAGAAAGTGCTATCAATGAAAGCTGCGTCTTGTCCCCGAACTCCATAAGTATTATCGCCAGGAAAGATTTGACAAATGGGTTTTTGCTCTTACCATCGCTTTCCTCTTCTTCTTTTTCAGGCCGGAAAGACAGCAACCCGAAAATTATAAAAACCGCGGCCGCCGCATACCTAATGACCTCTTCCGGAACGAAGCTGTACAGTACTGTACCGACCGATACAGCGAGGGCATTAAGCAGAATAAATGCCAACCCCGCGCCGGCATATACGGGCAGAAAACCGAACCTCGCAGCCAGGGTAAGTACCGCAATCTGGGTCTTGTCGCCAAGTTCCGCTATGAAAACAAGACCCAGCGACGATGCAAGCGCTTTAAAGAACAACACCAACCACCCTCAGTCATGTACTTTGATCAGTGATTCATGGTATAGCAACAAGCTGAATCTAATATGTCCCTGTCGTGATAGAACAACTTAGCCATTGCTCAATCGGAAACCACGGCGCCCCTGCAGAATTCTCGCATTTTGCATTCGGCACAGGCAGATTTCCTGCTGATCGCGCCGCTGTAGTACCCTGTCAGGAGCAGAATTGCCAGTACGATAACCTTTAATATCGAAAAGTCCATTATTGCCGAGATCGTTCCAATTACCAGCGGGACCAGGCTTAAAAGGCCGTATACCGCGGGGGCAGCCCTGACGCCTATACCGTCATTAAAACCCTCAATGTCTTTTCTCTTCGCAATCAGTGAAGCCAGCCTGCCCCATCCTGAGTGACACCGCTTTCCGTAATAATAGCAGCGAGTACAGACCATGATACGGAGCACAATAAAGACCGTAACCAGAGAAACTCCCAGGTATATCCATGCAGCTATGGGGTCAAGCATGAAGCAGGCGAAGGTTCCGAGCCCGATCCATACAAGCATCACCGTGTTGCCGTAAATAACCCTGGAGATCGGATACTCTTCAAGGCCTTCCCGGCATATCGAAACAGATTCCCGTTTTTCGCCATCCACCAGATAGTCACCTTCTCCCGGTTATACACACAACCTGACCAACATTATCAGACAAGCACTTACCTTATATCCTTCTTCCACCAGAGCACAAGACGTGAATCCGGACAGTCTGACCATTGCCTGAAATGAAGTTTTTTTCTATATTTCTTGAACTCTGGCTTTTCCATAATGCACTATTATGTTAATTCACTGATAAACAGCCCGTAACCTGAAGAGGGATGATTGGAAAATGAACAGAATAATAGTCAGAAGTGAAGATCTTTGCAGGACGCCGGTGGATCTTCTGCTGAGCAGCCAGTTCGAGAAGGTACTGTCAAAATACATTTCGAGACTGTTCGAGCGGAACTCATCACATGTCGGCTTCCTTAAAAGCAATGGTCTATTGGACAACGATGCGAAAGAGCCGTACGACGTCAATCCGCTGATCGAGCTGCTGATAAACCTGCTTGAGAAAACCCCGGAACAGCTTGCGGCACATCACGAAGAACTTGGTTTTCTTCCGGAAGTCAGCCGTCAGTTGAATTATTTCGTCGAAGAGCTTTACGACTACTGGCGGAAGACCGAGAGGTTCCTGGTTTTCGAGGAGGAGTACCGCGTAACAAGAGTCATGACCAGGGAGTACCATGACTATTTCAGAAAATCTTCCCAGGATTTCAAGGAACTCGTGAGGGAAACATACCGCAGGATTTCCGACAATCTTACCGGGACCCCGTTCAAAGTGTACAGGCAGTTGCCGAGTGGAGCCGGCGCGGCGCTGGTTGTCGAGAAGATACCCTGGAAAGCGTCAGGAAACATTTACAGCAGGCTCGAGTCCATTCCTTTCATACAGCAGGTTATAATTGAGCCCCCGCTTATCTACTACACAAAGAGCAATAAGAGAAGCGGGGCCTTCGAACCTGCCGCTGAAAATCCGCTGGACAGCCTGACCCTGGATAAAGAGGAGTGGTTCTGCATACCTGTCAAGATAGGTTTGTTGAAAACATTTGTCTACTTTCATGTCGATTTCCTTCATCTCGGCGTGAGCCTGGCCAACCTTTTCGAGCTCGCTAACGCCGATGAAATCATGGAAGGTAACCCCGACTGCCTGCTGGTGTTCGGGCCGGGCGGTTTTCTTGGAGAAAGGAAGACAGTTTACTATGAAGACCCGGAGAACGGCATCGTTCTGGGGCTCGTGTCCGGCGGGGAGGATATCGACTATTTCGGTTATATCAAGAAAATGTCACTGACCCTTCACAACATCAGGATGATCGACTCCGGCAGGTTTCCGCTGCATGGAGCCATGGCGGTGATAACCCTGAATACCGGGAAGAAAGCGCGTGTAATAATAGTGGGCGACAGTGGAACCGGAAAATCGGAGTCCCTGGAAGCGTTCAGGTCCCTCGCCGAAAAGCATATCAGCGACCTCGAAGTCATCTTCGACGATATGGGAGTACTGGCTGAAGGCGACGATGGGGAGGTGCTGTCTTTCGGCACTGAAATCGGCGCTTTCGTCAGGCTGGACGACCTGGAACCGGGGTACGCCTACTCGGAGGTAGACCGGTCAATATTCATGAACCCCCAGATGACCAACGCCCGCGTGGTTATTCCGATTACGCTTTACGACAGGATCATAAGCGGACACCCGGTGGACTTCCTGCTCTATGCCAATAACTACGACGATGTCGATCCGGAACATCCAGCCATAGAGTTTTTCGATGACCCGGAAAGCGCCATCTCCGTATTTGACAGCGGGAAAAGGTTCTCCAAGGGCACCACCGACGAAAAGGGCCTTGTCGAGACATACTTCGCAAATCCGTTCGGCGCCTCCCAGAAGAAAGAAGAACACGTCCGCATATCAAGATCTTTCTTTGAAAATATGATGCAAAGCGGGACCAGGATCGGACAGCTCAGGACCCGGCTTGGAATAGCCGGGTACGAAGTTTCCGGCCCAAAAACGGCGGCGGAAGCCCTCTTTAAGACCATAAACACCTGAACCGGAAACCCCGTGGCGCCGCACTCTCACTCGCCAAAAAGCCACAGAAAGAAAGCGGCCGCGACGGCGAGAAGCGAGCCTGACAGAAACGCGAACGCGGGTGAAACGAGTTGCCATAAAACCCCGAACAGGACGCTTGCGATAAGTTTTGCCACTCCGTCGGCCGTATGATAAAGCCCGAAAGCTGTTCCCTTCATGTTCTCGGGCGCCAGATCAGCGACGTATGCGCTTATCACTCCATGAGTAAGGCCGTAAAAGACGCCGTATGCGGCCATCAGAAGCCATAAAACAACCGTATTGTTTACGAACGCGAACCCCATATAGACCATGCCGTAAAGCAGAAAACCGAGCAGCAGTGTTTTCTTTCGCCCTATGTTATCGGACAGTATTCCGCATGGCATCGCCAGAGCACTGTGTACCACGTTGAACGTCATCCACAGGAGCGGGATGAGGACCGGTATCATCTGCGGGCCGATCCCCGCGGACTCGAACACGTCCTGCGCTTTCAGAAGTAAAAACGCATCGCTCGAGTTGCCAAGGGTGAACAGCACAACGATGACAAGCAGTGTCTTGAAGCCCCGGTTGAATCCCGCGAGCCTTATTCCCGGGAAATGGGATTCGGAATGAAACTTCGTTTCCTTAAGCAGGAATACGATTAGCGCGACAGCGATGAATCCGGGAACGATGGATAAAAAGAATACCCAGCGGTAAGCGGAGTCTCCATGACCGCGGAGCAGCCACATCAAGAAAAATGCTATCCCGGGTCCGATCACCGCACCCAGCGTGTCCATCCCGCGGTGGAAGCCGTAAGCCCTTCCGTACGCGCCGCGGGAGGTTGTGTCAGCTATCATAGCGTCACGGGGAGCGGCGCGTATACCTTTCCCCACCCTTTCGATGAACCGTATCAGGAGAACCTGCCATGCGGCGTTTGTCACCGCGAAAAACGGTTTCGCCACCGCGGAAAGGCCATACCCGGCGAATATCAGCGCCTTCCGTTTCTGCACCCTGTCTGAAATGTAACCGGAAAACGCCTTTAAAACGCTCGCGGTGCCTTCCGCGAGGCCTTCTATCAGACCGATAAAGGCCGGGCCGGCTCCTATCACCGAGGAAAGGAATATCGGCAGCAGCGGGTATATCATCTCCGTCGAAGCGTCGGTGAACAGGCTGACAAAACCAAGGACTTTTACCGTTTTGCCCAGCTTTATGCTTTCCGGCTTACTTCTATCAGATCGATGACCGGCCAAAATAACCCCCGTAAATACTCACCGTCGGGCGGCGCCCGAGCAAGACAAGTTTACACCGTCCGGCGGCTGTTGCAATATGGATTGACCGTGAATCCACTCACTGTTCTGATGAGGAAACAGATAACCGATCCAATCGACGAACTTATGGTTATCGCAAACGATGTCATGGAAGGCGACCTGGAAGTGCAGGTCAAGATACGCATCGGGGAAGAGCTGGAAAGCAGGAAGATCGCTTTCAACAGGACAATCGGCCCCGTGCGCAGCCTGATCAAACCGTCGCTTGACGGCTGATTATCTTCGTTTGCCCGACGCGCCTGAGCACAATGCATGACAAGTACTCCACCATTTTTCCGACGAAACTAACCCAAATGGTTTACGGAACCTTTAATAAAACCACCGGTTCTTCCGATTCAGTATATGTAGCAGGAATTAACGATCCTTCAACAGAATGGCGGTCCCTTGAGCAAACATATGGAAAATAGTAAGTCCGGGAACGGATACCGCAGAAAGGCCAGCCTTGGAATATCTTTGCGGATAACCGCAATAGTACTCACGATCTTTCTCGTCGCTTCAGTCATAGGTTTGATAACGTTCAAGAGATCCCTGGATCAGTTAGCGAACAACAGCAAGGCTAAAGTTGTCGATTCTGTCGCCTCGCTGGTTTCATCAAGCCACGGCTTCGTTGCCGGCATGATAATGCATTTGCAGGTCCTCAATAGCGGTTCGTCGGACTTCAAAGCACTGGATCAGGAGTTCCGCAGCGCGATAGACCGGAACGCGGAATCCCCTTCGCAGGTAATAATAAGCGATCTTCTCAAAGAGATGGTTGAAAGCGGCATACTCGGTTTCGAGATCGGATATTTCGCTGTTCCGCCAGCCGCGGGAACTGACGGCAAACCGGTAATCGTCGCGTCAAACCAGGATGAGTACATATTTCAGGAAGTGCCTGCCGATATAGCGGAGCTCCTTACCGACCAGAAAGAGTTCAGGCTGTTCGAAGACGGGATACCGGAGATGGGGCTCGAGGGAGAGTACCTCGTTACATCGTATGAATTCACCGGCGACGGTATTTCTTCCGGTGAAGGTTCTTCCGACGAGATTTTCTGGTACTTCGATTTCAAGCCGATGGGAGACCTGCTGTCCGGCATCGACTCCTTCTATCAGAAGGAGAGCGGAAACGCCATGCTGGCCCTCGGCCTGGTAATGGGGCTTTCGATAGTCGGCCTGCTCATCATTTCATTCCTGGTTCTGGGCTACCTTATCAAGAAGCGGATCACCAAGCCGATCGAAGAGCTTTCCGCTGCCGCCGAAAAGGTGATGAACAAAGACATGGAAGTAAGGCTGGAAATACACCACCGGGAGGAGTTCTCGGGTCTCAAGCGGGTTTTCAACGAGATGATTTCCAGCATCTCTGCAATAGTGTCAAAGACTCTCGCTGAAGAAGCGGGCGGTGAGACCGGCAAGACCGCTCCAAAATCATATATTAAGCCCAAATCCACCATACTGTTCCAGGTAATAGCCCTGTTTACGATCGTATTTATCGCAGCCGGAGTACTCTCGATGCTGTCGATAAGAAAATCCATGGACTCTCTGGTGGCGAGAAGCAAGGAGACCCTGATCGAAACGGAAGGAGAACTCACCCTTTCGAGTCACGAGTTTGGATCCAGACTCACGACCCTGCTGGAAGAAACGACAGATCAGCAGGGCACCACCAGTGAAAGTTCCATCAGGGACATCATCAGCGCGATCAGCAGTAAAACGGTATCCCCGGTTCAAGCCGAATTGAACCAGTCTCTGCGTTACATGGTTGAATACGGCCTGCTCCGCTACTCCATAATCTACTGCATACTGGCACCGGGACCGCTCACCAGCGATTACCTGGTGATATTCTCGAGCGACGACAAGTATATGTACCTGGAGCCTCCGGAGGAGATTCTCGAGTTCTTTGATAAAGACGAAGACAGTTTCCTGTTCTTCCCGGACGGCATACCCGAGATGGGGCTTAACGAGCCTTACCTGGCAACGAGTTTCCGGCTCAACTCGGGTTCAGCAGGGTCGATGGAAATACTTCTGGTCGACTTCAAGCCGATGGGAGAGCAGGTTGAGGCTATCAATAATTTCTATGACAGGGAAAACAACAAGCTCACCCTGACCATGGGAATCGTGATAGGGATATCGATACTCGCGATGATACTCATAACCGTCGCTGCCCTGACATATCTGATCAGAAAGCAGATCACCGGGCCGATAGACGAACTCACTGCGGTTGCCAACCAGGTCATGGAAGGCGACCTGGACGTGCAGGTCAAGATACGCCCCGGGGAAGAGCTGGAAAGCCTGAAAATCGCTTTCAACAGGATGATCAGCACCCTTCGCGACCTGGTAGAACAGTCGCTGAACGGCTAGTTGCTTCCGGCGCCAATAACATTCATGATTTAAACTGCAGTTGTTTACCCTTTGCATAATATTTCAATCCCGGAAGGGTCGTTATATGAAAAGAATACAGATAGTTGGAGACAGCCTCGCGGGTGGTCCTCCTCTTATCAACTTTACGAAGGTGCTGGACGGCATGCTGGATGACTATACGGTATGCGCCGATTTTGTGGGTGGAGACCCGCTGGCCGGAGTGAGCAAGCGCCTTCATGGGCTCCTCGGCGGACTGCGGGCTGACGTGGTAGTCATCGAAGCCGGGATCAACGACGTTTTGTTGCCCGTTTTGCGCGACCGGGGCGGGATCTGGGCCGTTCTGGCAGGCCGCATACTGAAAAGGGGCAATCCTCCAGCCGAGGACATCCATGATTTCAAAACGCTCTATTCGGATACCATCAACAAGGTGAAGTCTGCTGTTCCGGCACTTGTAATCACAACCATCACCTGCGTCGGTGAAGACCTGGACAGCGGGCCTAACAAAACAAGGAAAGACCTCAACGCGGTCATAAGCGAACTGGCCGGAGAGCATGGGGTTATTCTTGCGGATACCGGAGCAGCGTTCGACGAAGTCCTCGGGAGGGAGGAGCGCCCCAGCCCGTATTTCCAGGACAAGCTCCACGGTGCTTTCACCGATTCGCTGTATACTTTCTCGGAAAGAGGGCTGGATAGAATCTGCGGGCGGCGAGGGCTGAAGCTTACCATCGACGGCGTTCACTTCAACCGGGAAGGCGCCTGTCTTTTCGCCAGTACCATCGGGGATACTGTGAATAAGCTGGAATACTGACTTTCACTTCGGGTAAAAGTTCTTCATCTGCTTCCACCGCACTGCGCGGCGATAGGATTCCCGCCTTACAGAAGACGAGCCGCGGTAGAATCCATCACCGGCATCGGTGCGGGAATAATGGGTTTTTCCGCCGACGCATACGTGCGCATAAATAATTGCGATACACACATTATTTACAAAATTAAAGGGGGGCCTTCTCTGTTATTGGAACTCTTATTTGAAAGACCACATGAACATGGTTTCATCCACCGGTATCTGGCGGAATTATTTCGTATTTCTATTATTAGTTTTTAAAGAAGGCCCATTCAGAAGGACTGTAAATGGAAGAGACTGTTACCCTTGGAAAGCACTTGGGAGCCACCGAGGTTTTCACCATCTGCTCCGGAACCCTTATCGGCGCGGGCATCTTTCTTCTCCCGGGACTGGTTTCGGCTAAAGCCGGTCCCGCTTCATTACTCTGCTTTGTCATCGCGGGCATCATCGCGTCCTGCGCGGCGCTGAGCATCTGTGAGCTTTCAACCGGCCTGCCGATGTCCGGAGGCGGTTATTATTTCATAAGCAGATCGATGGGACCGCTGTTCGGCTCCATCATCGGCTGGGGAGCGATCTTCGGACTCGCGTTCAAGGGTGCCTTCGCCTTTGTCGGCGCGGGTGACTATCTCAACGCCCTGGTGTCCGTAAAGCCGCTGTTCTTCGCGGTAGCGTTTTGCATCCTGTTCATGCTTGTGAATATATCCGGAACGCGAAAAAGCGGAATACTTCAGAACATCGTTGTCTTTTTTCTACTGTTCATCTTCGCACTGTTCATCGCACGCGGCATGTTCTCCATTCATCCTTCGAACTTTCAGCCGTTTTTCCGCGGCGGTTTCTTTTCCTTCATGGAGGCAACCGGTATGGTTTTCATAACCTACCTGGGCCTTGTGTCCGCCTCGGCTATCGCGGAAGAGGTGAGGGACCCTGGCCGCAACCTTCCGCTAGGCATTCTTTCCTCGATTATCGGTGTTACCATACTCTATTCGCTCGTGATGTTTGTCACGGAAGGGCTCATCCCGGCCGGCAAGCTTTCCAGCACCCTTACTCCCCTGGTGGACGCCGCGGAAACAGTGGCGGGTCCCATCGGCACAGTCGTGATCGTCCTGTGCGGATTGCTGGCGACCCTTTCCACAGGCAACGGCGTGCTGCTTACTTCTCCCCGGTACTCCCTGGCTATGGGCAGGGACAACCTGATGCCGGAGTGGATTGCACGGATTAACAAGGTCACCAAAACGCCTTCACGCTCGATCCTGGTAATGGGTGTCTTCATGTGCGGCCTTATCCTGACGGTCAACCTTGAAAATATCGCCAAGCTGGGGAGCACTTTCAATATTCT
This sequence comes from Actinomycetota bacterium, assembly GCA_016927325.1. Lineage (GTDB taxonomy): Bacteria > Actinomycetota > Geothermincolia > Fen-727 > Anoxymicrobiaceae > JAFGMY01. The sequence goes on along the minus strand of JAFGMY010000170.1, from coordinate 28,140 downwards.
GCTGTTTATCCTGGTGAACAGCTCGGTGATTATTCTCAGAAAGACATATCCCGCCTGGTACAGGCCGGAGTTTCGCTCGCCGCTCTATCCCTGGATACAGATAGCGGGTATTCTGGGCAGCGCGGTCTTCATCCCGTTTATGGGTCTGGCCTCCATAGTAACCGCTGTTTCACTCATCCTTTTCGGCGCCGCGTGGTTTTATCTCTACGGCAGGGGAAAGGCGCTGCCGGACTATGGATTACGGGATGCCCTCCGTACCCTGAGGCAGAAATCCCTTTCCCAGCTGGCTTTGGTGGATTACGGTAACTCCATCGGCAAACCTACCCGTCTCGTAGTGCCGATATGGTTCACCCAGGTCCCGATGCAACTCCTTATTCTTGCGGGTTACCTTGCCAAACATTACAAGGACAGGGCGAGAATGATTTACTGCGCCGAGATGCCTTCACAGACTCTGGCCTATGCCGCGGAGGAAAATCTCATGGACCTGGATCTCAAGAGCTACCTCCTTTCCATGGAAGACAAGATGAAGGCGCGTTTCGATATGGCGACTATTTATGCTCCGAGCCGGGACTGCGGGTTCATTGACTGCGCCGGCGCCAACGAGGCTAACCTTGCCCTGATGGAGTGGCCGCCGATGACAGGCGCGATACACTCCGAGTTCTCTTCGGTTCTCCGCAGAATGCCGTGCGACCTGGCAATACTGGTCAACCGGCCCATGTTTCCTCTCAAGAAGATCCTGGTCGCCGCGGCACATCCCCATCACGATCTGAAACTCCAGCTTGCCAGCATATTCGCAAACGAGACGAAAGCGGAAGTCACCGTCTTCATGGTGTTCCCCGAACGCACCCGTGAGTTTACACAGGGAGACCTGGTAAGGCAGATAGAGTCGATGGCCGATCTGGCCGGTCATTCAGTCAGCCCGGAGGTGGTCCTGTCCGACAACGCCCCGAAGAAGATAATAGAAAGAGCAAGGGAGTGCGACCTCCTTATCATAGGAAGCCCTCCCAGAGTAAATATTATGGGCAATCCGCTCGGATCATTTGTGGAGCAGGTGATTCTGGAAACGGACTGTGCCGTATTAATCACCCGGGAAGACAGCACCACAAAGCAGAGCAAATGGCAGTCGCTCCTTGACAGAGTGCTGATAAGGTAAGAGATGATCCTTGAATGTTATGATGGCATGTCGCCCGGTGACAGTTTATCTTTATCTTATTTTCTTATCAGTGGCATCAGGAAGAATACTCCCATGAAAAGGGTCTTGCCGAAGCAGACAACCGGGTTCTCGCCCTTCTTTCTCGCGACAAAAATCGCGGCTGTGGCTTCGATGAAATGCGTAACACCAAGAAAGAATATTACCGTTCTAAGCCTCTTAAGCAATCGCCCGTCTCCTTTCATTCAGCCGAAACGTATCGGCACCGCAACTGTTTCACAAATCAGGAAAACAATAATGCCTTTTGCAGATTTGCCTGGTTATATTCACCACTGACATACTGTTCACCTTTTAAAAACCCATAATGTACGATAATCATTTGCCGGTGGTCGGCGATTACACGGCCGGTTTGCTCTCCGCAGATCTCTTGAGCCTCCGGTTTGAGTCCCTGAGCGCAAGAAGGAAAGCCACTCCCGACAGCACCAGCGGCAGGTAAAATGTATAGAACCTCCACATCAACGCAAGAACCCCGACAAGGTTCTCGGGAACGAATATCGCGAAGACGCCGGCGAAGGTAGCTTCAGCAAAGCCGCTTTCTCCGGGAACCGGTACGAAAGGCAGGAGGTACGACACCACAAGTTGGGCCATGAAACCTTTCCAGAAAAGCTCGGGATAACCGAGTCCCCACAAAATAAACGGTGTAACGAATACCACTGAGCCCCACAGGACGAGTGTCAGAAAAGAAGCGGCGACAAGGTATCTCCTCCTGTAGTGAAGTATGGTATGAAGGCTCTCGGAAAAGTGCGCGACAGCGTCGAAGAATCTTTTTACCCCGTTCTCAAACCACGTTCTCTTCTTCAGCCTTCCAGGGGTCCTCCGGATAATGGTATTGGCCATCCTGTGAGGGTCTCCCATCGAGTAGATGACGGCGAGAAGAAACAACACCGCAATTATTCCCGCACCCACCAGAAGGGTCCGGATACCGAAGTGGGCGTCCACCCTCGCCCCCGCAATCAGTAGAACCACCGGCGCCATGATGACAAAGAGAGTCACCGACATTACCGTTCCGGTGGTTATTACCGCTGTCGACTGGGCGGCGGGAATATCATAAACGCTCAGGAAATAGATCTCGGTGGGGATGCCGGCCACATGAAAAGGCGTCACGGCACCGGTGAATGTGCCGGAGAACACCACCTTGACGGCCTTGAAGAAACTTACATGAGCACCTGAAGCTTTAGTCAGGATATAAGTGCGGCAGGTGTTGGCCGCCCACTTGACGATCATAACCCCGAGCGCAAGGACCAGAAAGACCGGGCTTATCCTTGATACGGCATCCCAGGTTGAACCGTCCATTGTGCAGGCGAGAATAACCAGTACCGCCAGCGCGCTGACCGACAACGCGACGATCAACCCCCTGGCGATGTTCCTCCGGGTGGGGACACCCGCTTTAGTTTCGGCTTGTTCCATATCGCCCATTTGAATGATTATAGGTTAAATTGCCGGGGTGAACGTCCCTCGTTGTGTTTCCGGGGGTAGCGAAGGAAAAGGTGAGTTGTGAAACATTTACCCCGGATAGACTGAGAGCCGCATGTTTCCCCTCCCGTAATTTTACGGGTTTCCTGAACGGAGAAGCCGCTACATGTTCTGGACCCTGGATACATATTTATCGATATCAAACTTGCGCCCGCATCCCGCGTAACTCATGTACCTTACCTTCCCGAACACGCCGCGCTCCTTCCATGCACGGTCATGCACGCCGCCTATCGACCACGCGATCCCCGTATACCCGTTCGGGTCCCGGCCGTCCAGCTCGTACCTGTCGTTCAGATAGACCGCTGTTTGAAGCGCCCGGGCTGGAGTCCGCGACCACTCGAGGATCTTCTTCGCCCAGTACATCCGAATATAACCATGCATCTTGCCCGTCTTTAACATCTCCAACTGGGCCGCGTTCCATAACTCGTCATGCGTATCCCCCGATTCCAGCTGGCTCCTGGTGTAGACATACGGACGCGGGTCCCCCTCGTGCGCTTTAAGGGTCGCGCCTGCCCAATCCGGAAAACCCTTTACGCTGTCGTAGTGGCTGTTGTAGAAACAGAAGTTATCGGACAACTCGCGCCTTACGAGAAGCTCCTCCAGGAAAGCCTCCTTGTCTTCTTCAGGAACATCCGCAAGTGAGACCTCATGGAATACATCCGCTGCGGACACCTGCCCGAAATGAAGATAAGGGGAGAGGTCCGACCTCGCTTCACCGTTCGGATTGTTTGACTGCCTTGCATACCCGGTCAGGCCGTTTTCGAGAAACCGTGCCAGTGTCTTCAAGCCCTCGCCGGTGCCCGGCTTCAACCACTCAACAGCGGGCACGGCCCTGTCAACCTCAAGTCTCGATTCTATCCTGTTCCAGTCTACCGTGTCGGCCAGGTCCGCCGCGGCCTTCTTCTGACCTTCGGACCCCGGGTACCGCTCGATAAACCCGCCCAGTTTTTTACCGAGCTTTTTTCTGAAAGTACGCGCCGAATACTCCTGCCTGTCCGATGCTTCAAGACACGGTACCATGTTATGAGCATCGACCTCGTAGATTGCCACATCCGCGTTCTTCACGATCCCGTTCTTCCAGGCTTTTCTTATCCTCAACGGATCGAATTCACACACCATGGTCCCGGCCCTCAACTGCCGAATCAACTCGGGCAACCTTTCTACCGGATTCCCGGCCTGCAGGTAAAAGGGGATGTTCTTTTCCGCAAGAGACTGTTCAACTTCCTTTAATCCTTCAATCATAAAATGGTACTGGCGGAAAGCGGCACCGAGGAACTCCGGCGCAAGGCAGAAAGCAACAACAACGAATGTCCCGCCACGCTCGGCTGTCTCAAGGGCAAACTGAAGAGCCCAGTTGCTTGAAGCACGCTGGTCCCGGCTCATCCAGTAGATAACCGGCCCTTCCTTGCCGGCCGACCGGTTAAGCCGCCTGACCCGGCTTGGGTTCACCTGATCGGACAGATTCCGCATTTTCAATCCTTTCATCGGCCGTCTTTCAATGATTTTACCCCTCTCTACTCTGATTTCTAAGCAGGCGGCAAGATGACAAAAACCGGCGCGTCTATCAAGACCGCACCGTCTTGATGACCGCTTTCGCACGTGAACCCGATTTTAATTATAGTGGTTTTACTGTTTAATAAGCATTAGCAGTTTATTGTGCACAATTGCGGGAATTTAGAAGAACAGAGCTGTTATGGCTGAAAACAGAACCCCCAGGCGAGACAGCGTAAAAGATTTAAGAAGCTGGTTATTCAACCCGAGGTCACTCGCGGTAATCGGCGCCACGGCGCATGCCGGCAAGGTGGGGAACGTGGTGTTGATGAACATCCTTGAAGCCGGCTTTCCGGGGAAGGTCTTTCCGGTAAATCCCGGTACTTCGGAAATTGCCGGTGTCGCCTGCCACCCTGATATCGGCTCAGTACCCGGTAACGTCGATCTCGCCGTGATTATCGTCCCGGCCCGGTCGGTTCCGGAAGTCGTGGCGGAGTGCGCGGAAAAAGGAGTGAGAGGATCAATAGTGATTTCCGCGGGCTTCCGTGAAGCAGGGGTCGAGGGAAGGCGGCTGGAAAATGATCTTGTGTCCATAGGCCGACGGCGGGGCATGAGGATACTCGGGCCGAACTGCCTGGGGGTCATGAACACCAGCCTCCCCCTGAACGCGACCTTTTCCAGGATGATGTCTCCAAAAGGATCGATTGGGGTCATAAGCCAGTCCGGGGCGGTCTGCACCTCTCTTCTGGATTGGGCCGGCGAGAAGTCGATCGGCTTTTCAAAGATGATAAGCCTGGGAAACAGCGCCGACCTTGCCGAAAGCGACTTCATCTCAGCTCTCGCCGACGACGCCGAGACAAAGGTGATAACCGCTTATCTCGAGGGAGTGTCGAACGGCAAGAAGTTCATGCGCGAGCTCGGAAAAGCTACCCGGAAGAAGCCGGTCATCATCTTTAAGGCGGGTACCACCCAGGCCGGCGCGAGGGCCGCCTCATCCCACACAGGAGCACTGGCGGGAAGCGACAGCGCGTACAACGCTGTTTGCAGACAGGCAGAGGCATTACGTGCCACCACTATGGAGGAGTTCGTCGAACTGGCAAGCGCCCTGGCCACTCAGGAAGTGCCGAAAGGCCCCCGTGTCGCAATCCTGACAAATGCGGGCGGCCCGGGAATAATCGCGGCCGACGCCTGCGAGCGCGAGGGACTTTTTCTCGCCGCGTTTGAAACTAAAACGGAGTCGGGGTTAAGGAAACACCTCCCGGATGAATCGAATATCTACAACCCGGTTGACGTTCTCGGTGACGCTGACGCCGGCCGTTACGCAAGCGCGGCAAGTTTATTGCTCGGCGACAGGAACGTTGACTCACTGCTTGTGATCCTCACCCCTCAAGCCATGACGGAAATCGAACGAACCGCTGAAACTCTGATCGAAAACTGTTCCGGAAAGCGAAAAACGGTCTTCTGTTCCTTCATGGGTTCGAAGTCGGTCGAATCGGCTGTTTCAATCCTTCACAAAGCGGGGATACCCAATATCAAGTACCCCGACGAAGCTGTTCATATCCTTGCGCGGTCTTACCAGAGGACCGTTCAGAAAAAAACGCCCAGAGGCAAACGGGTCAGGTTCGAAGTCGACCGCGCGAAGGTCAAAACGATGTTCGGCAGGTACAAAGCCGAGTGCCTGAACCAGGTAGGGCCTGAAGAGTGCAGGGTTGTAATGGGCGCGTACGGAATAGACTATGTCCCGTTTAAGATCGCGGTGGACATGGAGGAGGCGGTTCAAATCGCCGGATCGATCGGGTACCCGGTGGCAATGAAAATAGTCTCTCCCCAGATTCTGCACAAGACGGACTTCGGGGGTATAAAGCTGGGAGTTAAAAACCCTGCCGAACTGGAGGACGGTTTCGAGGAGATAATAAGCAACTGCAAGCGCAGAATGCCCGGTGCTCAGATTACCGGGGTAGGCATACAGAAAATGGCGGAGGAAGGAAAAGAGCTGATAGCAGGTATGGTGAGGGACCCCCAGTTCGGACCCATGGTAATGGTCGGGTTCGGCGGAATATACGTGGAGGCATTCGGCGACGTTTCTTTCAGGATCGCCCCGCTTTCCGACCTTGACGCCGAAGAGATGCTGAAAGAACTGAACGCATTCACACTTCTCGCCGGATCAAGAGGGGAAGAGCCGTCGGATATAAGAGCGGTCGAAGAAACGATTCTGAGGGTATCCCAGCTTTCACTGGAAAATCCCGACTTGAGTGAAATGGACATTAATCCCCTCGTGGTCTACACTGCGGGCAACGGCTGCACCTGCCTGGACGTGAGAATGACTCTCGGGGGGAGATAGCATAAAGGGGATGACATCTTGAAGGCAATAATCATAACCTCGTCACAGCAGTACTCCGGCAAGAGCACCTTCTCCGTAGGTATCGCCGCCGTGCTCAAAGAACGCGGGCTCTCCGTCGGTTACATGAAGCCGGTTGGCTGTTATCCCATAAAGGCCGGTAATATCAGGGTTGACGAAGATGCCTGCTTCGCACGGGAAGCCCTTGGCCTGAAAGACGATATCGGCGATATCTCTCCGCTGGTGCTTACGTGGGAAACCAGGAACAAATACCTGGCGAAGAAAAGTTCCGTTCCACGCAAGAAGGTCGCCGGCTGCTACGAGAAGATTTCCGCAGGCAAGGATATCGTCCTGATAGAAGGGGCACAGAACTTCGTGGACGGCAAACTCTTCGGTCTCTCCGCCCTCGAGCTGTCCGCTCTGTTCGATGCCGGAATAGTCCTTCTTGATACCTACAGCGACGACCTTTCGGTCGACCGGGTGCTCGCGGGCTGCGACTACTTCGGAGAAAGGTACCTCGGGGTGATACTAAACTGGGTACCTGAATCCAGGAGAAAGTTCGTCGACACCCGCTTGAAAGAATATTTTCTGAAAGAAAGTATCGGGTACTACGGAGAAGTGTATATAGATAAAGTCCTTCGCTCCATAAGCGTAGGGGACCTCGCGGAAGGTCTCGGAGGCGAGATAATAAGCGCCCTGAACAAGAGCGAAGAACTGGTGGAGTCCATGATGATAGGCGCCATGGGGCAGGAGCACTCGCTTCAGCTTTTCCGCAAACGCCCAAACAAGGTAGTGGTTACCGGCGGTGACCGCGCCGATATTCAGCTTGCCGCGCTCGAGACCTCCACCAGGGCGCTCGTCCTCACCGGGGGACACAAGCCAAGCCCTCTGGTTCTGGGACAGGCCGAGGAAATGGGGGTGCCGATAATCATGGTCAGGTGCGATACGGCAACGACCGCCGAACTGGTTGACGATGCTATCGGCAAGCAGAGATTTCATAACCGGAAAAAGATTGACACGATCAAACAGATCGTAAGAGACAATATCGACCTCGACCTGCTGCTCGAGAACGCCGGGATCTGACGGTCAACTCCGGTTTCTTCACGATAACATTGGTTGCTTCAATGGGACTGACTTCATGGACCGGAAAGAACAGACATTTTTCAGGAATAGTCTGCAGGTGCGGCTTGTGGAACAGGACGGCGCGCCGCCGCGGAGTCACCGCCGGGCCTGAACTCCAGGAGAAATAAACATGTCTTAACTTGACCTCGTCTTTCCTCTTTTGATAATAATATCCTGCACAGGAAAGGGATGGTCATGAAAAAATACAGTGTCCCGTTTTTTATACTGCTCATCGCCGTCTCATCAGTTTTCGTTGTCATTGAACGAAAAACAGTGAGCGCCGGTGACGTACTCTCCGGGAGCCTCGGCGCAATGATGAACACGGCTTCCTTTGAGGCCAGGGGAATCGTCTGCCACAGGACCGATGGCGAAGGAATCAGACACAGCGAAGTAACCACCAAAATAAGAGTGGACCTCAGGGACAGAAAAGACATCAGGGCGCAAATTGATATGGATATCTGCGGGACCACCACCAGGAACTACATGATCGGTGACATGATGTACATAGACGTCCCTCAAAGCGGATGGAAAAAAGCCCCTCTTTCACTTTTCGAACCTGGCTCACCTTTTCTGATCCCGGACATCATTGACTTAATGAAGTGCGCGGAGAACCCGGTTATGGAATCGGATGAAACTCTATATGTCATCACTTATGACCTTAATCCCAACCGCACGAGATACTCAAGAGGCGGAATGCTGGCGGAAGCGGAGAGTGCCGGGAAGGAAAGCGATGTAGTTTCGGATGTATCTCAAACCTCGGAAGAAGAAACCGTCACCCGGGCCACACTGTATGTGGACAAGGAGACTCTTCTCGTCAACAGGGCGGTCGAGGAAGAAGTGCACCTGCTCCCGTCCGGGGGGAACTTCGAGCGGGAAATACTGACAACAACCGAGTACAAATACTATAACTACGGCACCCCCGTTTTAATAAATCTCCCTGAAGCGGCTGAATCAGCCCCATCCCCAAGGCAATAAAAACCACCCCTCGACCCGAAGCCCGGGCCGCGGCATTTATCACGTCATTCCGGGTGTATTCTTGTCACCATGCAAAACCTTTTGAGCCCGGAAACACCGACAAACCGTCCTCCGCATGGAAGGAAACCGCTTTTCGTAAGGGAAATACTTGATACCTGGAGGTGGCATAAAAATGCCGGGACACTTGATTCTCCGCCTTGTTCTAACAGGCCTTGGAGCTGCGGTAAGCCCCGTAGCGATGATCGCGCTTATTTCCCTGATGTTAAGGAAAGACGCGAAGAGGAACTCTCTTTTGTTCCTGCTTGGTTACACGCTTGCCCTGATGTCGATCGGCACAGTGCTTGTCTATGTGCTTCATATCGGCAGCCGCGGGGGAAAAAGCATGCTCGACTCATACATAGACCTCCTGCTCGGCGTCCTGTGCCTCGCACTGATGACATATACGCTGCTTAAGAAAGGTGGAGAAAAAAAACAGGATGAGGAAAAGGTGCTTAAAGCATCAAGGGCCTTCACACTCGGGGCCCTCATGATGGTGCCGAACACATCGACACTCGTCATATTTATTTCTGGACTGCATCTCATAAGCAGTTCCAACCTCTCAAAGCCGAACGCCGTTCTGGGACTTATCCTGCTCACATTCATCACTTTGATTACATTGATTATTCCAATACTCTTATACTTTATCTTTTCGGAGAAGGCGGAAATAGTGCTTGCCGTCACGCAGGGGTGGTTGTCAAAACATGAAAAGGTCATCGGGGCAGCGGTACTTCTGATTTTCGGGGTATACCTCGTCATTAAAGGCCTGACAGCCATTCTCTGACGCAGCTGTTTTTCTCACCGGCAAAGCTCGAGTCGAACTCGCCCGTCTCTATCCTTTTTGACTAATATCCGGAAAATGATAAAATAATACGGCCAGTATTCAGCAAATCTTCAAGCAGGCTGCCGGTTTCGCGTTTTCCGGGTGAATCAATGTGAAGGAGAACAGACAATGATCTGTCCCATCTGTGAGGCTGAAAATCCACAAGGGTCAAGCTTTTGCGGGCTCTGCCTGAGCGATCTGGGTCCCTATTACTCGAGAGGCCTGGTTAATCCGCCGGAGTGGTACAGCCCGAGCGATTACAAGATGATCTACTCTGAGAGTGCCTACATCGCAAGCCGCTTGAAGACGCAAGCTTACGAAAAAGAGAAACCCGCCGCAAGAAAAAGCAACGCCGCGCAACTGAACCGCATAAGCGCCAACCGGGATGAGGCAGCAAAATTTAGCCCCTGGATCTAGCATTTTCCGCAAATCGGGTTAATCAACCGTGTGCGCCGGTTGCTTTCCAACAACATCTTCCGTGATGGTCTTCTGAATATGGCAACCCCGTCCACAGGACTCCATGAAACATCACAAGATATTTTCCCCGTCATCGCACTTTTTCTCCATGCTCCCGGCACCGGATTCGGATTTCTCTATCGAACAAAAACGTACCACCAGACATCGGCGCACCAGAAACCGGACCACAGAAAAAACATGGTTAACGGCCAAGGTGGGATTAAACAGAATCACGTTCCAGAATCGAAACTTCGCCCCATACCCGTTCTATTGGATCTCAGCTTTTTATTAATCAATACCTTTCCGAACGCTGCGGCCTGTCCCTCCTTGGCCTTGCCTCGTTGACATTGAGGTTGCGGCCGTCGAGATCCTTGCCGTTCATACCTTCGATCGCCGCTTTCGCCTCGCTGTCATCGTTCATTTCGACGAACCCGAATCCCTTGGACCTTCCGGTGTTGCGATCGGTTATCACCGCAACCGAATCAATGGTTCCGAACTCGCTGAATGCCGCTCTGATATCCTCTTCACCGGTGGAATAACTCAGATTACCCACGTATATCTTCACTCCTTTTCACCTCCTTTAAACACAAAAAGCCCCGAGCTTTTATCCTCGGGACAAATACTGCTTTCAGCCTGGAGAACATCTACTCGTAAAAAATAATAGCATCTTTCCAACCGCCCGAAAACTCTTATAATCGTTCTGTGTTAATCAGCTTCTTCCTTCCCTGGAGTGCCGCCTGTAAAAGAACAGACAGGCAAAATATCTCTAAACATATTTTACGGAAACCCACCGCCTGTCGACCCGGCTTTCTTATGCAAAACCCCTTCTTTTAAACAACTGTTCAAGCTGTGCAACTCAGCCCGATGTGCTGTAAAATATCATTGGATATCTCCGCATTAACAGAAACGCGAGAAGCCATTGAAACACAAGAACATTCCCGGGAGGTTCCACACCTCGGCCGGCGACCAGTTCGGGTACAGCCTGCGATACGGGAGCGACAACCAGATCCACTGGATAATCTCGTTCGAAGGCCTTATCGACGAAAAGCGGATGGGACGGGCGGTAAGGCTCTCAATGGACGCCGAACCGGTACTGGGGTGCAGGTTCGTAATGGTTAAGCGCCCTTATTATGAGCGAAGAGCCGACCTTGACAGGCTTGAGCTGTGTACAGTCCTGGAGACTGATAACACCGGGGGGAAAATCCGGGAGGTAATGGACCACCCGATAATCCCCAGGGAGGGCCCGTTCGTCCGCGCTTTCATTATTCGCTCCAGCTCTGATACCCTGGTCGTCAAAACCGACCATACCGTAGCCGATGCCGGTGGGGCGACAGAGTACATGATGTTGCTTTCCTCGATATACAGGCGCCTCGAAGACGACCCCGATTACGTGCCCGAGCCAAATATCCGTGGTGACAGAAGCCTGCGCCAGGTGCTGAAGCAGATCGGGCTGATCGCGAGCCTCGGGTCCCTGTCAGCTACTGTCAAGCGGCACAGAAACCGGCCGGATGACTGGAGCTTTCCCTGGGCAAAAGAACTGTCAGGCAAAGCCGATGCCGCTGACCGCGCACGGTCGGTCCGCACCCTGGAACCAGAGCAGTTCGAGGCCGTCAGGAGCTATGGAAAATCCCACAGCGCCACCATCAACGACGTTATAGTCACGGCATTTTTCCGGGCCGTCGCCGGGCTTGGCGGATTAAAAGATGATACTCCGCACGACGTGCACATAACTCTTGACCTGAGGCGTTTTCTTCCCGGTGGCAGGGGTGGCGGCGTCTGTAATCTTACTAGCTTTATGACACCGGCGCTCTATCCGCATGCCGACAGCACATTCGAGCAGTCCCTGGCACAGGTCCGTGACTCAATCAATAGAATAAAAGATGTTAACCCCGGCCTGGGGGAATGGCTTTTTATCGATTATGTTTCAATCTTCGGGCTGAGAACTTATTTTTCGCTGGCGAAAAAAACGTTAAGCAGGCCGCTCAACTCCATGCGTATCACTCCCTGGGTCTCAAACATCGGTGTCCTGTCACGGGAAAACCTGAATTTCGGAGATATCGGAATCTCCGACGTGGATCTGTCAGGGCCTTTCATGTACCCGCCCGGTTTCATGTTCGTGGTGGGCACATTTGACGGAACCATGAGACTATACATTAACTACTGCGCCGCCACCGCCAACCGGCAGGTAGCTGAACAGTTCCTGGACATGCTCGTAAAGGAAATCGAAGAGGCTTGCCCTGTAACGAATGGAAGTCCGGACAATAACTTAGAGTTCAGCAGTTAGAGTTTCGCATAATACCTGATTGATATTATTATGAAAACACTTCGCATAAGAACGAGCTACATCAAATTCGGGCTGACTGTTAATAAAGTATTAATCTATTCGATGAATAGCTTCAGTATGGAAAAACCATCCGAGCCGAGTATGCGGTCCTCCAAAATCACAGAACGTATAAACGCAAAGGCATTTGAGTTGCTCGAGAAGCATCCCGAGGGTCTGCGCTGGTCTGAACTGCTCTCAAAAATTGAGGCATCAGATCCCTCCTTTCATCCGAAAACAGTCAACGGATGCATCTGGAAACTTGTCAATAAGTATCCTGACAAAGTCTACAAACCATCTAAGGGGCTTTTCCGTTTACTGAAATATAAATAGATGTTTTTAATGCCCGTTCAGGTGCCTAATCCCGTTCGGGCACCGTTCGGGTGCCTGGCACCAAGTGATGCAAAATGTCGCACTTGGTGCCAGGCACCAAGTGGGGTTATCAAGTGCGTCACTATGTAATATTTGATGCCGGAGTTGAATCAAGTGCGGGTTTTCTTTGGTATAAAGCGGAACGCAACAGCCGCGCCGACGAACGCTACCACCGCTGTCATGAACATGCCGGCGTCCAGCCCCCTCACGAACGCGGACTTCGCCGCTTCCACGATCGCGTCTCCAGAGCTTCCCATTTGAGAGCCCACTTGCAGGGCCCCGGCCAGACCGTCTTTCGCGCCCGCGGCCGCGGACGAACCCAGCGCCTGGTAAGCCGCCGACTTGACGATTGTGGACGAATAACCGAGTTGGGTAATGCCGCCTATCAAGGCTATGCCGAGCGACGAGCCAATCTGACGTATTGCCGCGTTTGTGGCCGAGCCCTCACCTGCCTTCTCTTTAGGGATCGACCCCATGATCGCATCTGACGAAGGCACCTGCGCAGATGTCATTCCAATGCTCACCAGGAGTAAACCCAATAGTATGAGCGGATATGCGGTGGTCGTACTGACCTGTGTGAACACAACCATGCCCGCACCGGTCAGGACCAGCCCGGAGGCTACCACTACCCTGGCGCTCAAAGCTCTGACAAACCTCGGAATCACGGGGGAGAGTATCAGCAAAACGACAGCGAACGGCATAAGCGCGAGGCCCGCCTTCATCGGAGAGTAGGAAAGCACCGACTGAAGATATATGGTGAGCACATACAGCAGGCCGAACAGAGCGAAGAAACCGATTGCTATGGAAAGTACGCCGGAGGAAAACTCGGGGACCTTGAAAAACCGGATCTCCAGAATAGGATTGGGTGTATGGAGTTCCAGCCACACAAACAGCGCAAGCAGAACTGCGGCAAGAGTGAATCCGATTATCACGCCGGCGTCGGTCCATCCTCTGCCCGGCCCCTGAATCAGGCCGTAGAAAAGTGCGATAAGCCCGGTGAATGAAAGAACCGCGCCTTTGATGTCGATCGGCGGCGCATTGGGCGTCTTAGAACCCGGCACCAGTATCGAGATGGTAACGATCCCGGCGGCCGCTATAGGAACGTTCACGAAAAACACCGAACCCCATGGGAAAAACGTAAGGAGTATGCCCCCCGCAAGCGGGCCGACCGCTACCCCAATGCCGGCCATACCGGCCCATACACCAATCGCCTTCGGCCTTTCTTCTTCTGGGAAAATATTGGTTATGAGGCTCAGGGTTGCGGGCATTATCATCCCGCCGCCGATACCCATCAGCCCCCTCGCCGCCGTAAGCAAATAAGCGCCCGGAGAAAACCCCGCTAATATTGAGCCTGATGTGAAGATAATCATCCCCAGCATCAGGAACCGCTTCCGCCCATACTTGTCGCCGAGCCCTCCCCCAAGCAGAATCGTACTTCCGAAAATGATTATATAAGCTGAGTTGATCCAAATAAGCTCAGAAGATGTTGTCTTGAGCGCTTCCGAGATAGTGGGAAGGGCGACGTTCAGTATCGTCCCGTCGATGCTTACGACGATAAGCGGTATGCATATGGCGGCAAGCGCCCACCATCTCCTGGGGTAAATGCCTGTACTCCGGTCGTCGATAATTACCTCCGCATCATGATATCAATTACTTCAAGGAAGGATTGGTAACACCTGCCAAGAGCGCATATAACGCTCACGGTATTTACTCCTTAGAATCGCCCATAAGTACTACATACTGTTTTCGCCTGAAGGTTTGTGGCCGATCTCTATTGTCTCCAGGTTTCTGACTCTCCTTATTATTTCACCCTTTTCTTCAGACAGGTAAACATCTTCTTTGTACCCAAGTCCCATCTCGAGTTGATTGAAAATAAATGATCTGACCAGGTCGTGGTCCGGAACAGACCCAGGGTTATGAGGGGGAATAAACAAGTTATTGTTGACATCATCGATTTTTGGTTGAACCGGGGATTTATCCCCAAGAACGCAAAGCCTTATGATAGCTTTTCTCAAGGCTTCGGGGTTCTTGGTAATGTGTACAGCCACCGAATCGGCGAGGACGTCATCAAACCTGGATATATAGTCAAGTTTTTTCAGAATGAATCCTCCGAAAGTAATTCCCCAGGTGAATGAGAATAATATTGATAACATGTACAAAGTCTTCTGTCCCGAGGTTAAATCTTTCACCCCTAAAACAACTGTCAGCATTATCGAGGTCACGAGCATCGCCATAACCGCAAACGGTAAGTAATGGAAAAACCAGTAAGAGTTGGTTTTTAAGGCATCCCCGATTATGAAATGGGAGACCTGATGTGCCATTATCGCTTCAAGCGTATGGTCATCAAATTGCATATCCACCGCTTCTCTGGTAATCCCAACAGTAGGCTTCCCTCCTCGAAAATATGGAACAGAGTTGACTGTCGGTATATCCACAACTACGAGTCCGGGTGTTCTAATTCCTGCACCGATACTCACTGCCTGGAGAGCTTTTTGATACTGCTTCAACTTGAATGGTGCTTTAAATCCATTGCTTGAAAGCGTAGATTTTAAGGCGATAGTCATAACAAGAGAGTAAACAATAAAACATAAAACAACACCTGTCGCCGCAGCAACAAAATAGGCTACTTTTCGGCCGTCCTCCGTGATTTGGAAATAAAAAACACATAGAGCCAACAACAGACCGCATGATATCGCTATAATAAGCTTTTCCAGAAATGCCCTTCGCCTGTTCGTTTTGATGCTCTTAACTGTTTGGGGCTCGAGATCCAGGTAATCGCCCAGCTTCTCCACGATTGAGTTCGATGTTACCTTGAACCCCGGCTTATGCTCCTTCCGGAAAACATCTTCACCAGCAGAACCAATTTCAAATACTCTTCCGGAAAGCTGGTATTCATGCATCGGCTGCCGATTAAATGCGCGGTTGAGTTTTAATCTTCTATCGTGTTCCCGCCGCTGCCGTCTTTTCATTCAGATATGTTCCTTAGTGATTAATAACCACGCCGACCTGAACCAGTCTTCAACCGACAACTTATCCAAAGAGCCTCCTTTGCTAAAGATACACCTGTAATGTCCCTTGATCAACCATCCAATGCCACCCTTACTTTTTACTTGTTGTTCTTTGGGGGAATACCGGCAAAGAGATTGAATAGTAATCTCATCGGCAACCGGAATCAGAGGAGTGAAAGGAGACTGTTATGACACCTTTGATAAGACTGATGGAAAGCAGGCTGATGATGTGGATCTGTGGGACCTGCGGGGATTCGCTCTGCACGATAGGCTTTATCGCCGCGATCAGAAACAGGCAGATAGCGGGCTTCAAACCCACCACCTGGGTAATGTTCGCGATGGTTTTCTATCTGTACTTCATCATGTCGCTGCTCTCACGAATCCTTGCGGAGATAGTCGAGCAGGGAAAGGTTATGAACAGATAGTATTTTCAGCTTGGCTCCAGTCCGGACGCAAGTTCTCAGCGTGTCTGGTCGGCGTGCGTCAACCAGTAAAACGCGGCGGCCGCGCCTGTTATCCCGGTCAACACAACAATAATGAAGCTGAAAACCCCAGGGGTTCCTCCCTCTGTTCCCGCCGCGCCGCTGTAGAGCGCCGGGATGGACCAGGGCACATAAACGCCCCAGCCGGTCGCAGCGAATATCATGCCGGCAACGAGCGTAATCAGGGTATACCCGAAGCCGGGGAGGTAGCCTCGCCCCGCACAGGTAACAAAAGCGGCCGGTAGAATGAGCACTATCGTAAGTCCCGCGGTGCCTGCTATGTGACCGGCTGCGCTAAACGCGACCGATTGAGACCACTTGGGAATATTGACGGCGGCGCCGATTATAAAACTCAGGCCCAGTATCAGTGCGGAAAGGAGCACCGACCAGACAACCACTATCGTAAACTTGGCTGCCACTATCCGGGAGCGCGAAGTCGGAACCGCGAGTATATCCTTCAGTGTCCTGTCTGAATACTCCCGGCCGAATACCCAGATCGCGATAAGGCTGAAGAGCAGAAGCCCCGCGATAGCCGTAGCCTGGGAAACAACGCCGAGGTAGGAAGGCCAGTCGGCGGAACCGGCCGCAAGCTGCGCTTTCGCCCCAATCAGGCCGATGTTCTTGGCAAAATCGGGGTTCTTGAGGATCAGCATGAAGAGGCCGCAGACTACCGGTATAATGCAGCAGATCAGTATTCCCAGCAGAGGCAACTTCGAACGTCTTGCTTTCAGCGCCTCGGTCCACAGTGCATTTTTAAACCCTTTCATTTTGCTCATCTCCGGAAGCGTTTACCATTTGAAGAAAATGGGTCTCAAGGTCCTGTTGTCTTACTTGCAGCAATGTCGGCGGCTGGCCGGATTCGACGAGAAGCCGGGCTATCCGGTCGGGGTTGTTTATCGCATCCTCGGAAGCAAGCTCCAGTATGCCGTCGCCGACTGTCACAGGCCTGAACCCTTTGGACTCCAGTACGAGGCGGGCGGCTTCCCTGTCTCGCGAGTCGATATGGAGCCGCGGGCGCAGGCGGGCGTCAAGCTGGTCTGAGTCGAACTCTTCCAGAAGGCGTCCCTCATGAATAATCCCTATTCTCGTAGCAAGCCGCGCTACCTCCGCCAGTATATGGCTTGACATGAATACCGTCACACCGCGTTCCCGGGAGAGCCTCTTCAATAGCTCACGGATTTCCACTACTCCCGCCGGGTCGAGGCCGTTCGCCGGCTCGTCCAGGATCAGGAGCTCCGGTTCGTGTATTATCGCCCTGGCGATCCCGAGCCTCTGTTCGTTTCCCTGGGAAAGAGTCCGTGTGCGGCGATCGGCGTATTTAGTGAGGGCCATGAGGTCCATTACCCTGTCCACCGCATTCGGGTCATCCATCAACCGGAGCCGTCGAATAACCTCCAGGTTTTCCTTTACGGTGAGCTGCGGATATGAGTAAGGCATCTCGACCAAATACCCCACCCGCGACCATAGTTCATGCGCGTTCGGACCCACCGTATTACCGAATACATCAGCAGACCCACCGGTCGGCCTTATCATCCCGAGCAGCATGCGGATTGTGGTAGTCTTGCCCGCACCGTTTAGTCCGAGAAAGCCGTATATCTCACCGGCTCCCACCTCGAGGGAAAGGCGGTCCACGGCGAGTACATCGCCGAACGCCTTGGTAAGTCGATCTGTAGAAACAACCGTATCCATTTTCCTGCCTTCTTACTGTCCAGCGGGACCACTCCCGGGAGAAAGCCCGAGGACCCGCCTTATTATGTCCATGTATTCATCCGAAAAATGCTCGATCGATTTCTTTCCCTCAAAGGGTATATCCTCGTCGGTATAAAGGCCGGGCGCCAGGATAAAGATCGCCGCCATCTCCGGGGATGGGGTATCGAATACCCCCTGCTCGACGCCTTCGAATATCACCCGGCTCAAAACCGGGATCAGTCTTTTCAGGAAGTACCGGGCTATCCTGTCATGGTAGCGGCTGAACTTCGGCGAATGAAACTCCTCGACTATTTTCCCGCCTTCCTCCACCGACGACCCCGCCGCTTCAAAAATTGCCCATATTTTCCGGTCCGGCGTCAGCTCGTCGGATTCGGCAACCCTCTTGATCCTCTCGAATATCTTCCCCGCGAACCTTTCCGCCACCGCATCGAGAACCTTTTCCTTGGAATTAAAGTACCAGTAGAATGTCCCCTGCGCGACACCGGCGGCCTTGACGATATCGCTGACGCTTGTCGCGTCATATCCGTTTTCAACAAACAGCTGCCGTGCCGCTTCAACCAGTTCCGCTTCACGCTCCATCGGCGGCTTTTTTACCCTTACCAAATCAATCACCTATAGAATCCATTTCAATTCATCGTTTTGAAATTGTATTGACTGACTGTCAGTCAGTATATCACACAATTATACCCTTATCAACAGCAACTGGGATATAATGTCTATCGTCCGCGAATTCGAGAAGAGATTGAGTATATCCCACTGAAAGGGAACTGATATGTTCGGACTGGGACCGACGGAACTGGTAATCATATTGATACTCGCGATCGTTGTATTCGGACCTTCACGCCTGCCTCAGGTGGCGAGGTCGCTCGGCGAAAGCATACAGGGATTTAAAAAAGCGAAACAGTCAACAGACAACCTGCAGGGCGATCTCAAGCGTGAACTGGAAGACGCGGTGCTCGGCCCGCGCGAAGAAAAGTAGTCTGCCGATTGTCCGCTTTATAAACCGTCCTGGAGAATCAGGGGATTTTCATTACGGTGATAAGGATCACCGCTCTTGACGCTCTATTCTTTTCTTGATGTCGCTTCCTGAATTTCAACTTTGCTTCACACCGCTGTTCTCCGACAGACAACTCAGGGATCGGTAATCCATTAACCCCGGTAAGCCTTTCTTCGTTGAAAGCCGCCGGCCTTCAGCGTATATCAAGCCCTGGGAAACCTCGCACCGTGTTCCTCGACAAGGTTCTTGAAAGTTTTGAGATCGGCCAGGGCCCTTCGCTTTATGACGCCCCCCATAAACGGCAGTATTATCCCCGCCGGCAGGGAGTCGCTTGTGCCGGACCAGAACACAGCTATTTCCGTTCCGTCCTCAACCGGGGTCAGGATAGTCTCCACGCGCACATTCATCCCGTTTCCCGAAACCCTCGACACATATTTCTTTTCAGGGGCGCAGTATTCGAGATAATCCTCCATCACGTACTCACGGCCCCTCTCCACGTAGTGGAGGCGGGCAAGAGCACCGGTCTCACCGGAGTTGCCTTTTACCACTTCAAACCTCTGAAGGCCGGAGGTCCACCGAACCGTATTTTCCGGATCGCCCAGCGCCCTGGCTACGACCTCCGGAGGTTGTTTGACAATAAGACTCACCTTGAACCCGGGCATCAGTTACTCTCCCTGAACAGCGTGTCCTTTTCCGGGTCGATCTTTATGAACTCCACCGGCGCACCGTTCTCGACTATAAATGCACATATAACCCCATCCGAGGGGCTGTCAGGCTCGATCAGGACGTCCTTACCCTCGATGGCCTCATAAACGTCGTCCACCGCGAAAGCGATATGGGGCAGCTTCCGTACGATTTCAGGAAGCTCCGAGTCGTCCTCGAACCTCAGCCACTCAATACCGTAGTCGCTGTCCTCATAACCCGAAATGAAAACCTTTGATTTTTCCAGGTAAGTTTCCCCGTCTCTTACTTTATCCGTTGGAATTCCCATATGGTGGTACCTGAGCTCCAAAGCCGCCTCCCTGCCTGATATTATATCTTTGCGCGCTGATAATCCGCCTTAATTCAGTATAATCAGTGAAGCCGAAATACCATCGGCCAGATCGAAAACAGTTGTAACGATAGTTACTGAACCATTGTATACCGAACACGGCAGACTTCGACAAGACCGGGAGTGATCGTGGTGAAAAACCGGGTGACCGCCAGAGACGGACTGCTCGCGATTCCGGGTGTCGGGCCGAGCATATCCAGAGACCTTCACCGCGTCGGCATTGAAAAGGTAGCCGACTTGAAAAGCAAAGATCCCGAAGATCTCTACAACAGGCTTTGTGCAGCCAGGGGGACGCAGGTTGACCGGTGTGTGCTGTACGTGTTCCGTTGCGCTGTTTACTTCGCCTCAAACAGCAGGCATGATCCCGAACTTCTCAAGTGGTGGAACTGGAAAGACCGGGAGTTCTGACAGGCTCCGTAACCGCAAACCACATTTTTCCGCCGGGTGCGTCACTCCCTGCCAATATCGAGACGGTAGATATAACCTTTCACCTTCTCCCCGGGAAGGGCGTCCCTGTACGTCTTCAGGGAAAACTCCCGTATCCGCTTGAAACCGTATTTCTCATAGAAACCGTAGCTGAGCGTGGAATCGGTGCCGACGACTGTCTCAGAGTACCCGCGCCGCCGGACCTCCGCGACCCATGCGTCCATCAGCGCCCTGCCTATCCCGCCGCGGTATTCATTCTGCGAAGAGAGGAGCAATATTTCCGCCGGGCTTTTCGGAGTATGGTAAACATATATCAGATCGCCTATCAGTTGGTGCCGGAAAGCCGAGCGGGCGAGCGGCGTCATCTCATACCGCCCGGCCAATACCCGGCTTATCTGCCCGGCCTCTAACCTGAGGCTGCCGAAAATCCTTGAAATCCTGGAACCCTCGCGCGGGAAACTGCCGAGAAGTATGGCGCATGCTTTACCGTCGGCTTCCGCGACAAGGGATACGTCACTCAACTCTGCCCAGTCGAGAATCGCGTCCTTAAGCATAGCCGGTTCCGCCTGGTCGATCAGCGGCCAGGAGTTGCGGCGGAAGCCGTCGGCAAACGCCTTGTAGGCTCCCTCAATGTCCCTCCGGGCGTTAAATTTTCTTATTTCATATTGTGCAGCCACGGTGACAACCTTTCACTGAAATCCTTTGAGAAAAATCCCCACGAAGAATTATCATGGAAGAAAAGAAGCCGCTTACTCCTTTTCCCGGAGATTCCCGGTACTGTCGCGGAGGCCTTTGTCCTCAATCGTAAATTTAGCCGAGGAAATTTCTTGGCCGTCGGCGCCGATTAGAACCTACTCTCCACCTTCAACCTTATACTTGACGGGCAGCCCTTCGGTACCTTCAGACAGGGAATAAGTCGCTTTGCCGTCGGCCTTAAGTGTCAACACCGCGATGGTTTCACCCGCCTTGAGCTTGTACACACCCTCCAGATCGGGCTCGCCGGACCCGCCGCACCCCGCAACAAGAATGCTTCCAAGATACAGCAGAACAAGACATGCCTATATAACCGCTTTCTTCATTACTCCTCCCTGTCGCTTATGTTTACGCCAATTATATTCCGAATGCAGCCGCATGCGTGCGGGTATCTGCTATTTGGTTTATTGCTTTTCCGCTCTCCGCGTGTGATATGGTAAATTTTCAATGATGAACCATATGACGGATAGAGGCCGCAGGCCGGGTGATGAAAAGGAAAGAAGAAAGACCCTGAAGACAGAGACTCCCAGACAATTTTAATACCATAACAGTGAATACCGTCAATATTGCGCGCGGAGTCCGGCGGCCCTATAATGTCAATCAGGGCAATTCAAAAGTAATCCGAGTAACACAATGTCGCCTGACGTCCATGAAGGGGTTGCACAATGATGAATAAGAAATCCGGTATCACATTCGGTCTAATCGCTTCGTTATGCTCGGTTGTGCTGCTTGCAGGCTGCGGAAGCGGTTCGAGCGGGATGCCCTCCGATAAGGTCCCTGCGACCGACAGTCAGGGCGTGCCGGACTACGCAAACTCTTCAAACTGGCTTTCGCTACCCGCCAATGCCACCAAAGACGTGGATGTATTCTTTCTGGGGCCGACCACTTACCAGAAACCAAACGAGAACTCGCCGAACATCTGCGCCATCGACGATGCCCAGATGCGCTCGGCCGCCAAGGCGAAGTTCTCCTGCACAGCCACTGCCTTCGAGACCGAGGCCAACATATACTCCCCCTACTACCGCCAATCGAGCGCGGACGTGCTGCGCCTGCCACCCGAACAGCAATCCGCTATCATCGAGGGAGACCCGACGGAGGACGGGCTGTCAGCCTTCGATTACTACATAAAGAACCTCAATAACGGCCGTCCGTTTATTCTCGCCGGACATTCGCAGGGTTCGAACGTGCTGATCTTCATGATGGCAGACTATATGAAACAGAATCCCGACGTGTATAAGCGAATGATAGCCGCCTATATCATCGGGTATTCGGTAACACCCGAGTACCTTGCCGAGAACCCTGAGTTGGAGTTCGCGTCAGGCCCGGACGATACCCGGGTCATCATCTCTTACAATACCGTGAGCCAGAATCTCGCGATGCCGGATCCCGTTGTGATGCCCGGGGCCATGGTCATAAACCCGATCACGTGGACAAGGGAAGAAACATTGGCAACGGCCGAACAAAACCTCGGGGGTATCGAGGTCGACCCCAAGACGGGCGCCGTCGTGGTCGATTCAAAAGGCAATCCCCTGAAGGTGGAACACTACGCTGATGCCCAGGTCAACACTGTAAAGGGTGTACTGGTCTGCAGCACGGCAAACCCCGGTGAACTGGCACCAGGTAATCAAATGGTGGAAAGTGGCGTCTATCACCCCTTCGATTATCCGTTCTACTACTTCGATATCCGGGAAAACGCCAGGAACAGGATTGCCCGCTACATGAAGGACAAATAGCATGAACATGACCAGGTCTTGCGTTTCGCGCACACCAGAACCCGGCACCGTCTCCGGCACCGTCTCACACTGAGTATTACGAGATGACAATGCTTGAGAAGCGAAAAAAAGACCGTGAATGGGGCAAGTTTATTAAAACCGCCAAAAAACAGCACAATTTGCACAGAGAATAAGATGTGAACCCTCCTTTGAAGGAGAATAAGCAATAAAGAATATTGCCGGGATATATAAAATTTGCAAAATTGGTACATTACAGACAGGCAAGTATAATACGCCGGTAAATCGTTTGGCATAAATGAAGTCACCAAAACTGCCAACTGCCAAAAGGGGGGAACGTGTGAGTTCCCATACGCTTGGTTTTTAGGACATCGACAAAACAAAACTCATGGTTGTCGGGGGTAAAGGCGCGAACCTTGGGGAACTTTCCAGGACCCGGGGAATACGCGTACCCGACGGCTTTTGTATTTCCACTGAAGCCTTTAAAAGAATCATCGGGGAAACGCTGTCTATCAACGAATTACTTGACCAGCTGTCGCTTTTGAAGGTGGAAGACCGGGCTGACATCGGTGAACTCAGCGGTGAGATTCGCAGGGTTATCGAAGGGACAACCATCCCTCAGGACATTAATGAAGAAATCACCCGCTTCCTCACTGGGTTTGATGAACAGACCGCGTTTGCGGTACGGTCCAGCGCGACCTCGGAGGATTCACCGACGGCCTCATTCACGGGCCAGCACGATACGTATTTAAACATTATCGGGTACGAGGCGGTCCTGAAGCATGTCGGCAAGTGCTGGGCATCGCTGTTTACCGAGAGAGCGGTAACTTACCGCCTTCAAAACGGCATCGACCACCGTAAAGTCCAGATGTCAGTGGTCATTCAGAAGATGGTCTTCCCGCAGGTATCAGGAATTTTGTTTACCGCCGATCCCGTCACTTCCAACAGGAAGGTGTTATCCATTGATGCGTGTCTGGGACCTGGTGAGGCCCTGGTCTCCGGCCTGGTGAATGCCGACATCTATAAAGTGCGTGACGGCAAGATTATCGACAAGAAGATATCCACTGGGAAAACGGCTGTTTATGCCTTAAGAGATGGCGGTACAAGGGAGCAGGAGACTCCGCCCGGGCTGCAGGACAGGCAAGCACTGACAGATGACCGGATTTTGCAGATTGCGCGCCTGGGCAGAAAGATCGAAGAACATTTCGGCTGCCCCCAGGACATCGAATGGTGCCTGGCTGATGATATCTTTTATATTGTCCAGAGCCGGCCGATCACTACTTTATACCCCATCCCCGAAGCAGTTGATCAGGAAAACCACGTCTATGTATCTGTGGGTCATCAACAGATGATGACCGACCCCATGAAACCACTGGGAATGTCTTTCTTCCTGCTAACGACTTTTGCACCCATGCGTAAAGCGGGTGGAAGGTTGTTTGTTGATGTCACACAGAATCTGGCTTCGCCTGTCAGCGGAAAAATTGTATTAGATGCCCTGGGAGAATCCGATCCGCGCACAGGCGACGCACTCATGACCATGGTAGAGCGGGAAGATTTTATTAAACCGTTACCGGATGATGAAAAAGTACAGGGTCCCGGCAAGAACGATGAAGGTATGTCCTGGGATTTTCAAGCACTAATCGAAAACGACGAGACGATCGTGCCTGATTTGATTAAAAGCAGTCAGGCATCGATAGAAGAGTTAAAACAAAACATCCAGACGAAATCAGGATCGGAATTATTTGATTTTATCCTGGAGGATATCCAGCAACTGAAGAGGTTTTTATTTGACCCGCAAGGTTCGGGCGTGATCATGACCGCTATGAATGCCTCCGTCTGGATCAATACAAATATGAACGAGTGGTTAGGTGAGAAAAACGCGGCAGACACGCTTTCTCTATCCTCACCGAACAATATTACTTCCCAAATGGGCCTGGAACTGTTGGATGTCGCCGACATGATCCGTCCTTATCCGGAAGTAATTGATTATTTACAGCATGTAAAAGATGACAACTTTTTAAATGATCTGGTCATGTTAGATGGCGGACCTGAAACCCGGGACGCTGTAAATGCTTATCTCAATAAGTACGGAATGCGATGTGCCGGAGAAATCGATATTACTAAAACCCGCTGGAGTGAAAAACCGACTGCGCTTGTCCCCATGATTCGGAGTAACATCAAAAACTTTGAGCCCGGTGAAAGCATGCGGAAATTTGAGCAGGGGCAACGTGAGGCTTTGAAAAAAGAACAGGAGTTGTTGGATCGATTGGAGCAACTGCCGGAGGGTAAACAAAAAGTTGAAGAGACGAAACGGATGATCGGCCTGATCCGGAATTTCATCGGTTACCGTGAATATCCAAAATACGGCATGATCCATCGCTACTTCGTTTATAAGCAGGCCTTAATGAAAGAAGCCGAACAACTCGCAGAAGCCAACGTTATTCATGAAAAAGAAGATATATACTATCTCACTTTTGAAGAACTCCACGAAGTCGTTCGCACAAATAAACTGGATTACCGGGTCGTCGGCCAGCGAAAAGACGAGTACAAATTATATGAAAAACTGACCCCCCCGCATGTTATCACCTCCGATGGTGAAATCATTGCCGGAGAGTACAAACGGGGAAATCTCCCGGCCGAAGCTCTTGCAGGCCTGCCTGTTTCTTCCGGAGTCATAGAGGGGCGGGCACGGGTCATCTTAAACACGGAGGATGCCGACCTGGAAGATGGAGATATATTGGTCACCACATTCACCGACCCCAGTTGGACACCGTTGTTTTTATCCATAAAGGGCCTGGTCACCGAAGTTGGTGGACTGATGACACACGGAGCTGTTATCGCGCGCGAATATGGCTTGCCCGCAGTTGTCGGAGTGGAAAACGCCACCGAACTGATAAAAGACGGGCAACGAATTCGCGTTCATGGAACAGAAGGGTATGTAGAATTCCTGTAAATCACCGACACCGGAATAGGTAAAAGGGGTTGTGTCTTTTATCTTTTATTTCTTAACCTACACCG
Source organism: Actinomycetota bacterium (assembly GCA_016927325.1). Lineage (GTDB taxonomy): Bacteria > Actinomycetota > Geothermincolia > Fen-727 > Anoxymicrobiaceae > JAFGMY01. Next base: position 2,349 of record JAFGMY010000170.1, on the reverse strand, counting down.
CCAAAATAAAAAGATTCGAACACAAACCCAATGGTTGATCCCACGAAAGGTGCCGGGTCTTACGCGTCTTGCGCACACAAAATGATCTTTTTCTTTTCTAAGACCTCAAACATTAAAACAAAAGTCCTGACTCAATGAATAAAGACCCCGTTTATCGTTATACACGGCCGTCAGGCGGAACTGCGCATCTCGGGGATGAATCTCCAGAGGAGCTTCGCCAGCTCACCGATCAGCAGTATCACCACGGTCGAGGCGAGGCACAGGCCCCACTGCGGCGCGGTAAGGGGAGTTGTTTCAAATATATCCCTCAGGAGGGGTATTTCTGTTATGACGACCATGCCCAGGATCGCCCACAGGAAAGAAAGGAACAGCTTCACGTTTGTGAGCGTCTCCCTACGGAACACGGTGACGTCGGGGTAGCGCAGGTTGAGTGCCACCGCTATATGCGAGATCGCGAACACGGTAAGGGCGATAGTCTGGGCCGTGGCTGCGCTCAAGCCCGCGTGCACAGCGATCTGCCGCCCGCCTACCGCTGCGGCCGCCATCATGAGCCCGGTAAACGCGATCTGCGTGCCGGACCGGAAGCCAATTATCGGCTGATCCGCCGGCCTCGGCTTCTTCTCCATGAGGCCGGGTGATGGGGTGTCAAACCCGAGTGCCGCGCCGATGAACAGCAGTGCGCCGAAGTGAACCCAGATCACCTGGCCGGGTGAAAACAGTGAAACGTTCACGATCGCACCCGCGCCGAGGAAGCCGAGGATAAACCCGACGAGGTTGGACATCTGCATGCGGATGAACTTCATCATGTTGTCGTATACGATGCGGCCTTCCCTGACCGCGTTCACAATAGTAGAGAAGTTGTCGTCGGCAAGCACCATGTCGGCAGCCTCACGGGCAACATCGGTCCCGGAGACTCCCATCGCGATACCGATGTCGGCGGCCTTGAGCGCCGGGGCGTCGTTCACGCCGTCGCCGGTCATCGCGACGATATCGCCCCTGCTCTTCAACGCCTGAACGACGGTCACCTTGTCCTGCGGCGCGACGCGCGCCACTATGCCGATCTTGTCTATTCTCTCTCTCGCCTCACCAGCACTCATCTTCTCGAGCTCTACACCGGTTATAACCTCACCTTCCACTCCCAGTTCCGTGGCTACGGCCCTGGCGGTCGCCGCGTAATCGCCGGTGATCATCCTTACCCTGATCCCGGCCTTCCCGCACTCGGCTATCGACCGGGCGGCCTCCTCTCGCGGCGGATCTTTGATGCCCGCCAGCCCGAGGAGGGTAAGATCTTCCACCAGGTCCAGCAGGTTCCCCTTGGGGTCGAATAGTGCGGGGTCGATGTCACGCCTTGCCACGGCCATCTCGCGGAGCCCCTCACCGGCCAGCGAATCGATCTCCGCAGTGATTTTGCCTTTGAGTTCGTCATCCAGGTTTATCTCTTTGCCGTCCCACATGCGCATCTTTGCCGCCCGCTCCAGCAGCCTGTCCGGCGCCCCCTTCACGTAGCACCTGACAACGAGGTTCCCGTCTTCGCCTTTCATCTTGTGGAAGGTCGCCATAAGCATGTACTGGGCGTCAAAGGGAAGAGTGGCAATTCGTGGGTAATGCACCCTTGTTTCCTCGGCACCGATGCCCCCCTTCGCCGCCAGCACCACCAGGGCCCCCTCGTTGGGGTCGCCGACGCACTTGTTGTCGTGGACCGTGGCGTCCGAACAGAGGACCATCGGAAGCAGAACTGTGTCGAGCGCGGTGTCGCCTTCGCCCGCGACGCGCTTTATGCCGCCCTCGGTATTGTAGCCCTGACCGGTTACGCTGAACCGGGCGCCGGGCAGCACCAGCGTCTTTACAGTCATCTGGTTCATGGTGAGGGTGCCGGTCTTGTCCGAACAGATGGCGGAAGTCGAACCCAGTGTCTCCACCGACGGCAGGTGCTTGATAATCGCGTTCTCTTTCGCCATGGCGACGGTGCCGATCGACAGGATCGAGGTGACTACCGCCGGAAGAGCGTCCGGTATGGCCCCCACGGCAAGCGCGACGCCGAGCTGAAAGAGCACCTTGAAATCCTCTCCCCTCGACAGCCCGGCGGCAAGGACGCCTCCGAAGGCGAGGGCGGCCATTATGAGAATAATGCGGGTAAGCTGATCGAGCCGGATTATCAGCGGTGTTTTTTCAATGGTGGTTTCCTGCAGGCTTCCGGCGATTCCCCCTACCTCGGTGGACATGCCCGTGGCGGTAACAACCATCTCCGCCCGCCCCCGGGTAGCGTCACCGTTCATGAACAGCATGTTGGTACGGTCGCCGAGGGCCACGTCGTCCGCGGTGATAGCGTCGACGGTCTTCAGGACCGGC
>JAFGMY010000169.1 GCA_016927325.1 Actinomycetota bacterium | reverse complement strand
TGAACAGGCTAGTCATTGGTCTGATTCGCCTAATTCTAAAAGGAAAAGGGCAAACGATGCGTGTCTATTTAAGCTTGAACTGCATTATTAGGGTTTAAGACAGTCCCGCAGATTTGGGATTCAGTAAATCCAGTATCCGGCGCTTTATAGGAATTCGAAGTACCCTCGACTGCGGGACATCCAGGTCCAGGCGCTCCTGATGCTCTAGATAGACTGTCCGGATACCACGTGCCCGCCGTTCCACACGCCGTTGAAACTGAAGTACATGGGCCGCTCCACCACCACAGGCTTATCGGAGAGAATCCCGGTTGACAACTGCAGGTTTGCTCCAGCACTGTCGTTAACATATAAGGTCTTTCGGGTTCCCGCCGGGACCGTTACGGTTTTTGTCTCCGAAGCGACGCTCTCCTGGCTGAAATAAGTGATCTGCACCGTGGCATTCTCATCCCCCGGATTCTGGAGTGTAAGCCACTCCTCGAAACCCGGGCCCGTATAGCCTTCAGCCAGATACCAGGCCGTACCGGCGGCGGGTACTCCGATTATGCAGTGACCTCCGGCCCAGCGGCCCCGGTAATTAAAGTACATCGGGCGCTCGGCCAGGAACTCCGAACCGGACTCGAGGGTTATGCTCACATCCTTGTTCAACCCAACCTCGTCGGGGATATACACTGTGCTTCTCCTGCCGGGATCCACAGTATATGTACGCAATACGTTTTCACCCTGGCCTTCACCCAACTGGTATATAGCGCCAACAGTTATTGTATCCGGGTTCGGATTCTGCAGGGTTAGCCATGCCTGGAACTCCCCGTCCTCGGGTACGGAGCGTGTAGTCCCTTCCGCGAAATGGTACTCCCTGGAAAGTGACTGCGCTCCCATGACGCAGTGGCCGCCGGTCCAGGACTTATACCCGCCGGGACCCGAGTACTCAAAATACATCGGCCGCTCGGCGACCACGGGATGGTCCGAATCAATCCTCAATGAACTCTGGCGGTCGGAGCCGAGGACATCGTTGATTTTGAAGGTTGAACGTGAATGGGCCGGTACGCTGTAGCCGGTCTTGACGACTTCTCCGGATTCGAGTGTCTGGAAGTTGAAGGTCAGTCCGGCGGGTGCGTCGCCGGGATTCAGAACGCAGGCATACTCCTCAAAGCCCGGCCCCGTGTATCCCTCGGCGAAGTACCACTGCTGACCTGCGGTCGTTGCTCCAATAACATCATGTCCGCCCGACCATGTGCCGTTGTAATTGAAGTACATGGGGCGCTCCGCGATCAGTTTCGAACTGATGGATTCTAAACGCATGCTTACCTCGCGGCCGTCACCGACCGCTTCGTTTACATCCACCGTAAAGCGCGATTGACCCGGGACCTCGTAGACCGCGGACTCCACCGTGCCGTCGGTAAACAGGTAGTCGACATTTACCGTAGCAGGGTCTTCATTTGGATTGCCTACGCAGAGATACTCCTGGAAACCTTCCCCGGTATACCCCTCGGCAAAGTAAAAGCTTGATCCCGGTGCCGATGGGCGACTTGGATTCACACAGCTCGCTTCCACTGGTGACGAACCAACAGAGCTCAGGGTCGCGGTATTCTTAACCGGTGAGCCCTGGGGAAGATCCGCAGAAAGTTGTACCCGGAAAGTCACCACCGCTTTTTTCGACACCCCGATGGTGCCTGCCGGTTGCCCGGCCGAACCGACGGACATTCCGGATACCAGCGGCGTTGTTCCTCCCGCGTCGGGAACGGCCGTACCGTTCAGCGTTGTTGATCCGGCTATATAATCTGTATATGCAGGCAAACTGTCTTTAATGGAGCAGCCCGTGGCCACGAGGTTTCCGGTGTTCTCCGCTTCAAGTGTATAAGTAACGGTCTGGCCTCTGTCAAGCGTCCCGGATGGAGTTGCAGATTTCGTTAAAGATAAAGATGGTTCCGCGGAAGACGCGTAGCCGATAGCGCTGTCCTCGCCGGCGGTGCCGGTCTGGCCTGTGAACCACATCTTGTAAGAGGCTGCCTCTCCATGCCCGTCAAAGTTCGTGGGGCTGTTTATTACGCTGGGAGTATAAGTTCTCTTGTCGCGCCAGGCTTTTCCATCGGTGATGAAGAATATGGGATTGTCCGCGTCTCTGGTCCAGTTGATTCCGTCGGTGGATGTAGCGTAGCCGATACCGTAGTTTGAGAAGAGAACGGGAGGGTCAATCCTCTGCCATGCGGAGTACCACATCCGCCATGTGCCGTCCTCACCCCTGATAACGGTACCCGCCGTGTTATACCAGTTGCCCGGATAAGCGGGGTTGGGACCATCCCAGGCGCCAAGTGGACCGGAACCCAACACAGGGTCGTCGCCGTAACGGTAGAAATGAGTACCGTCGGCGGAGTAGCCGAGCCCCATCACCTCCGCACCGCCTGTGGTACCGTCGTAGTACATTGCGAAGGAGTAATCAAATGGATTTGTCCCGGTGTTGGTGGCGTCCGGATTATGAAGGATACATACCGGCCCGTAGGAACCCCTGTTCCAGTCGGGACTGACCCCGGTAATTATCGGAGAGCCTGCATCCTGCGTGAGCGCCCTGTCCTTCTCCCACGAAACACCATCGGTCGAATCGGCGGTGCGGATAGCGTTTACACTGTAAAGGTCGGCGCCGACACAGTCCCAGTACCATATTTTGTAATAGTATGTAGTTCCTTCCCAGTCATAGCCTCCCGGTATGTATACTACCTGCGAATGATACGCATTAGTCACAAGGCCGGAGGTCGAAACCGGGGTGTTCCAGTTGATACCATCATTGGAGCAGGTGACGGTTACAAGATCGCCCGCACCATCTCCGTACCACATCTTGTAATAGTAAGAGGCGCCGTGGCCGGAAAACCCATCCGCGTCATAAAGTACACATGGATAGAACTCATTGTAAGATGTCACGGGCGGATCATAGACTGGATTCGACTCATACTCGACCATTGTTACATCAGCCGCTGATGCGGGAGTGGCGGGGAATATAATCAAAACACCGGCGGCCGACATTAAAGTTATGATTAATACACACACCGATCTCTTGATAAGTACTTCTAACTTATTCATTTCAGACGCTCTCTTCTACCAGGGAAGGAATTGTAACTGTAACTGCTCCGTGAATGAAGTATTCTCACCGGTATTCAACCGGATGCTCATACCAGCGGAAGCAATAGACACCGGTCTTCCTGATCTAACCAACAGGAAAAGCAACTTCTAAATTCCGATATCTGAAACTACACCCTCAAAAGACAAATATCTCGTATTATATATATCGGATCGTTTTTCCGGCTCTTTAACCCTATGCGTAAAAAAAGAATGGCTAATGGGGTTGTCTAATGGGCAAGATATTACGTGTGCTCATGGAAATATGCGGCTCTATCCCTTGCCGGTTGCGACGTTCCCCGGAAGACCAGCGGAGTCAACGGGTCTCACATCTTGCGGTTTGCGCAGCAAGACCCGGCACCTTCGGAACCTTCCCCTGAGAAACGGTAATACTACCCGGAGCATCAGTGCATAGGTCCCGAGGGGAGCGGTATCTGAGCACCCGCAATCTGCTGTGCGCTTATTGTCTGGTATTCCAGCAGTATCCCGCTGACGGGTTCGGCCATCGTCGAGCAGGTACCCTGAACGTACTGAAGCGCCATTGGGATCATGACCTCGCCATCCAGCGGCGGAGTGGCCGGCGAGTCAACGTCGGTCTGGACGTTGCAGCGCAGCGGGTCCTGGTTGCCGAAGTAAAATTCCTTCCACTGCCGCTTCTCTTCGTCGGTGAGCTTGTCCGTCCAGTCGGCTATATCCGCCGCGGTAGGGTCAACCGGTATCCACCCGTAGTTTGGCAGATAGAACTCCGCCCAGAAATGCCCGGCGAAGTTCCCGGTGAAGAGCTGCCAGCCGCCTGTGGTCCGCGCCGGTATCCCGAGAGAGCGGCACATCGCCGAGAAATACATACTCTGCGCCCCGCAGTCTCCCCGCTTAAGCCTGTGCACGTACTCGGACTCGGGCTCGCCCCGCGGCCAAAGCGCGGTGTGCGGCATGTAGCTGTACTTGACCTCCTTCAGTATGTAATCGTAGAGCTTTTTCGCGGCGAGATAGGGATTCTTCTCACCATCGACCACCTTCTTCGCGGTCTCTTCAATCTCCGGCGCAATGGAGGTGTTGCCGTAAGACTTCGTATACTGCGTGTAGAGCGCACTGCTCTTGTCGTACTTGCCCACATTTGAAGGATCCACCTTGAAGTTTTCCTGGTAGTGCGTGAACTGAAACTGGACGGTAATCGCCAGGTCGCCGCTCAGCTCATTGAGCGGGACCTCGAAATAGGCATCCGCAAGCGGCCCTTCGATGGAAGGCGGCTGCTTGAGGTACATATCCGGCGTTACGGAAATAACCGAAACAGAATCCTGGGGGCCGCCGGTTTCAACCGGAAGGGGAAACCACAGTTTAAGGGTGCCGGTCTCGGGAAGCTCGGAGCGTGGTACGTTTATCGATTCCGTCCCAAGCCATGTTATGGGGTTTGAGTACGGCTGCCATGCGGGCCCCGAACCGGTGCACACGCTGCTTATGGTCCTAACCAACTCAGCTATTGTCTCGGATTTTTCTTCGTTCTGGTACGCGATATCGAAGTGCCTGGTTGCTATGTTATCAGCAGCCTGGCCAAAGTAGTGGACCTTGCCGTCCCATTTCATGTTTTCCACTTCACCGCTTTCAATCCAGCTCTTACGGGTACTCTCCGGGACCTGCGGATACATCTCGGCAAGCTTATCTGTAAGATCAGCCTTTGAGTCCGGGTATGCCATCTGCACCCACATGATACTCTGCGCGGCCTTCCTGCTCTTTTCGGCCTCCGCGGTCTTCCCTTCTTTCTCGTACAGGCTGTATGCGCGCTCGTATTCAGCGGCCGCTTCCGTCAGCATCGCCTTCTCCTCCAGCGACTGCGCCTTGTCGTAAGCCTGCCGCGCCTGCGACTCACTTCCGCACCCTGTGGCAAGAGCCGTAACGAGGAGAGCGACGGCCAGCACCAGGGCAATCAGAATTCTCGCGCGTTTCATATGAATCACCTTTCTGCTTCGCCGAACCACCGTTCGATATCCTGTCGGTTGAATTCGAGTAAAGATCGTTCCGACACTGCTATATATTCGTTTTTGAATGCCGGAATCCTGTTATGAATGCCGTTTGGTGAAGTACTAATTCATGCCGAAATACGCCTGCATGGGGTTGCCAGGATGGGTTGGCTGGAACAGGACGGGCCGGGCGGTTTACTCAGATTGCAGAGGTTCAATCACTCTGTGGCTGCTGCACTCCTGTCACGCCAGCACTGTATGGGGTTCCAGGAAGCCGGTGCATCCGCGTTGAAATAACCTACCGCTGGAGTGTAATCTGCAGGATAATAACGACAAAGCTATCGATATGCTTCCTGTCTTATGAATGAAAAAACGGTTATCAAAGCTGAATATATTGCGCCATGCGGGATGAACTGCGCGCTCTGCATGGCCCGCCTCCTGAGGAAAGACAACAAGTGTCCCGGCTGCCGCGGTGACAGTGCGGATAAATCCGGAAGTTGTGTTAATTGCATAATTATTAACTGCGGCTACCTGAAAGAAACCGGGCTGAAATACTGTTCCGGCAAATGTGAGAAGTATCCCTGCAGGCGACTTCGAAACCTGGACAAAAGATACAGAAACAAATACCACATGAGCATGATCGAGAATCTCGAGTACATCGAAAAGAACGGTATAAGGGCATTTGTGAGAAGCGAAAAGATAAGATGGACCTGCCCGGAGTGCGGCGGGATAATCTGCGTCCACAGGGACTGCTGTTCCGGCTGCGGACGGAAGGTCTTTTAATTACCCCCCTTTTTTGAATCAGCGGGAAATGTTTGCGGGAAATACCGGATTCGGGACACAAATAATCCGTGCGATGCCGGAAAAGCCCGGATATGAGTGCCACATGAAACCCGTCAAAGACACGAATCCGGAAGAGATAAGCGGCAGTGACCTTTACGGATATGCTTTTAAGTTTTTAACCCCGGCTTATCAGTTCATGAGTACCTTACCCGGTTTTCCGATAAGCGTGGTTTTGTCTTTTCGACTGCCTCGGGATGGCCGGGCCGGTCATATGACGTGATGGCGGGCGAGCCGAAAGGCCTGATCCCTTATGACCGGTTTTGGTACCCAGATTTTCAGCTTCTTGCTCCGGGGTTCCCGCGGTTCAAGGTATGGTGGTCCACGGGGAGTCGGAGTAACCACCGATTGTGCTGGTGCCGGCGTTCCGGCCGTTCCAGTACATCGCCCTTTCCACCATTATCTTCCTGGTCGGATCGAGGCTTTTCACCATTACGGCCGCCGAACTGTCAGGCACCTCATCTGCCATGTTGTAGGTCTTGCGTGAGTTCGCGGGTATCGTATCGTTAAAGGTATAGGTGCCCCCGCCTCCATCGGGAAGGTAGCTCACCTCCACCTCTACTGCGGAGCTGTTGGGGTTCTGCACCAGCGTCCAGGTTTCCCACTGGTTGCTGGTGCCGCCGGCGGGCAGGTAGAAGTTGACGTGCGGCGCCGACATGCCTATCGAGTCGTGGCAGATCTGCCCCGTGTTGGGTTCACCGTACCAGTACATAGCACGTTCGGCGATTATCGGCTGGGTTCCTTTAACCGCCGTGGAAAAATCGGTGTTCGGCGGCAGGTAACTATTAACAAGTATCGTCTGTCTCGAATTAGCCGGCATCTCGAACGCAGGCTGCACAACCGGCCCGGCCGCCGTCATGTAGGTAACGGTCACATCGGCAGGTGTATCGTTTGGATTCTGTACAAGCACGTAGGTTTCGAAGCCGCTGCTGTAACCGGTGGCACCTTCGGCAAGGTAGAAATTTTCCATCGGCCGTGTTGTGCCGATTGACTCATGGCCTTCCCGGCGCGAGTCCCTGTACATGGCGCGTTCCGGTATTACCGGCTGGTTCGACGCTACCTTTATGGAAGCATCTTTTTCACCAATATCATCGGCCATATTAAAGGTACTGCGGCTCCGTGCCGGTACAACCTTGGCGAAGGTCCTGGGCTTTTCCCCCTCGATCATGTAGGTTACCTGGCAGGTGGCTCCGGCATTGCCGGGGTTCTGGATCAGGAGCCAGCACTCGAACCCCCAGGCGGAAGACCCTTCGGGAAGGTACCAGGTCTTTGCCGGTGATGTAACACCTACCGAGCAGTGGGCCTCGGACCAGCCTGAAGGCTGGGATGCCCAGAGCATGGTACGGTCGACCGCTATAGGGTCTTTGCTCCTGCATTCGACTTTTGTGGAGAAGTCGTCGGTGCCTAACGTGTTGAAAGGATTTACGGTTGCCTGGCTTTTCATGGGCATGTTTACCGTTGGGCCGGGTACCTCCCCGGACTCCGTCATATAGGTAACGTCACAGGTTATGTCCTTGTTGTTTGGATTTTCTATAGTTACATAACACTCAAATCCCCAGTCGGTTGAACCCTCGGCAAGGTACCAGGAACTGGTATCGTCAACATCGTTCATGCCCCATGCTTCCGGCACATACCTCTTAACTAAATCGTAGCTCAGGTAGACGTAACCGTCGCTGTCGCCGTTCCAGCCGGACCCCCAGGAGTTGGCGCAGAGGAAGCCGCCCCTGTGGTCGGCGTCGGCTCCCCCGGGGTTGGCGTTATCGTCGTAACCGACAATGGCTACACCGTGCCAGCCTTCAAAGGCTGAGGTTCCATTGTAGTTGTAGTATGGAGATGCCGGGTATGTATCATATTCGGGAAAGTCCACATAAAGAGGAATCATGATATTCAGCATGTTCCCGCTTGCCAGCCATGCCTTGAGGCCGGAGATGTCGTTGGGGGAACTGTACGGCCCGCTGCTCCCGCGAAGCCAGAAGTACCCCCAGTCCCCGGGGATGCGGTACTGCTCTGCCGAATCGAGCTGATACGCCGTAGGCTGTGTCGTATAGTCGGTATAATCATAGGGAAAGAACGCAAGTTGGATATCACCGACATCCTGCATTAGATTGAATGCATCGTAGAATGTCGATCCATTATCTTCCCCCCCGTTGATCTGGTTGTAAACAAACGCAGGGCTGAACTGGTAGATATCCTTGGTCAGGTTAAGGGCAGGGTTTTTCTGCTTCTCGGACCAGCTCTTGTAGTAGTAGCTGGTTGCCCATGCTACGCAACTGTTCTGATTGCGCTGGTCGCCTATGGGAGGAATATCCGAGGAGAGGTCGACAGATGCCACAAGCGTTCTTCCTGTCCCGGGTACAGAGAGTTGCTCAACCCCTTCAACATCGGCCGGGTCGGTCAGGATTCCGCCCAGATGGTGAACGCCGTCGCTCCGGGACCCGTTTGCGACCATTGAAGAGTCCCCTCCAGCGTTCGCAGGTGCCCATGCGCCGCATACAGCCAGGGCAATAACCACCAAGAGAGTCAGCGCAATGAGAACACGGCTGTTAAACAGTTTTTTCCTGAATCTTTTTACCATCTCCAAACCCTCCGTTGTTTTTTCACCTTTTCACTTGAAGTAAGTAAGGCCCGCATAGATGCCCGTCATCTGTTGATCCCAGTATCTGCATCCCGCCGGTGTTCCCCATTACCATTTCCGGATATCACCCTACTGCTACTCAATTCGTTAAGAATAAAGAATACCCTGCCTCACGTACTTCTTCAGCATTCTGCAGGGATGTGCCGGGCACCAGATGAGACAGGTCTTCGTCAGAAAAACCGGGAATTCAGTTTCCTCCTCCTTTGGAATAAGATACTACCGTGCGGATAACGACTTGCCTGTCCCGGTCATCAGGAAGTGAAAGGCGGATCACATGAGAAAAAGAGTTTTGCGGACAAAGCTTTGCGAGATGCTGGGCATCGAGTACCCGATATTAAGCGCGGGCATGGGCCCGAACCTGCTGGGGGAGGAAACCGGCTCGCCGGTGGACCTGGTAGTCGCTGTTTCGGAAGCGGGCGGCTGCGGGGTGCTGGGGGCGAGCGGTTACACGGTAGACGAGATGCGGGAAAAGATCCGTGAGATAAGGCAAAGGACCGACAAGCCTTTCGGGGTCGATATCCTTATTCCAAAGAAGGTCACGCAGTTTGGCGACCCCGGCGGCGGCGAGATGCCGCTCAGTGAATTTTTAAAGGCTCTTCCCCGTGAGCACCGGGACTTTGTCAGGAAGACGAAGGAAGACCTCGGCCTTCCCGAGGTGGAGGTAATGATCAAACCCGACCTGACGACCTTTCTACCCGATAAGGCAATAGAGGTCTGCCTCGAGGAGAAGGTGCCGCTGTTCTGCTCCGGCCTTGGGAATCCCGGCTTCATGGTCGAGGCCGCGCATGAGGCGGGGGTAAAGGTTCTGGCTATTACCGGTAACACGAAAAACGCGAGGCGGATGGCGGAGTCGGGCGTTGACCTGCTGGTTGCCCAGGGCCATGAAGCAGGCGGGCATACCGGCCGGATAGGAACCATGGTGCTGGCGCCTTCCTGCATCGACGCCGCGTTTCCCATCCCCGTACTGGCCGCGGGTGGGATCGGCGACGGACGGGGTGTGGCGGCGGCGCTGGCAATGGGTTGCTCCGGTGTATGGGTCGGTACCCGTTTTCTGGCGACAAAGGAGGCCGGCGGGCTCGATTCCGTCAAACAGAATATCGTGAACGCGGCCGATGAGGACACGGTTGTCGGCACCATGTTTTCCGGAAAAACACTCAGGGCAATATACAGCAGGTACCATGACGCCTGGTACGAATCGGGGCTGGAATCACTTCCATTCCCCCTGCAGGCGCTTATCGCCTCAGATCTTATTGCCGCCTTTAACGAGGCGAAAATGTATGACTACGTAGGCGGTTTTGCCGGACAGGTTTCCGCTCTGATAAAAGAAATAAAACCGGCCGGAGAAGTCCTGATGGATATGGTTGATGAAGCCGCGGATATCCTGACTCGTAAACTCCCCGAGTCCGTCACGGTTGAATAACAGGCAACCGGCTTCCGGCATATTCTATCCGGTGCGTTATTCCGCCTCGGCGCGTTCTCTTTTAGCCCTCGCCTCGTCCACCATCTTGACCGCTTTGATCATCATCCGTTTTTCCTGACGGCGCCTCATCTGCCGCCTGAATAACCGGAACCCTAAGAACGCGGCGGTTGCGGCGGGGGTCGCGAATTTGGCGGCTTCGGTGACCTGCTCCTGGAGGTCGGAGGACTCGTTTTTCGCCATCTTCTGGAGCGCGTCGAGCTCCGCTTTCAACTGCTCGCCGGTTTCCTTCATCTGCTTCCTGGGTTCATCGGTCAGCTTCGAGAGCTCTTTTCCGCCGGAGCTTGCCATGGCGATACCACCGGCTAAAATGCCCCCGCCTGTCAGAAGAAAACCACCGACAACGATAAGCGAGCTCAGCCAGAGCCGGTCAAGCGCGATATTCACCAGCAGGATTATTACAGCGAGGATATAAACCGCGGCGACGGCTGCCAGGAGAAGGCCGAAAACTGCAATACCGATGCCGATGCCTACCCTGGTGCCATCTTTCCTGGCCTTTTTCTTTATCTCGGCACCTTCGGTACCGCTCAAGCGGCCGAACTGTTCGCGCATCTCGTTGCTCAGTTTGGCTATACGCTCAAGCCGGTTCTTGATCTCCATTAAATCGATCACGAAAGATTCCTCCTTTTGTCATGAGTCCGACAGTTCAGGTTGAGCACCTGCTGTTATCAGAGCCCTGACCCTTTTTCCGGTTTATAGTAATGTTTTCCTGTGGATATCGTTATCTTATAACGGTTCGGCTAGATACAGAGCATAACCTGCACTCTGACTGAAATCCGTGCAATATGTAAAAAACCGCCGACCGTCGCTTTAATATATAGCAATTGACTGGTTAAGTCATATTACAGGCGTAAAAGGGGACGGCGGCAGAAAAACATCCAGGGGCCGCACGTTCGTGCCGCCGGGCTTGTGCCGATTCTTCGGTGGGATCGGTTGCCGCCCTGTTCTTTATGATGTTTTATCGCCGCGGCCGGTTAAGATGCTTTTTCCTGTAAAAGAATAGCAGGTGAACGAAGGTTTGCAATCGGGATCCCTATAAAGGCAGGAGAAGCACGTTATTCCCGTTATCGGACGGGAAGGGACACTTCCAACTTCTGATTACCCCCAACCAATAAGGTGAATTTGGCTTGATATCCGAATGAATGTCGCGAATCTTCACAGGAAACTGCTCCAGGGTGTCCGATAATCAGGTAGGCGACGGTGTTAAGAGTCAAACGGCAGATGAAGCCGGTTGAACGGGCTCTTTCATCCCATGCTCGCGATCATATTTTCAAGAGGTGGTACAGATGAGAGACATTTACAGGAAACGAAGCCGGAGTGGTGTTGCCCTGCGGGGAGATGAAGAAAACATCAGGGAACTGCGAAGTCTGCTTGGCAGGGTTAAGGACGCTTCGGAACAACTGAGAGACCTTGAGGAGGAGTTCCAGGTTTTTAAAGGAGCCTTCTTTGAAGGCATACTGATATTAATTGACGGAAAAATAAGGTACGCAAATGACGCCGCCGCGGCGATGTTCGGCCTTGATCCTCGGGAGATGGCGGGCCTGGACGGCTGCGATTTTATTAAACGGGAGTGCAGGGACGGGTTCGTATCCCGTATGCTGGAAGGTGGTGAAGACCACTATGAAATCGAGGTCTCACGGAGTGACGGTACAACTCTGCCGGTCAGCATCCGGGTAAAGGGTGTTGAATACCGGGGTTCTCCGGCCAAAGCAGTTTCCTTGATGGACGTTACGCATTTCAAGGAAACCGAGCGGCGCCTGATCGAGGAAAAGTCTTTCACCGAAAGCCTTTTTGAGAACCTGCCGGATGTTTTCTACGTTGCCGATCTTTCAGGCAGATTGATCAAATGGAACAAGTCAATGAGAGACGTGTCCGGATGCAGCGATCGGGAACTGGCGGCGAAAAATATTATGGATTTCATAGCGGAGGAAGATATTCCCCGGGTAATGACTTCGCTTTCGAACGCACTGGTAAGCGGATTGGGAGAGGTTGTAAAGGTTGAAGTAATGACAAGCGAAGGCACACGCATTGATTATGAGTTCTTCGGAAGCGTTTTGACGGACAGAGCCGGGAACCCTGTCGGCATTTCCGGGATAGGCAGAGATCTCTCTTCGCGGGAAGAGTCCTGACGGAAACCGCGCTCAGGGCGTGCCCGCAGACCTTTTCGCCTCATGGAGGAATACAACCGTCCCACCCCTCGCGACACCGCTCATAATTGACTCAATCGCACCTCACAGAATAGTATCTTAAGCACGTCGGGTTTTCCGAGCCGCCTGCCCTAAGCCGATAAGGGATGGGCAGCGGCCGACAGGGTAGAACTGGAAACGGTTCTGCCTCCCCTATTTGGAAAGGAGAACGCGGGTTCTTACGCTTCTCTTTAAAGAGGGGCGTCTTTTTTTTGAGGTGATGCCATGAAGATAGGGCCTTATGAATTCAATATCAGGGAAGTGGCCGGTTCCATGGGAGATTTCGGGACGCTGTTCCCGCTGGCCATAGGGTACATCGCCGTTTGCGGACTGGACCCGGCGGGGCTTCTTGTAATGATGGGACTCGCCAATGTGGCGACAGGCCTCGTGTACCGCCTGCCGATGCCGATCGAACCAATGAAAGTTCTCGCCGTCATGGCGATTGCTCAGGCCTGGGAGCCCTCGCTCGTGTACGCGTCCGCGTTCGGAATGGGCATAGTCTGGCTTCTTATGGCGGCGACGGGGGCCATAAAGGTCGTTGCCAGGGTCACCCCGAAGTCGGTAATCAGAGGAATCCAGGTCGCGCTGGGCATACTGCTGGGGATACAGGCGTTCGATATGGTCCGTACAGGCTGGATTCTGGCGCTTGTATCAGTAATCATAATACTGGCACTGCGGAAGAACAGGTATGCTCCCGCCGCGATTGTCCTGATAGTCCTCGGGATCGGGATCATGTTATTCAAGGGGCACTTTGCCGGTATTGCCGGCCCCGGGTTTCGTCTTCCTTCAATCACAACTTTTGGAATGAAGGAAGTGTGGGTGGCCTTGATTGCCGGAGGCTTTGCCCAGGTCCCGCTTACCGCCACCAACGCAGTGATAGCGACTTCATCCTTAATCGAGACCTACTGGCCGGAAAGAAAAGTGAGCGTCGGGAAGCTCTCACTTAACATGGGCCTGATGAATATATCGTTGCCGTTTTTCGGCGGCATGCCGCTGTGCCACGGCGCAGGAGGACTGGCGGGCCAGCACTACTTCGGTGCCAGGACCGGCGGCACAAACATTATCGAGGGGACGGGCGAAATCCTGCTCGGTCTTTTTTTCGCTTCTTCCATCGGTATTATTTTCGCAAGGTTCCCCGAAGCGATAATCGGGGCTATGCTCCTCATGGTCGGTATTGAGCTGGTCAAGTTTGCGAAAGACATGAAGTGGTCACTCGAGCTTGTCCCGATGGTGTCGACGGTCGCCGTAGCAGTCCTTACCAACATGGCTTTTGGTTATCTGGCCGGACTGGCTGTCCATTACACAATCGGCTTCGTCGATAAAAAAACCGGGAAAAATGCCGGGGATCAACGGGACGGTCCGGAGCACGGGAAATCCGGCGGTCAGGTCTCAAAGTCCTTGAGCGACAGCTCAAAGCCTAATCCATCGCAGTCGGCCAGTGAAATCGACCCGCCGTAGGTCCTGGTGATCCTTTCGACCACGGGGAGATGTATCTCCATCTTTCCGGTTTCACCGTTAAACGACGGATCGAATAACGACTCGGTGTTTTCCAGTGAGATACCCGGGCTGTTGTTCCCGGCGAAATAAGTGAAAACGCCATTCCCGTCCAACCCTTTAAAACGGAGTTCGATTAGTGGATCCGGAGTATCGCTGTTTTTCAGGAGAAAGGCGAGCAGGTTTGTGAACAACTGGTCGAGCTGTACCTGGTCGGCACGTATCCGGCCTAGGTCGGTGTCTTCAATTATTGTAGCTCCGGAACTGTTGATAAGTTCGGTCAACTCGAGTTTCGCGGTATACACGCAATCGGAGATGTCGACTTTTTCCAGTTTTTCCGGAGGCTGGGTAGATCTCGACAGTGCGAGAAGGCCGTCTAAAAAGCCGGTAGCCTCACTTATTCCGCGGTTGATTATGTCAATATTTTCAAGAATATCGGCGCTGTCGTACTCCGGCGGAAACCGTTCAATCAGGAATTTCAGGTTTTCGCCCGCAGTGTCGATCGCGGTAAAGGAGCCTTTGAGGTCGTGAGACAAAGTGGACGCGAATCTCTTTAACTCCGCGTTTGCCCTGAGGAACTTCTTCTCTACGCTGTATCTATCGGAAACGTTTCGAAAGATTCCCCTGGTTGACACCGGCATGCCGTTTTCAAACCTGCAGCTCGCGCTTCCCTCGACATCTATCGAATCACCGCTTTTCGTTACGAACGTCGCAGTCACCTTGTCAACTTTCCCGCCATCAGTGACTTTTTGAAAAACCTCGGTGCAGTAGGGGAGACAGTCCGGATGGATAATATCGAACAGCGTCATTTTATTAATTTCTTCATCAGAGTACCCAAGCGTTTTCTTCCATGCGGGGTTGACATAAATGAAACTGCCATCGGGAGCGATATTCTGAATAAGATCACTGGTGTTTTCAAAGAGGTCACGAAAACGTTCTTCGGACTCCTGCAGTTCCGATTCCGTCTGGATTCTTTCTATGATCCGTCCCAGCCTTTCACCCACAGCCCTGAGAAGGTCGTTTTCTTCCTTGATGAAAGGTTCTTCTTCAGGTTCCGGGAGTGCATCGTTACGGCATACCGTAATGAGGCCTCTGTCCTTTCCGCTGACATTAATGGCGGCGGAAATATTACGATCGGTCATCTTGAAGCCGGGGGTCCGGTACCGAATATTGTCCAGGGTAACGCTTACAATGGTGGACTCGGGGTACTGGAATGCGGGAGGGATCAAATCAAGTGTTCTCTTGAGAATCTCTTCAACCGTGGCGCACGGCTCTTCAACGATTTCTGAAAGCCTGAACAGGCAGTCGAGTTCCTTTATTCGTTCGTTCAGGTCATGGATCAGGCCGACGCGCTCATTCTCCAGCGCCTTCCTGTCTGATATTTCTCTTACTACTATCACGATGTTCCATCTTGTCCCGCTGAAGAATCCGGAAACGGCCATTTCCGCCGGGAAGACCACCCCATCTTTATTTCTGGCCTGAATCTCAATCAATTGCTCAGCCGCGGCGTCTTCCCTGGTGGCCGCCATGCTGTTCAGGAGATTTTTCACTTGAACACGTTCATCAGTTTCTATGATCTTCTCGATAGGTCTTCCAAGCATCTCATTGCTGGAGTATCCGAAAAGTCCTTCGGATGCGGGGTTCCAGAAGGTAACCTGCTTCCTGTCGTTCACCAGTATTATCGAATCTTTCGCGGCGTCGGTTATCCCCCTTAATAGATCCTGGTTGCTCTTCAGCGTCCATTCAGACTTTTTCTGCCGTGACACGTCTCTTACTGTCATTACATAACCGGCCGGTGCGAGCCCGGTGCCCGGGGTCAGCGCGGTGTCGGCCATTCCTATGAAGCGCCTGGCCGAACTTTGCAGAAAGGTATACTCGACATTCAGCATAAGGCCTTTTTCTCTGATGATCTGAAGGTTTCTGATCGCTCTTTCCCGGTCTTCACGCGCTATGAAATCCAGCAGATTCTTACCGGCCATTTCAGTCTCAGCATCATAGTCGAAGAGTCCCAGGGTGGCGGGCGACACCCTCAGGAGGTTTCCGTCGATGTCGGTTTCGATGATTGCGTCAGGGGACGCGTCGAAGATGTCCTTGTATGCCAGGTCCGATGTTTTGACCTGATTGTCAGGCTCTCCCATGGACGGCTTCCCCCTGGCAATATCAACCAATGTGCTGTAGACGAAGACCGGCTCATCGCGGTGATGCCCACTGCTTCGCAGAAACTCCTGCACCCTGCGGACCTTTCCGTCGCGGCGCCTGATGCGGTAGACAATGGAACCGGAAGACCCCGGTGTCTGGGCGAGGCTGCTGATTTCGAGCTCCAGTGATTCCAGATACTCCGGCTCCACAATATCTTCCCAGCCCGGTTTATTCCCGAGAAGAACTTCTTCCGCATAACCGGTCATTTCCTCTACGGCACCCTGTATGGAGACCAGTTCGCCGTTTGAGTTCCTGACGAGTGATATGCTTCTAAGACCCCAGTCGCTCAATTCTGCATCTCCCGGTTCTCGTTTTCTTAGAGAGCGCGCGGATTTCCATTAATGAATTTAACAGAGTAACCATTTATTTGAATTCGCTCCGGCGGCACGATCCCCTGCCAATATCCTGTTCTAAAAATATCGCTCGAATATGTTCGATGCACCGGTGCCCGGCCGGGCCCGGCGCGCCGGACCACCAGACAGACGGCCGCATTGGAAGAACCGGCTGTCCCGGAAGTCCTGCCGGCGCGCCGCCGATTACAACCATTCGCGAATGAGCGGAAATTCCGGGGCATGATATGGTGCAGGTTTCGCCCGGTTCTTATAGAAACAAGGAATTAAGCGGATGGACTGATTTTTTATTAAGAGTTCGGCAATGTGTTTTGATTTTTGTCATCCAACGCGGCTTCTCGCCTCAGGTGGTTAAGGTGCCTGACAGGCGGAGGTTCGGGAGCCGGTTTGTGCTTTTTTGCCGGGGAAACATGAGGGAAGCCGGAGCCCGAAAGGGCGCGGCCGGGGATATTTTGGAATGGAACCAGAAAGATCAGAAGCAGACATCGAGTCGGCCGAAGAGCGCATAGCGAGGCTCGAGAGGGAAATTAGTGAAATAAAGAAGGAAATGGTTTCACGTACCCGTGAACTCGAGCAGAAAGCGGCTCAGCTTTCGACAGCAAATGCATCACTCAGGGAGGAGATTCTTGAACGCGGGAGAGTCGAAGATGAGCTGAAGAAGACCAAGGATAATCTCGCGGAGAAGGTGGCGGAGAGGACTGTCGAGTTCGAAGTGACCATGAGGGAACTTCAGGCAGCCAAGGAGAAGCTTGAGGCGAAGGTTGACGAAAGGACGTATGAGCTTTCCGTCCTGTATGACCTGTCACATATACTGAGCTCGGCGATTAGTTACGATGAGGTATATCTTCCTGTTTTGACCTCGCTTGACAACATCCTCGAATATGATGTCGCCGGGATACTTCACGAGACACGCAACAGTAAAGAGATCGTCATGATAAAGGGCAAGAACGCGGATGATTCGATTGTTATGGAGACCTCACGAATACTGCTGGAGCATTACAACGAATTCGCCGGGTCCGAATATTCCCTTGATGATTTCAAGAGTGATTTTCTGGATCTCAGCACGGAAAGCGTCGAGCCGGTTGAACAGGAGGGTGGGATCAGGTCTTACTCAAATATGCCTTTGATAGCGAGCGGGAGCCTTATGGGAATGATGGTCATCGCTTCATGTCAAAAGGCCGCTTTCAACGAGGAACAACTCCGGATATTTGAGACCCTTATAAGCGAGGCCGCGGTATCGCTCCGGCGGCTCGAGGTTCTTCTCGAGTCGGAGGAACTCAGGACCAGGGCGATGATCGACAGTTTGCAGGACGGGGTGTTCCTTGTCGACAAGGATGGGGAACTGATCGTGCAGAACCCTACCGGCGAGAATATACTGGAGTTGATCGCGTTGGCCGAGGGGGAGGAGTCTTCAGAGGGTTCCGCGGTCTGGCTGGTCCGGGAAATCGCCGAAAAGGTCATAATGGATCCGGACAGCCAGTCCGTCGAGGAGGTCGAAGTGCAGCAGCCGGACCTGCAAAGGACTTATGAGTTCGTTGCGTCGGCGGTCCACGGGCTGCACGACGAACTTCTGGGGGCTTCAGTAATTGTCCGCGACATAACCAGAAAGAGGGAACTCGAAAAACTCAGGTCAAGGTTTCTGTCTTCGATCAGCCATGAGCTTCGGACACCCCTCACTTCAGTGAAGGAGTATGTGTCCATCGTGCAGGACGGTCTTGCGGGCGATTTGAATGAAGAGCAAAGTGAATATCTGGACATCGCTCAGAAGAATACCACGCGGCTGAGACTCCTTATAGAAGACCTGCTCGACACTACCAGGATCGAAAGCAGCAACCTGAAGCTGAACAGGCAGGAGGTATCTTTCTCGGAGGTCGCCGAAGCTTGCTTGACTTCCGTGAAGCCCAGGGCTGCTAAAAGGGGTGTCGAGCTGACTTATACCGAAGAGCATGTGCCGCTCCCGGCGGTATACGCGGATCCCCTGAGGATAACCCAGGTACTGACCAACCTGATAGATAACGCACTGAAATTTACACTCCCCGGCGGCAGCATCAGCGTATCGGCGGGACCGAGAACCACAAACGATCATTTCCTCTACATTTCAGTAGCCGACACGGGCATGGGGATACCAAGGGAGGATACGGAGAAAATCTTCGATATATTCTATAAAGTGCATACCGGAGGGGAGTTCTCATCGGAGGGCACCGGCCTTGGTCTTCATATATCAAGCGAGATAGTGGCGTCTCACGGAGGAAAGATCTGGGTGGAAAGCAAGCTGGGCCAGGGCTCGACCTTCACTTTCACCGTACCCGTCCTGATAAAGGAAGGTGTTCTTCTTGATTTCGTGACCGGGGAGCTCAAAAGAAAAACGAAGGGGGATGAACCATTCACACTGATAATTGTCCGTCCGCGTTTTGACACCGCCGGGACCGGTTTGTACGATCTATTGCTGCGGCAGTTGAATGACAAAGGTGGCGTTATTGCCCAGGGTGACCAGGAGAGAGTTTTTGTGATCGCCGGTTATTTGAAAGCAAGGCAACTGGAGGATATTAACAATAATGTTCTGGAGGAAGTGTCAAGGGAGTACGGCTGCGGTGACTTCAAAAAGGACTACCTGACAGAAACTGTTGTGTGCAGGGGTGATGGCAGTGTTGACCCCGTTATGATAACCGACATGCTTTTTTTGAAGATCCATTCTTCGGAGATAAGGGGGGATTAGAGAGATGGCGGCCAGGATCCTTATTATTGAGGATGAGGAAGATATTGTGAGAGCTTTGACTATAAGGCTGAAGAGTTACGGTTACAGTGTTGTAGCCGCCAGTGGGGGCGTGGAGGGCCTTGACAGGGTAAAGGAAGAGAGACCGGACTTGATACTCCTTGATTTGAGGATGCGCGATCTGGACGGGTTTCAGTTCATGGAGCGACACTTTGAAGAACAGGAGACCGGCCATATTCCGGTGATCGTGCTGAGCGCCAGCGCCGAAGAGGGGACGAAATCGAGGGCTATTCTGTCCGGAGCCCGGTATTACGTTACGAAGCCGTTCGACCATGAATACCTCAGGAAATGCATCGAAGACGCTTTGATAAATCAATAGCGGTTTGTTAATAATAAAAAAATAATAAGTCTTGAAACAAGAAAATAGTCGGCGATTTTTGAGGCGATACCGATACGTGGAAAAAGAGAAAAAGCTTGAGAAAATAAGAGAGGCATTATTGCTGATTGCCGGAAGCGGTTTCCCGGGTGGTGTTCGTGACCCCATTCGAAATATTGATATTGAAACCGTGGTGGAAGAAATATCAGAGCTCCCGGAAGAAGCCCTGGACTTGTTTTACGGGCTGGTGCGGTCCGAGGAGGTGTTCAGGAGTGTTGCCGAAACATCCACCAGCGGCATCGCGGTTTCGGATATGAAGGGCAACCTGATCTATGTGTCACCCTACATTCTGGATATGTTCGGTTATAAAAGCACCGGCGAAGTTCTGGGGAAAAGCGTATTCGGGTTCGCCGCTCCCGAGGACAGGGAAAGGGCGATTGGCAGCTTTCGCAAGGTCCTCGAGTTGAGCGTAATGCGAAACGTGGAACTGACCCTGATAAGAAAGGACAGCACCCGTTTTATCGGTGGTGTCAGCGGAAGCATCCAGAAAGACCGGGAGGGTGCTCCCAGAACGCTTACTCTTTTTGTCGAGGATATCTCCAGAAAAAAAAGAGAGGAGTGGAAGCTCAGGAACGACGAGGTCCGGCTGCGTGGAATAGTCGATACCTGCAGGGACGCGATTGTGTTAATGAACAGGGAAGGCCGGATTACCTTCTGGAACCCCGCCGCGGAAGCACTTTTCCTGTACACGGACAACGAGATGCTGGGCCGGAGCATAGAGAAACTGTTTCCTGAAGAAAGCCGGGAACTTATCTTCAAAGAGTTCAGGCAATACTGCGAAGGACTTGCCGTCCCCGAGGAAAACCTGCGGGAAATCGAGCTGTCAAGAAAAGACGGATCGCCCATCACCGTGGATCTGTCCCTGTCATCCATATATCTGGGAGAGCAGCGGAACCTGATATGCTTCATGAGGGACACAACCATCGGCAAAACAGCGGGCACCGCTTCTATGGAGCCGTCAGAATCCGTGACAGACAGGGAACCGGAATAAAGTGTCCGGGAACATATTTCTGTATCAGCGGGCTGAAAGACCGCCTGTTCACCGGGTTCATTTTTCCTCCGGCAACCCCGGGAGATCCTTTAGCGTAAACTCAAAACATGCGCCGTTGTCGTTATAGGCTCTGATGCTTCCGCCATAAAGGTTGACGATTTTTTGAACGGTGGAAAGCCCTATACCCGTTCCGCCGCCTTCCCCCATGAAGAATGGGAGGAAAATATTTTTCAGATCTCCTTCAGGGATACCTTTGCCGTTGTCTTTGACCAGGTAACGGCGTGAGCCTTCCTCGTCATCTCCAAGGTATGAAATAGTGATAACCAGTTTCTTGCCGTTGCCATGCTTAATGGCGTTTCCGATGAGGTTTGTAAATACTTGATAGAGCTGTGCAAGGCTTCCATTGATACGGCCGAGGTCATCGTCGATTTCAAGGCTTATTCCAAGCCTTTCTATTTCGGCTTTTCTTTCATCGATGATCCGGTCGACGATATTCCGTATGTCCAGATCGTAAATGTTGACCGGCTGCTGTCCCGCTTCGGCCAGAGAAAGAAGGTCTTCAATGAGCCTGCTGGCGTTCTTGACGTTGTTGTCGAGGATCTTGACCACCTCATCGAGCATCTCGCCGGTCTCGGTGCTTCTCGGCTTGTCCACCAGTTCCTTGACCGTATCAACCGCAATGAGTATGGCTGTCAACGGCCCCTTGAGGTCATGAGAGACAGTGTGCGCGAATCCTTTCAGTTCCGTGTTTATTTTTCGCAGGTCCTCTTCGGCTTTCTTACGGTCGGTTATGTCTCTTATTATTCCTATCGCTTGCCATTTGCCCTGCATCTTTATTGATGACATGGAAAGCTCTATCGGGAAGGAGTCTTTGTTTTTTTTCATACCGTTCATCTCAACGGTTTTTCCGACGGCACCTCCTTTGCCCGTTTCCTTGAAGAATTGAAAACCCTTCTTGAAAGCTTCCTTGTATTCAGCGGGCGCAAGCATCATGTGAAGTTCTTCACCCAGGATCTCGGACTCCGGGTACCCGAACATTTTCTCCGCGGCCCGGTTCCAGAAAGCTACTTTGCCGTCATTATCGATCAGAATGATCGCGTCGTTGGCCGTGGAGGCAATGGTGCGGAACTTCTCCTCGCTTTCTCTCAGAGCTTCAGTGGCTTTTTTACGTACGGTGATATCTCTTACCACCCCGACCGCATGCCAGTGCCCTCCTATGCTGAACGAAGACATGGACAGCTCCACCGGGATTCTCACGCCGTCCTTTCTTACGCTTTCATACTCCCGCGTCTCCCCGATGCCGAAGCCTTCACCGGATGTTATGAACTGCTTGAATATATCCATAAGTTCCGCACGGTTCTCGGGAGGAGCGAAAGACTGGAATATATTCATGCCTACTGCTTCTTCGCGGGTGTATCCGAAAATATGCCCGGCGGCCTTGTTCCAGAAAGTGATTCTTCCGGTTACGTCAGCGAGGACGATGGCTTCGTTGACCGTTGAAGTAATAGTGCGGAACCTCTCCTCGCTTTCACTCAAGGCCTCGAGCATGTGCACGCGCTCGGTAATATCATGGCCGACGGTGGAAGCCCCGATCAACTTTCCGAAATTATCTCTTACCGGGGAAATGGTCAAAGCTACGAATATTTCCCCGCCCTCCTTTGATACTCTTCTGGTTTCAAAGGATTCAATGGGGTTGCCGTCTTTCACCATCTCCAGAAGCCGGTGTGTTTCACCGGAGAGATCTTTCGGTTCTAACAACGAAATGTCCCTGCCGATGACTTCCTCAGGCTGATACCCGTAGATTTTCTGTGCCCCCGTGTTCCAGCTGGTCACTGTTCCATCAAGGTTTTTGCCGATGATGGCGTCCTCCGAGAACCGGACAAGGGCGGCAAGCCTCGCCACCTCCTCCTCGGCGGCCTTTCTGTCGGTGATGTCACGGAATATGCCCCTGGTGTTAAAGGGTTTCCCGTCAATGAAGCGGCAGCTTGCTTCACCCTCAACGACTATTTTCCTGCCGTCCCTTGATGAGAAAGAGATCTCAATCCTGCCCACATTCTCTCCTGACAGTACTTTCCTGAACGTATCGGTGCAGAAATCCTGGCACTCCGGATGGATGATATCGAAGACATTCATGTTCCGGACTTCCTGCTCGGTGTACCCGAGCGTCCGCCGCCATGCCGGGTTGACATAAATGAAGTTGCCTTCAGGGTCGACGCTCTATATCAGGTCGCTGGCGTTTTCAAAAAGGTCTCTATACCTGTCTTCAGATTGCTCGAGGGCTTCCTCGTATTGCCGTCTTTCCTCGATTTCCTCTGCCAGAGACTGGCTTGTTACTTCCAGTTCCTCGGTCCTTTCCATGACCCTTTCCTCGAGAGTCTCCCGCGCCTCGACAAGGCGGCCGGTCATCCGGTTGAATGCTCTGCCCAGTGTGCCGATCTCGCCGGACACGTTTTCATCGGCCTTCTTCGACAAGTCCCCCGCGCTGATTTCTTCCGCGATTTCAGTCAGGTTCGAAACCGGTTTTGTGATGGTTCCCGAGACGAAGATGGAAACCGCGACTACAAGAATCGAGGTAAGAATAAAGAGCAGTCCTATAATGTTTCTAAGGGTGCCGACCGCTGAAAAAGCTTCCGCCGTATCCTGTTTTACCACGAGGCCCCATCCGGTATCCTCGATGAAACGGGTGGCCGCGATAATCTGCTTGCCACGGTAATCTATTGAATCAGTTGTAACTACCGATTCGCCGGAGAGCGCCCTGTTCATAGGCACATCAAGTCTTTCCTTTTCAATTGTGAGGGACAGCGCCGCATCCTTATCGAACCTCAGGGGGTGGATGAACTGGGCATCTCCCCTTTCATCCCTTTGCCCCAGAAGTGTTTCTCCGGTTTTTCCGAGGCCGGTGTAGTCGCTGACCATCGAGAGGAGGTCCGCCGCCTCGGATTCGATCCGGGCCGCCCCGATAGTCTGGCCGTCCAGAACGAGCGGGCCGGAGAGGTTCTGCATGAGCGTTCCATCTTCAGACCTTGAAAGGGAGATCGTTTCTTCTCCCGACATGCCGGCTTTATAGCCCTCGGAGTCTGATTCATCGTTTCCGGCCAGGGAAGGGTCTGTTGAAGCGGCTACCCTGCCCTTCATATCCAGCACCGTGATGTTTTCCAGAACATCTGTTGAAGCGGCCGCATCGTTCAGGATCGCGGTCATCTTCGCCTGGGACTCTGGATCGTGGTTCTGATTGTAGCCTGCAAGGCTCTGGCGAAGCTGCGTTCTGCTTGTTATCAACGCGAGCCTTTCATAATCGCGGTCGATTATGGTCTCGAGCCTCGTATGCTGGACCTCAGCCACCGCTTCGAGCTGGCTGGTTATGTCATTTTCTATATTTACTCGAAGAACATAATAGGAAATAAGGCTGGTGGCCAGAAGTGGAACAAGCGAAATGAGAAGGAATGCGATGAGCAGTTTTCTGCTTATTTTCATATTTTACTACACCGCGCTTTCCCTGACCGACGAACACCGGCTCCGGTGAAATTACAGTGGACGGTTCTCGATGGTATTTCAGTCCAGGTCATATCTCCGCCCCGCGTAAAGAGTCCTGCGCCGGTCTATTCAATCTTTTATAGAACCATTTGACATCTCAGCCGGTATTCCTGTGCGGCAGGCGGGCGCGGGTTTCTGGGGATGACGGCCTGTGCCCGGACGGTTACGTCCCGGGTCCATTGCCTCGCAGGAAAAACGCCGCCGGGATCTCCCGCCCGATTGAACAGCGGGCCGGCCGAGGTTGAAACCGGGGCCCAAATTAGGGAAGATACAACTACCGGCCGTTAACCGGTAAATACGAGGCCCTCTTATAGCGATGAGGAGAAAACAATGTCATGTAATTCGAGGCACCGCGCGGGATTGAAAAACATCGCCCTGCTGCACTTGCTGTTATCAGCGCTCCTGCTGCTGCCGATTTCGTTTTTCCTCATTGCCGGAGGTGGATCGGCAAACGGTCAAAGCACCAGCCCTGCTCCCGCTGAGAAGAGCTGGGAGTTCGAGCGTTTCGACTCGGATATTACTATCAATGAAGATGGGTCGCTCAGTGTCCGCGAGACGCTGGTAGTCAACTTCAGCGGTTCGTTCACTTTCTTCAACCGTGATTTAAGCATGCAGAAAGGGGATTTCTCCGAAGGGAAGACCTACGGCGCGGTAAGGTACAAGGATATAAAGGTATCAAACCTTGAAGGCGGTACCCACAAGGATTTCAAAGTTAAGTCTGACGGAGGCGTGACCAGGGTAACGATCAATTTCAGCGCCGCCGACGAGCAAATGGGCTGGATCGTGGAGTACAGGATGACCGGAGCGGTTATATACGGCCCCGAGCGGGACAGGCTTTATTACAATGCGGTCCCCGTCGACAGGGATGTGCCGGTCAGGGAATCGAGAACAACAGTGAAGTTTCCGGCCGGTACGAATACCGGAATCTTAAGCTATATGCTGTACCTCGACCCCGGTTACCCGCCCGCGTCGAGCGATTACGGCAAAGACGGCGATACCCTGTGGTGGGAGGTAACCGGCATACCGCCTCATACCACATATACTATCGATGTGGAGTTCCCGAAGGGCATAGTCCAGGTTCCCTGGCAGTACACCAACTGGTTCCTTTATTCAGTAATCGGTGTTTCGGCGTTGATGTTCGCCACCGCCCTTGTATTCATGATTTTTTCCTGGTGGAAAAAGGGAAGGGATGCCGGAAGGCCGGAGCTGGATGTTGTTACTTACGCCCCCCCGGAGAACTTGAGACCGGCCGAAGTCGGGATGCTGATCAACGAGAAGCCCAGGGTGCAGGATATCTCGGCGACCATCGTTGACCTTGCGGTAAGGGGCAAGCTCAAGATATTTGAAGAGAAAAAGAGCGGACTGCTTAAGCGCACCAGGTACGGGTTCAAGAGGATAAGTAAGGATACCGGGGATCTGTCCGATTTCGAGCGCAAGGTAATTAACTCCTTGTTCGAGACCGGCGCGACTGTAACCGATGAAGATCTAAAAGATAAGTTCTATGTTCATATCAAGAACATCAATGATCTGGTTAAGAATTCAGTAATGAAAAAGGACATGTTTATCGGTGACCCCGAGAAGGTGAGACGGAAATATATGTATGTCGGGCTCGGCTTCGCGCTGCCGGTACCTCTTCTGCTGCTCTTCCTGTCTCTTCGTTATGATGCAGGGCACTTTCTGTATCTCATGTCCGGTTTCGTAACCGCCGGGCTCGTCATCTGGCTTATAGGGCGGTTTATGCCGCGCAGGAGTGAAAAAGGTTCGGAAGCTTACAGTTATTCAATGGGGTTCAAAGAGTACATGGGGACTGCTGAAGACGCCGAGCTTGAATACATGACCCCCGAGAACTTCCAGAGTAACCTGCCTTATGCAATGGTGCTGGGTGTTACCGACAAATGGGCCAGGAAGTTTGAGAATATCTATACGACCCCGCCTTCATGGTATGAAGGTTCATACACCACGTTCAGCACCGTTTATCTGGCGGGGTCCCTTAACGGCATGGTCGGGACAATGAACAGCACGCTTGCCTCTTCACCATCATCAGGCGGTGGAGGCGGCTTCGGCGGCGGTTCCGCGGGCGGTGGCTTCGGCGGCGGCGGGGCGTCAGCCGGCTAAGG
>JAFGMY010000168.1 GCA_016927325.1 Actinomycetota bacterium | reverse complement strand
TTTGCGGCCAGGGCGGCGATGAGCTTCGGAGGCGCCCATCCCGGGGATTTCCGTAAAGTGCTGCTGTATAACAAGAACAGAATATTCGCGTTTGTCATGGCACTCGGCGAAGTTACCGACGAGTGGTACGCAAACGCGGCCGGAGCGATAAACTACGGGTTCCCGACGATAGCGGATACTCCCATCCCGGAGATTCTGCCTACAGGCATATGTACCTATGAACACGTGGTTTCCGATATTCCCCATGACAGCATAGTACAGCGAGCCATCGAGGTCAGGGGACTAAAGATTCAGATTACCAAGGTCCCGATTCCGATGGCGTACGGCCCCGCGTTCGAGGGTGAGCGCATTCGCAAGGACGACATGTACTGCCAGTTCGGTGGCAATATAACACCCGCGTTTGAGTTCTGCGAAATGAAGGAACTCGATGAGATCGAGGATGGGAAGATCGAAGTGGTCGGGCCTGAAATCGATGATATTGAACAGGGTGCCGCGTTGCCGCTGGGAATAGTGATAAACGTGGCGGGACGCAAGTTCCAGGAGGACTTCGAGTCGATAATCGAACGCCAGTGCCACCACTTGATAAACGGCGCGGAGGGTATCTGGCATATGGGCCAGAGGGATATTGTCTGGACCAGGATAAGCAAGAAAGCCAAGGAAAAAGGGTTCAAGATCCGTGACTACGGCACGATACTGCACGCCAAGGTACTGAGCGATTTTCCGTCGATCATAGACAAAGTACAGATAACAATATACACCAACGATAAGGATGTCGAGGAGTGGGAGGCCAAGGCGAGGAAAAAGTATGCGTATAGAGACGAGCGTACCGCGGGAATGACCGATGAGAATACAGAGATATTCTACTCATGTTCGCTGTGCCAGTCTTTCGCGCCGACCCACGTTTGCGTTGTAACTCCCGAGAGGCTCGGCCTTTGCGGTGCCTACAACTGGCTCGACTGCAAGGCGGCATACGAGATCGATCCTACAGGGCCGAACCAGCCTATCGAAAAGGGTGAAACCATCGATGCGGTTAAAGGCCAGTGGAAGAACGTGAACGAGTTTGTTTACAACAACACCGGCAAGCAGGTCGAGTTTTTCAACGCCTACTCCATGATGGACAATCCGATGACCTCGTGTGGTTGTTTTGAGTGTATAGTGGCGTTCCTGCCGATGTGCAACGGTGTAATGATAGTAAACCGTGAATACAGCGGCGACACGCCGTGCGGGATGGGCTTCTCAACTCTGGCCGGAACAGTGGGAGGCGGTAACATTACCCCTGGTTTCGTCGGCATTGGGAAAGTGTATATTACCAGCAAGAAGTTCATCAGCGCCGACGGAGGTTTTGCCAGAATCGTATGGATGCCGAAGGAACTCAAGGAACTCCTGCGTGACCAGATGCAGGTCAGGGCGGATGAAGAGGGGCTGGAAGGGTTCCTGGATAAGATAGCTGATGAAGAAGTGGGAACTGCCGAGGAGGAGATACTGCCGTTCCTCGAGGAGAAGGGCCACCCGGCACTCACAATGGAAATGATGCTTCAGTAAATGAATATCGAGAATATTGACACAAAGAAAAATGCAGAGAGGAAAGGAGTAGGGAGATGGCACTGACCGGTCTGGATATATTTAAGCTGCTCCCCAAGACAAACTGTAAGGAATGCAAGCAGCCTACCTGTCTCGCGTTCGCCATGAAGCTTGCGCAGGGACAGGCCAAACTGGATGATTGCCCCCATGTCTCGGATGAGGCCAAAGCGGCTCTGTCTGAGGCTGCCGCCCCACCGATCCTGGGGGTTACGGTGGGAAACGGTGAAAGCGAGTTTAAAATCGGCGAGGAGCTGGTTCTGTTCCGACACGAGAAGAGGTTTATCAACCCGACCGCAATGGCGGTATTGATAAAAGATACCATGGCGGACGACGAGTTGAACGCTCTGCTTGACCAGGCTGAAAAAGACTCCTGGGAGAGGGTGGGACAGCACCTTGGGATCAAGCTGCTCGCGGTGAAGTGCGAATCGGGGGATACCGGAAAGTTCACCGATGTGCTCAAGAAGGTAAGCGATGCTTCAAAACTTGCGCTTATGCCGATGACCGAGGATCCGGAGATTATGTCGGCGGCTGTTGACGCAGTAGGTGATTCACACCCGCTTCTCTATGCCGCCACCATGGAAAACGTTGACGCGATGGCGGGGCTGGCTAAGGAAAAGGGCCTGCCGCTGGTGCTCAAGGGCACCGATATCCAAACACTTGCGGAGCTTTCCGAAAAGGTAAAGGCTATGGGGATCGAGGATCTTGTGTTAGACCCCGGCACCCGTGAGCTCAGGAAGACACTCGAGGCTATGGTTGCTATGAGAAGAGGGGCTCTCAACAAGAAGTTCAAGCCTTTCGGGCACCCGACCATTACCTTTCCCTGTGAAGAGACCGACGATACTTACTTCGAGGGCGCTCTCGCGGGAATTTATGTTGCCAAGTACTCAGATATCGTTGTGACATCAACACCCGATGCCTGGATGCAGTACCCGTTGCAGGTCGAAATACAGAACATCTACACCGACCCACAGAAGCCGATGGCGGTTGACGCGAAGTTCTACGAGATTGGAACTCCGGGACCGGACTCTCCGGTACTTGTTACCACAAACTTCTCGCTTACCTATTTCATCGTGTCTGGTGAAATTGAAGCGAGCAAGGTTGACGCCTGGCTGGGTATCGTCGACTCTGAAGGTCAGTCGGTGCTGACCGCCTGGGCGGCCGGGAAGTTTGTGCCCGATGTAATCGCGAAATTCATAAACACCAGCGGAATCGCTGAAAAGGTAAACCACCGTAAATTAGTCATTCCCGGTTATGTAGCACAGATTTCAGGGGAACTCGACGAAGAGCTTCCCGACTGGGAGATTCTGATAGGGCCGAGGGAAGCGGCGGATATTTCAGCTTACATTAGACAGCTTGTGGCTGCTTGACCGGTAATAGGAGGTTGAAGTGATAATAACTAATCAAAAGCCTTTTGAGACGATTCTCAAAGAGCTTGAAGACGCCAAGTCCGTTTTCCTGGTAGGTTGCGGCGATTGCGCTACGCTCTGTGAGACGGGCGGAACCGACCAGGTAGCGGAGATGGCGGAAAAGCTGAAAGCCGAAGGCAAATTAATTACGGGTATGATTGTGCCGGATGTGGGATGCCATGAGTTGGATGTTAAGAAGGAGTTCAGGGTTCACAAAGACGAGCTGGAGAAGGCCGATGCCCTGCTGGTGATGTCTTGCGGCGCCGGCTGTCAGGCGGCGCGCTCGGCGACCGATAAACCGATAATGCCTTCAAACGATACCCTGTTCCTGGGCAACATCATGAGGTATGGCCAGTTCGAGGAGAAGTGCCGTCTTTGCGGCGACTGCCTTCTGGATGTTACCGGAGCGATCTGTCCCGTGGCAAGGTGCCATAAAGGCATACTGAACGGCCCCTGCGGCGGTACGAATGAGGGAAAATGCGAAGTCGACCCAGAGAAAGACTGTGCATGGACGCTTATCTATCAGCAGCTTGAGAAGGAAGGAAAGTTGGATAAGATGAGAGAGTACAGACCTCCAAAGAACTGGAATGCTGTATTGAAGCCCGGCCGCCATGCGATCGAGCGCAAGAAGGGCGGTGAGGCGAATGAGTGAGATCAAGCACGTGAAGCCGTCTATACAGGAGGTGCTGGAGTCCGGTAAGTTCCTTGTAACCGGTGAGATAGGCCCCCCGAAGGGGCCGGACATTGCCGAGATGACCGAGCATATAGAACTTTTAAAGGACAAAGTCCATGCAATGAACATAACCGATAACCAGAGCTCGGTCATGCGATACCCATCCATTGGAACCGCATTGCTGATAAAGGAGATGGGGGGTGAGCCGATTCTCCAGGTAACCTGCCGTGACCGCAACCGCATGGCTATCGAAGCCGATCTCCTTTTTGCATACACAAGAGGGGTCAGGAGCGTGCTCTGCCTTACCGGCGATTCCATCCCCGTAGGCGATCACAAGGACGCCAAGTCCGTGTTCGACCTCGAGTCGGCACAACTGCTGAACCTTATCCGTACCATGGAAGACGGTAAGGATACCGGCGGCAACGAGATGAACGGTTCGGTCAGCTTCTTCAAGGGGGCGATAGTTACTCCCGAGGCCGATCCGCTGGAGCCGCAACTGATGAAGTTCAAGAAAAAGGTAGATGCCGGGGCGCAGTGGTTCCAGACCCAGGCGATATACGACATGGACCACTTCGCCAAGTTTATGAAGGTCGCAAGGGAATATGACATAAAGCTGCAGGCGGGGCTTGTGTTGCTGGTATCCGCCGGCATGGCCAAATATATGAACGCCAATGTTCCCGGAGTGATGGTTCCGCAGGACCTGATCGACGAAATGGCGTCGGCCGAGAAAGGAAAAGCCCTCGATACCGGAATAAAGATCATGGCCAGGCAGATCAGGCAGATCAGGGAAGAGGGGCTTGCCGACGGCGTCCACATAATGGCGATCGGAAAAGAAGGCGTTGTGCCCCGTATTCTCGAGGAAGCGGAACTGGATATATCAGCACTCTAATCGAAAGCCACGATAGTAAATGGAATATGAACCGAGGTTCGCGGTAATCGAGATCGGCAGCATGCCTCATGAAGATCCGATAATTGCATCTGATTTGATGATAGGGGCCGCGCCGGAGTTTCCGGCCTGGCCCCAGCTTTCGAACAGGTCTTTTCTCGAGAACATGTATGTCCAGTATGCCGAAGGACTCCCGGGGATCCATATCGACGAACCTGACCGCAGGATTTGGTTTCAGGTTGATGATGAAACCGTTGACGGTCTGGAACCTTTCTACGAGGCGGTCATAGAAGAAGATCTGGACCGGTTCGCCATTTCAGGGGATTTCGCAAAAGGCCTGGAGTTGTTTCTGCGAGGACAGTACAAGAATGAGCTTTCCAGGTCGGAGTTCATCAAGGGCCACACTACCGGACCGGTATCTTTCGGTTTGACGTTGACCGACCAGAACAAAAAGGCGGCACTTTACAATGAAACGATTGAAGAAGTTATTGTTAAGGGCTTAACGCTTAAAGCGAGGTGGCAGTGCCGCGAACTGGCGAAAGCCGCACCCGGCTCCAAAGTGGTCATGTTTTTTGATGAACCATACCTTGTTTCGGTCGGCTCGGCCCTTATAAGCGTTTCACGCGAACAGGTGGTATCCGACATGAAGCAGTGCATTGAGGGTTGCGGCGCCGATATTACCGGGATGCACTGCTGCGGCAATACCGACTGGTCGATCGTCTTCGACACCGGTGTCGATATCGTTCATTTTGACGCGTTCGAGTTCATGGAAGGCTTCATCGCTTACAGCGAAGAGATAAAGAATCACCTGGCTGGAGGCAAAATGATCGCATGGGGCCTGGTACCCAACCGGGAGGCGATATTTGACATCACCGTTGACGACCTGTGCGACAGCCTTGAGGACGCGCTGTTATCTCTTGAGTTGAAAGGTGTAAACAGGGAGATGCTTGCCGCGCGCTCGTTTGTTTCACATTCATGTGGACTGGGGCCGACCACGGTTGAAGTCGCCGAACGGGCCCTGGATGTGGTGATGGAGGTTTCCGAAAGGATGAGAACGAGGTATTTCAAAGATGCCTGACACAAGCCCCGGGTCACCGGGGAGAATGCCTGGATGGTTCCACCGGAAAGTTGAGGCTGGACCTGTCTTGTGCAAAGTCGAAAAGACCCTCAGGAAGGAAAATTTGAATACCGTTTGCGTCGGTGCCAGGTGCCCCAACCGCGGGGAATGTTATTCTTCAGGGACGGCGACATTCATGATAATGGGCGATCGTTGTACGCGCAACTGCGGTTTTTGTGCTGTGCCTTCCGGGGATGTTTCCGAGCTCGATCCCGGTGAACCCCAGGCTATTGGAAGAGCCGCCCTTGAGCTCGGCCTGGAGCATGTGGTTATTACCTCGGTTACCAGAGACGATTTGCCCAACGGCGGGGCGGAACATTTCCGCAGGGCTATAAGTGAAATAAGAAAAGTATTACCGGAAGCCACGGTTGAAGTCCTCGTACCGGATTTTCAGGGAAACAGGGTTTCATTGGAAATAGTCCTGGAGGAAAAGCCTGATATATTCAACCATAACATGGAAACGGTCAAGCGTCTGTATCCTGATATCAGACCGCAGGCTGATTATTCGAGGTCACTCGAGCTCATTTCAATCGCATCGGAAGAAGGGGTCATAACCAAGAGCGGGATAATGGTCGGCCTGGGGGAAGAGGCGTTCGAGGTAGCCGCACTGATGTGGGACCTGCGCGGATCGGGTTGCCAATTATTGACGATTGGTCAATACTTACGTCCGGGATCCGGGAACGTACCGGTTATTAAATATTACAACCCCGACGAGTTTGAAGAACTCAAGCGGGAAGGATTAAGAGCGGGATTCACCGAAGTTGCCTCCGGGCCACTGGTTCGCAGTTCTTACCACGCGAGGGAGATGCTGGGGAAAGTCAGAAGCGGGACGGCTTCGGAACATCAAAAGGGGATTGTCACATAATGGAGATGGCAAGGAGGAAGAAATGTTTGTTATTGCCGAGAAAGTAAATGTTATAACCACTTCGATCAAAGATGCGATGAAGAATAAAGACAAGAAACCTATCCAGGATATGGTGGAACTTCAGCTCGAAGGTAAACCTGATTGCATAGATATCAATCTTGGGCCGGCCACAAAGAACGGTCCTGAAATGATGCAGTGGATGGTCCGGATCATAGAAGAAGTCACCGATTTGCCGCTGTCTCTGGACACGATGAACATGGAGGCCATGGAGGCGGGCCTGCAGGTTGTGAAGAACCAGGCGATCATCAACTCAATATCAAGCGTTCCGGAACGAATGGAGAAGCTCATTCCGATGGCGGTCAAATACGAGGCGAAAGCCATCGGGTTGTGCACCAGTGAGGCTGGAGTGCCAAGGGATGAAAATGAAAGGCTCGAGAACGGCTACAACCTGATGATGGCTTTTGCCGAAGCCGGGATCTCGATCGAGGATTACTGGATTGACCCGATTGTCCTGCCGATCTGTGTGGCTCAAGACCAGGTCCACGCACTCCTGAAGGCGACGAAGATGTTTTCGGAACTTCCCGAGAAGCCTCATATGGTCTGCGGGCTTTCGAACGTCAGTAATAACAGTGCCAGAGAGGTCCAGGGCCTTCTTAACAGGCTATATCTGGCGGTGCTTATGGGTTACGGGATGGACGCTGCCATACTGGATCCCAACGATAAGGAGCTCATGGCGGTCGCCAGGGGAGAGAGCTCTGAATATGAGTTGGCCTTGATAGGCGAGGGCTTAAAAGATGGTGAACTCGATCTCAGTGATCCGAAGCAGCTTGCGGTGCACAAGACTCTCAAGCTGTTCCATGAGCAGACGCTTTACGCTGACTCATATCTCGAACTGTAAGTTCAGAAGAATACTTTAGAAAACAGAGTCAACCCAGGACTGTTTCGGTTCTGGGTTGATCTTTTTACGGGCGCGGCTTCTCTGGTTTGCGGCGGGACACCCAGTACCGTATCCCCCCTCTTTTAAACGGGACACGAACCCCCGCGGTGCAATCCCCGCTACCCCTTGCGGCGGGACTCTCATCCCCGCGGTGCAATCCCCGCTACGGGACTCTCAGTCCCGCATTTGTAATCCCCGCTACCCCTTGCGGCGGGACTCTCAGTCCCGCATTTGTGTCGGGGTTGCTATATGATTAGTGCAGCACATTAAGATGATGAAATTTGATTTACACAGGAAGGTGAAAGATATTCAACAGACTGTTTCGGGCGGTGAAAAAGGTGAATATGTTGAACGCAAATACAGGGCGATGATAGCTCCTGAAGGTTTGATTTCATTTGAGGTGGTGGATGGGGAGAGCGATCTTCTGATATGCGCACAGAGCGATCTCACGGAACTCGCGGGAATCTCGCTGGCAGCGGCTCGACGTGAAATACTCTCATATATTGACAGAGACCAGGTCTTCCTGAAATCGCTGGTCCCGGTAAAAGTGGCTGAAAACGCACCTACGATAGTCCGTGAAATGGCCGAAGCTTCGAATGCGTTCAATGTTGGACCCATGGCGGCGGTGGCGGGGGTGATAGCGCAAAGGGTCGGCGCCGACCTGATCAAGCACTCGCCACGGTTGCTGGTGGAGAACGGGGGAGATATTTATATCGCCGGCTCCGGAGACAAAAGGGTGTCGATATATGCGGGTGATAAGTTTCCCTTTATCGATATAATCGTTAAAGGAAAACCGGATGGTATAGGCATCTGCACCTCCAGTGCCACTATCGGTCCCTCGCTCTCCTTCGGTTCTGCTGACGCCGTTACCGTTATATCGAGAACCGCGGCAATGGCGGACGCCGCCGCGACGGCGTTGGCTAATGCCGTAAATTCGGCGGATGATATGGATTCGGTACTTCAAATTGCCGAGGAGTCAGCCGAAATAAGCGGTGTCGTAATTGCGATTGAGGATCGGATAGGAATATGGGGTGATCTGAAGCTAGCCTGAGCAATTTGAAATTCTGTTTGTTTATCGTGAAAAACGGGCAGGATGTTTGAAAGGGCGGGAAGGAATATTGTTTATCGCGGTTAAAGCAGGAAGTGGTGAATTTGATTTTTAAGTTTCAGATTTATCACGGATTGTGCGATCTATTAAATGAACGGTTAATTTATTCTCATGCCGCTTGCGCTGCAACCAAAAGGGGAACGTGAACGGAATTGGACAGCAGATACAATGACCCTTACGGCAGGTATCCTCAAAGCTTGAACCAGCCGCCATACTATAACGTTCCACCTGGAGGGCCGCCACCTCCCCCTGTGTTTCAACAGCCGGAACCAAATCGGTCGAAGTGGAAGATCACTATCGGTGGGGGTTTGACGCTTCTCCCGCTGCTTATGTTAACCATCCTTTTTCTCACCGTCGTTCTGGTCGGAAGCCCTTATGTTGTCAGAGGCTCATCGATGTATCCCACCCTGAAAGACGGAGACCGGGTTTTTGTCGTACCGTACCGGGGCAACACCACGCCGTCGAGGGGCGATATCGTTGTTCTCAAGAATGTCCCCGGGAGCAACGAACTGCTTATCAAGCGGATCGTAGCACTGCAGGGGGACAGGCTGATTATCGGCAACGGTGAAGTAGTGATAAACGGCGAGTATGAGTATAAGAGTGCGAGGATGGGGTCACTGAAAGTGGAAGAAAAAACCGTTCCCGATGGGATGGTCTATGTAATGGGAGACAATGAGCTCCACTCTTTCGACAGCAGGACATTCGGGCCGGTTTCCGAGAACAGTGTAATTGGAAAAGCGTTGTTCATCTTCTGGCCGTTCGGTGACTGGCAACGGTTATGAACCGAAACCTTTCTCACTGTCATCCGGCAAAGCGCACATCCTGGGACATAAAGTGCCTACGTCTTTAATGATGCTTGCGCATCACAAAAGACATGGGACACAAAAGTTTGACAGGTGCCTACCATTGGATTTACGTTCGAATTGCACTAACCGCACAGCGCAAGAATAACACATGACGAAGCGGAGCCGCAGGCGAAG
>JAFGMY010000167.1 GCA_016927325.1 Actinomycetota bacterium | reverse complement strand
GAGGAGGCAAAGTGAG
Organism: Actinomycetota bacterium; assembly: GCA_016927325.1. Classification (GTDB taxonomy): domain Bacteria; phylum Actinomycetota; class Geothermincolia; order Fen-727; family Anoxymicrobiaceae; genus JAFGMY01. The sequence goes on along the minus strand of JAFGMY010000167.1, from coordinate 6,784 downwards.
ACGTTGGACTGTTTTAAAAATTCTTGTAGAGGTTACAGTTGTTGTTGCCGTTCTCGCGCTCGTATCCGGTGGTTGCGGCGGCTCAAAAGCTGATGTTTCTGTAACCAAAATAAAGGCGCAGCCCATTGAAGAATCCCTGCTTGGCACCGGCACTCTGCATGCCGCGAATCCCAACCCGGTTATTCCTCAGGTATCGGGGTTCGTAGCTGAAGTATGCATCAAGGACGGGCAGCAGGTCACAGAAGGCCAGGTGCTGGTTCAGATGGAGACGGACCAGTTGGAGCAGTCGGTGCTTTCAGCCAAGGGCAGCATCGAGTCGATACAGTCAATCGCGGGAATGTTCTCCGGACTTTCGTCGAGTACCTCCGGTATAACATCCGCCCTCCAGGGTGCCATGACCAGCGTCGACGCCGGGCTTCAGGGTCTCTTCGAACTCGAGAGGGTTCTTGTTCCTCTCCTGCCGGAAAACCAGCGGCTCACCGCGCTACAGGCTATCGACGCATCCTATAACAATTACGTGATTCAGAGAGAGAACAGGGAACCGATATCGATCGGTGGTGGTGGTGGTGGATACAACAACTCCGCCCAGCTCGCATCCGCTCGAAAGGGCCTGGAGATTGCCGAAAAGAACCTTGAGAAGGCGACGATCAAGGCACCCGTCTCCGGTACTATAGTCTTGAATTCCAGCGGCGGCCTTTCCATGGAAGGCATGATGGCGATGATGATGACCAGCTTCAGCTCCATGATGCCCGCCGGCCTGGACCTTTCCTCCCTGTCCGGCCTGTCCGGCATGATGAACTTCGGAATGCCGAGCGGGGGCGCCCTGACCCCCGGGTCGTTCATAATGCCCGGAACGGAACTGTTCTCTATCATCAACCTTTCCGACATGTCCGTTTCGGTCAAGGTCCCTGAAACGGATATCGCAAAACTGAGGCTCGGACAAAAGGCTGCGGTGACACTCGAAGCTTTCCCGGGCGAAACGTTGACCGGCATTGTCGACTATATCAGCAACTCCGCCACAACTAATGAAGCCGGAGCGGTCGCTTTCGATATATCAGTCAAGCTTGATCCCATGACCGAAGAGAACATAAATCTGAAAATTGGAATGACCGGTATGGTCAATATCATTATTGACACAAAAGAAGCAACCGTTGTCGTTCCAATAGAATCAGTAATGGAAAAAGATGGCAAGAAATATGTCTTCGTATCAGAAGACAGTACGGCCATACTCTCCGAAGTGAAAACCGGCTTGACAACCGATGACAGAATTGAAATTACCAGCGGTGTCAAAGTGGGGGACTCAATCGTTATCAAAGGCGCCGACAAGCTGAAGGACGGCCAGAAGATATAATCTCTCGGCCGGCTGCGCCTTGCAGGACCGCACTCCTGACGTTCCGGCCGCGAATAGATGACCACTGAGCAGCCCCCGGCTTAATCGCGTATTCCGGTCAAGGTGAAATAAATTGCAGGATATGATTCTCGCAACAGAATTAGTGAAGCATTACCGTGTCGGCGACCACATCGTGGAAGCGCTGAGAGGCGTTACTCTAACCGTGCCGAAAAATGAGTTTCTGGCGATAATGGGGCCTTCCGGCTCCGGAAAATCCACATTGATGCATATTCTCGGCTGTCTTGACCATCCAACGTCCGGGACTTTGCATATCGATGAAGAAGAGATCAATATCACTAACCAGAACCGCCTCGCCGAGCTTCGAAACAAGAAGATAGGGTTTGTTTTTCAGCAGTTCAACCTGCTTTCGAGAACCTCCGCCATCAACAACGTGGAACTGCCGCTTCTTTATGCGGGCGCCAGCGCATCCGAGCGCCACAAGAGAGCCCAGAAAGCGCTCGAAATGGTCGGCCTTGGCCACCGGACAGGGCACTTTCCAAACCAGTTGTCGGGTGGCGAGCAGCAGCGAGTGGCGATCGCCAGGGCGCTCATAACCGATCCTCCGGTGATTCTGGCCGACGAGCCAACCGGCAACCTCGACACCAAGTCCGGCAATGAAGTTCTCGCGATCCTTCAGTCCCTTCACAAGAGAGGGATCACCCTTATTATGGTTACTCATGAAAGAGATGTAGGAGAGCACGCCGACCGCATCGTGCATATGCTCGACGGCAGGATAACCGGTGATGAAATGGTGGAAGACAAAAAGCTTGCGACCAGCACTTTCGACAGGAGCCTCGAACCGGAAGATAACGACAAGAAGCTGGAGGCGACAGTTGAAGATATTTGAGAGTTTGCACTCCGCGATGACATCACTGCTGGCGAACAAGATGCGCTCCATGCTTACAATGCTCGGTGTGATCATAGGTGTCGGTTTTGTTATCCTCCTGGTATCCCTGGGGGCGGGAGCAAGGGAAGAGATTACGGCGAATATCCAGGGAATGGGCTCAAATATGATCATGGTCGCTCCGTTCAATATAGACCTTTCGGGCGGCATTTCAAACATGTCTTCCCAGGCAGGTGCTTTCATGGGCGTCAACAGGCTGAGCATGCAGAACATTGAAGACCTGAGCCGGGCACTGGGCGATCCCGACAGGGTAATGCCTCTTTTCCAGAAGTCCGGGACAATGTTCAACGGGCGAAACCAGTTCTCGGGTATGGTCATGGGTACCGGCCATACCTACCTGGCGGCCAGGGGCCTGGAGATCGCGGAAGGAAGGTTCTTCACCCCCTCCGAGCAGGACTCCGCAAGCGCTGTGGTGGTACTGGGACAAACCGGAAAGAAAGCTCTCTTCGGCGACACCGATCCAATTGGCAAATACATTACCCTCAAGGGACGAAGGCTTAAGGTCATCGGGATCCAGGAAGAAAAGGGCAATATGATGATGATGGATCAGGACGCCTTCACTTATGTCCCGTACACCACCGCGACCCGGATCTTCGGAGTGAACCAGCCGGACATGATTACCATCAGCTCCGAGACACCGGATATGGTGGAGCCGACCGTTAAACTTGCTAACGAAATACTGAGCCAGTCTCTGTCCGACGACGAGTTTACAATCATTACTCAGGACGACGCCCTTTCGTTCGCGGAAGATATGACGTTGATACTCACATACCTTCTCGGGGGCATGGCCAGCATCTCGCTTCTGGTCGGGGGGATCGGCATTATGAACATTATGCTGGTCTCGGTAACCGAGCGAACCCGCGAGATAGGCATCCGGAAAGCCGTCGGGGCGAAGACAAGCGATATTATGATTCAGTTCCTTGTGGAGTCGGTTATGATCAGCCTGGTCGGCGGAATCATCGGGATCATAATAGCTGTGATCGGATCCACCGGCTATACTCTCATACTCGGCATGCCCGCCACAATTACACCATGGATTGTCGTGCTGGCGTTTTTCTTCTCCGCGAGTGTTGGGATCTTCTTCGGTGTATATCCGGCGCGTAAAGCGTCGCTTCTGGATCCTATCGAGTCTTTAAGGTACGAATAAGATTCAAGCTGGTTTGTACACTGGCTCCCCCACCTTTGACCACAACACGCATGAACGGGGCCTGCGCGCATGATGCGTTGCGGGGATTGAAGACCGGCATTATTGGATGCCCCGCCATTATTATAGCGGATATTCATTAGAGTTCTTTGCGGCCTTCTATTGCCCTGCCAAGAGTCACCTCGTCGGCATACTCCAGGTCGCCGCCGACCGGCAATCCGCTGGCGATTCTTGTGACAGTGACTCCCAGCGGGCGAACCAGCCCCGACAGATAGACAGCGGTGGCTTCCCCTTCGGCATTCGGGTTGGTGGCAACGATTATCTCCCGGATCCCGCCTTGCCCGAGCCTCTGGACCAGTTCTCTGAACCTCAACTCCTCTGGGCCTATCCCGTCTATAGGGGAGATGGCGCCTCCCAGAACATGGTACCTTCCTTTAAACGCGCCAGTCTTCTCCACCGCAAGGATGTCTTTGGGTTCCTCAACCACGCAGATCGTTGTCGGATCTCTCCTTGAATCGGAACATACGCTGCAGATGTCACCTTCTGAAATATTGAAACAGATTCCACAGAAATGAATTTTTTCTTTGATGTCAATGATGGCTTCCGCGAGGCGGGCCGCATCCTCCCTGGGGATCGACAGCATGAAAAACGCGAGCCTTTCCGCCGATTTCGGGCCGATGCCCGGAAGCCTGCAAAGCTGTTCTATTAAGTTCTCAAGCGGTTCCGCGTACAGTACCATTATTGTTAATTAGAAGTCAGGCAGCCCCAGGCCCCCTGTCAACCCTCCCATGCGGCCTGACGCCATCTCATTTGACTTCTCGAGCGCACCCACGACCGCCGCCAGCACCAGGTCCTCCAGCATACCGACGTCCTCCGGATCCACAACCTGGGGGTCTATCTTAACGCTCCGGATGTTCTGCTGGCCGTCAGCCACGACCGTAACCATACCCCCGCCCGCAGAGTGCTCGACGGTCTCCCCTGCGAGTTCATCCTGCATCGCGGACATCTGTTGCTGGACCTGCTGAAGCTGCTTCATCATGTCCTGGGAGCGGCCACCACCCTTTTGTCCTTTCTGACCCTTCGGATAATACTTCCCCTTAGACATACTTATTCCGTCCCTTCCTCACTCAATTCAATTATCTCACCGTCGAAACTCTCCTTTAAAAGCCGCGCGATAGCACCAGGATCACCGCCGTCCGGCTCTTTTTCTTTCGCGCCCTGTTCTTCTTCCCCCGTGGAAACAGGGTTGCGGTCATTTCTTTCGATATCCACATCAGTTTGCTCCCGGCGCATTTCAAAAGGCGATGCTTCTTTCTTTCGCGGCCTGAAGCTTTCCCGGCTTACTACGTTAATTGAGACCTTTTCTCCAACCAGGGCTCTCCACGCGCCCTCGACTTTGCTTATGTTGTCATCCTTCTCGAACGCGGCCGCCTGGAACGCCGCCTCTTCCGGGAAAGAAATTGAAAGCCGGCCGTCCCTGAAATCCTGGATTTTAGCCTTGGTAAGCAGCGCGTAAAGGCTCATTTCTCCCCTGTTCTTCATGTCTGAAAGTACCGCCATCCAAGCCCTCTTGGCCTTGTTTCTGTCAAAAGCGTCGGTGTCCTCCCCTGCTCCCACCACCGCTTCTATTGTTTCTTTTCTCGCTTCGCGCGCACCGGAAGCCGGTGAACCGTCTTTGTCGTCTTTCTTTGCGGATGCGGGTCCTTTCCCTTTCGCGGATTTCAAAGCCCCTTGCCTGCCCGCGGCCCGGCCGAGTTCTCCGGGTTCAATCGCTGGATCTTTCTTGCCTGAAGCGGGCCGCGCACCGGAATCCCCGCCTTCGGTGCCGGGCTCCCGGGAATCTTTTCCCTTCGAGCTTTTCAGCTTCTCTTCGAGTTCCTCAATCCGGTATACGAGTCCTTCGATTGATATATCCGTTTCCATCCGCAGGGACTTCACCAGCGCGCACTCGAGGTCGAGCCTGGGGTTCTCGCTCCATCTCATCTCCCTGTGGACGTCTCCCAGCCTCTCGATGAGCTTCAAGATATCAGGCTTTCTGATTTTTTCAGCCTGCTGACCGAGCCTCTTAAAATGATCCGCCGTTACCCTTACTATCTCATCCGCGCCCTTCGCATTCTGAATCAGGAAGAGGTTCCGAAGCTGCGAAATCAGAGCTTCTGCGAATCTGCGCGGGTCTTTTCCGCTCTCCATCATCCTCGCGACCATCAGAAGCGCTTCCGGAGTGTCCCTGTCGGCGATTATGTCTATCATTTCAAAGACCATTTCAGGCTCAACGTCTCCGAGCAGTTCCGCAACCTGCCTGGTGGATATTTTTTCATCCGTAATGTTGGCTATCTGATCGATAACTCCTATCGCGTCTCTAACCGAACCTTGTGACTGTTCGGCGATCATGGAAACAGCGTCCGCGCTTATGTCTATATTTTCACTTTCCGCTATGCTCCTCAGGAGTTCTGAAATGACCTCAGTGTCAACCAGGCTGAAATCAAACCGCTGGCATCTGGAAACGATCGTCGGCAGGAGTTTATGCGGCTCGGTCGTGGCAAGAACGAAAACGATGTGACCCGGTGGCTCTTCCAGCGTCTTCAAGAGAGCGCTGGACGCCTCAGAGGTCAGCTGGTGCACCTCGTCTATGATATACACCTTGGACCTCATCGATGCCGGCAGATAAGGTATCTTCTCGAGCAAGCCGCGGATCTCGTCAATCTTCCGGTTGCTCGCGGCGTCTATCTCTTCCACGTCGAGGGCTTTTCCTTCTGAAATGGAAACGCAAGCTTCACACACATTACAGGGTGTCGCGGTCGGACCCTTCTCGCAGTTTATCGCTTTTGCGAGAATCCTAGCCGTGCTGGTTTTGCCCGTTCCGCGGGGACCTGTAAAAAGGTATGCGTGAACCAGCCTGCCGCTGGAGAGCGCATTTGCAAGGGTCTCAGTAACGCGTTTCTGTCCTACGACATCCTCAAACTTCTGAGGTCTCCACTTCCTGTACAAAGAAATGCCGGACATGATAAGGCCTTTAACCTCCATTGTGCTTTACCGTAAACGTTCCAGAATAAAGTGACTGTGCACCCACCGTCGACCCCCGGAAGCGGCCCTCGCTCCGGCAGCCGGCTCCAACCAGGTTGTTCCACGGCACACGAAAGATTTTGCTTACCGTTGCTTCCTCCCGGACCTGGCGGGGTTCACAAATTTCCGTTGCGTGGGACCCAGCCTTCAATACCGCTTACCGGAACTGAGTCACCGGTTCGTAAGAACCTCGGGTGGGAATTCGGCCCCGCTGTAGCGGTTTGCGGGTACAGGGCACCGCTGGCTCCCCACCTAGCACAGTCAGCCCTAGTATAATTACAGG
>JAFGMY010000021.1 GCA_016927325.1 Actinomycetota bacterium | reverse complement strand
TTTCGCTTTATATACAAAGCACCAAAATATATTAACAGTAAGAAGGCTGTAACCATAGATATTATCAGGCCGGTCTTTATGGGAGACGAGCGGAACTTGAACTCGACGCGCTTCTGTCCACCCTCCAGCATAACTCCGCGGAACAGGAAATTGGTCTTGAGAATTTCCTTTTTCTTCCCGTCGACGTACACATCCCATCCCGGGTAATCCACCTCTGACACAACAAGCAGTCCTTTGCAGGCCCTGTCCGTCTCAATAACAAGGTGGTTTTGTTTAATGGTCTTTATCTCGACATCCCATTCTACCGCTGTAACCGTCTTGCCTTCACGTGTACCTTTGGCGGGGTATACGACCAGGGCTTTTTCTTTCAGTTTCTCACCATCCTGGACGGCCAGCTCCTCAAATACCTGTTCATTGTCTTTAAACGCCAGGCTTTCACTCATCCAGGCCCGGGGCATGACGGTTTCGTTCCGGTAGATATGGACGTCCCCTTTCTTGACGATATACTTGAACTTGCCTCTCGCCAACCCTGGATTGATCTTGTTCCGGCTTACAAAGTATTCCGCATTCATCAGGTCCAGAAGCGGCGAGCGAAGGCCTCCTTCATAAAACAGCCCAGGCTGGACACCCGGCGCCACCGAAGGCACGATGAGGTTCCGGTAGAGGTCGTAATCCTGCAACACCAGCGAATCGTCCCCGGTGGTCTTCTCTAAGCCGTACAAAGGCCCGTTATCCAGGGTTTTATACATGGTGTTGGCGTCTGTCTCCACCCTGAACGTCCCGCTTTGAGTCGAGACATACTCCATGGCCGACTTGTCGCCGAATATGTCATCGGCATCCACTCTTACCAGCACCCAGGGGATATTAACAGCCACAAGATCGACGATCACCAGGAGGACCAGACCCGAGGCAAGCAGAATCGACGGCGACTGGATCCTCTTGACGATAAAAAGCAGCCCAAGGAGAATGAGCAGCATAACCAGCGGGAATACCATGCTCTTGAACCCGATCCAGTTCGCGGCGCTGCTGTCGGTTCCGCGAGCGATCAGAAACACCGTGAGTCCCGCGGCGAAGACGGCCACCAGCGCCACCATGACGGCCGCCGCGCGGACCGCGGCCCTGTAATGAAGGTGTCTCATGCCGGGCTCCTCGACCGAATTCAGCAGATAATCGGAACCGAAACCGGCCAGCAGGGCCGATGAAAGACCGAAAATGACCAGCGTCCTTGCAGGATCGTGAAGCCTGTTGAAAAACAAACCCGTTTTATAAAGAAGAGTAAACAGGTACCCGCCCGGCCCAAGGGCCAACAACAGCGAAAGCACCAGCGAGATCCACAGAAAAACAACCATGCCCTTCTTCCTGCGGAGAAGGGCTATCACTCCCAGCACAGCGCATGTTACGCCCGCGTATCCGTAGGTCTCCCACATCATCCAGCCGCCCACGTAGTTCGCGGGGCTTGTGCCGAAAAACTTGGGGAACACAAGGTTCACCACCTGCCACCTGGGAAGGCTTCCCACTACCGCGGCGCTGTAAGGAATTTCACTCCGGGTGGAGAGCCCGATCAGCTCAAGTGTAGGCAGCAACTGTGCCGCCGCGATACCGACAGCAATAATGATCACGGTGCCGAGAGAAAGGAACGTGGATAGAGGCCCGAGTCCCGCCTCCCCCTCGCTGTAGCGCCTGCCTGTAATGAAAGCCGCAAACCCAAGCATGAAGACGCCGAGGTAAAACAGTGACTGAAAGTGTCCCGCCAGGAGCGCGATACCCATCACCGCCCCGGCTCCAACCGAATAGGAAATCTTCCTGCGGGTAAGGGACCTGTAAAACAGGAAAAAGATCAGCGGCAACCAGGCTGAAGCACTATGCTGGTTCAAATGACCCGCATGTGCCGCCATGAAACCGCAGAACATGTACGCCACCGCGGCTATCACCGACGCGGCCCGGCGCAGTCTGAACTCCCTGGCGAGTATATAGGTGAAAACGCCCGCCAGAAAGAAGTGGAAGACCACGAAAGCGCACTGCGCTTTTAATGAAAAATCAAGACCCAGGACACCATACACCGCAACCATTATCAGATTGAATGGATAAAGCATGGCTGTTTGATAAGAGGCGAAGTACGGGTAACCGCTCAAGGTATGGGGGTTCCATACCGGAAAAGAACCGGCCGATATCGAGTTCGCCGCGAAAACCCTCGCCGGGTAAAACTGCCTTATGAAATCAAGCTCCACCCCGAAAGACCAGTTCCGGCTGAAAAGAACGAGTGAAAAGACCAGAACCGTAAGGACAAACAGGCCGGATACGATGATCCAGTCTTTGGCGTTCCAGCGGTCGTCGGGATTCACTGTGGACCACCCGACCGCTCAAGCTCCCGTGTCCTGCGATGGCCTTCGTAATCCGCGTCGGCCCCGCCCCCCGATATCCTGAAAGCCACGGTTGAATCGGCCGAGGCTCTCTTCCGCTTCTCAAGGATAAGAATTCCTTTGTCATCCAGAATCGTGGTGAATTCACCGCTCTTCAGCAGTCTGTCGACCAACTCCTGGTACTGATCGGCAGTGAGGGGCCACGAATCTATCGACCGGTCGATAATAATGTAATCGACTTCAGGTACCGGGTACCGCTCCAAACCATCTTTATCCGTAAAGCGTTTATGAACACCGCCGGGAAACATGAATTTCAGCTCGTCCCCGTCCAGTTCCTCCAGGTACTCTTCATCGACATAATCTATGAAGGGATGCGGAAACATGTAAAGATCGCCGCGCTTCGAAAGGTGCGGAAGAATATAAACCTGCGATGAAACCGAAGCGTCATCGGGGATTTTACCGGTGGCCGCCGCAAGCGCCCTTGTGTGGGCGTCGGAACTGTACCTGAGCGCGTTCCATTCCTCCGAAAACGGGCTTGGACTGAAGTAGAAGTTTCCGGCCACGCTGCAGGCGAGTATAACCATTACAAGGGAGCTCATGACCAGGCTGGGATGAACCGCGCCCCTCAGCCAGCTTTTTATCCTCTTGAGAGAAAAGACAAGAGCGATAAATATGAATGGGATAATCGCCGCCGTATACTGGTAAAAGATCGTGTGCTGGGGCTGGAAGTCGCTTATCAGGTTAACCAGCAGCGCCGGGACCGCGGGAATCAGATACTCGGGAGCCAGGAAACACAAAAAACCCACCGGGATAAAAAGATCGAAGAGATACCTCAGGTTTTCCCTGGTGGCAAGGACATTAACAGTGTGGACAGGGTGAACGATCATGTTCTTGACGGCATCAAAAGTCGAGTCGCCGAAATGAGTGAGGCGGCCGCCGTACTGGTAACCCGCCGGGGCGAATGCCGGTATAAGCACAAGTATCGAAGCCAGGAAGTAGACGGCGGAACCGGCGGCGACCGCACCGCCCACCTTCCTGTTGTATTTGAAATACACCAGTATTCCGAGCACGGCCACCGCCAGGGCCATGTCCTCTTTGCAGAAGGCGGCCGCGGCGCACAGGACGATGAACCATGCGTTCCTGCCCCTGTCAATCGCCAGGAACGCAAACAGAAGGAAACAGACCGCGAGGGCTTCAGGGTGGAAATCGAACAGGTTGAAGTGCTGCATCGCCGGGAACAAAAGATACGCGGAAGCCAGGGCAACCGGTATCCAGCGGCTCTCGAGCTTGTCCCTTGCCAGCAAATAAACCGGAACGGCACCGGCGGCAAGGGCAACCGTCTGGATTACCAGAAGTGCGCTCGCGTTCCCCCCCAGCCAGTAAACCGGGACAAGCAGAAAAAGAATGGGCGCCATGTGGTCGCCGAACAGGCTCATACCCCTGATTGTGCTTGATGGACCGCTGAATCTCGAGAGTTTCCAGATCGCCTGATCGAATATCGCGATGTCGAGGCCGGAATGCCGGTAATTCAGGTAACGGTGAAGTGACAGCGTTACAAACAAGGCTGTATATGCCGCGATAACGGCAATCAGGACCACCACGGACCAGTCGATTGAGCCGGCAAGATCGGCCAGCTTCCGCTTCAATGCCGGTTTTTCTTCACTTTTTTCTTCAGTGGCTTCTTTTTGAGCCTCGTCAATTACCGGGTCATCCAATTTATGTCAAGAATCCTTTCGCCAGGTATTCGGGCCATACCCATATGACTGTTGTCATGCGTTAAATATCAGTTCGCGGGCAATATTTCAAATATTGCGGTTGTCTGCTGGTGCGGCTCGGGGTAATCATAGTAATCGAGCCAGCGCCCAACTTCCTTTAACCTCGCCCGGTCTTCACCCCTTATGTCGAACGTGTCCAACTCCTGCTCGACCGGCTGCTCCGTTTCACCGATCACGATAAAACGAACCCCTTTCTCTTTGAGCTTGTCGAGGACACTCTCCCAATGAATATCCTTTTTTTCGACCGGAAGATCCCAGGGCACATCCCTGAGGTAAAGCACTTTACCCGTATCGTATTCCCAGGTGAAGAAAGGCCCCGCGTTCACCGCCACCGTCTCCCCCGGAAAATTCTCGTCCAGCCAGTCTGCGGCCTCGCGCATGCCCTGGCCGCCGTGATCATCCGCGAAGGCCTTGTAATCCATGGGAATAATCCTGCCGGCGCGGGCCAGCCCGTGCCACGTGAGAAGCACCAGGCAACCGGTCAGAACAGCTATGCCCGCCATCCTGATTCCATCCAGCACGTACCCCGGCGCTCCCTTCCACCTGGACCCGATAAAGCCATCTTTTCCGCATGCTTTGTAAACGGTCATGGCGAGATCGACGAGCAGGAACGCGATCATGAGTGCCACGGCCGGGACGGCGGGTGTCATGAAGCGCTCATATGTGTAGTACCAGAAAAGGTGAAACACAACAAACAGCGCGAACCAGCCGCCGATTATCAGAAAAGCCTTGAACTTCTTCCTGATGAGGCACCATGCCGACCCCAGGTAAAACCCGGCGGAAAAAACGGCGGCGGACATCCCGTTCCAGCCATAGACCTTGACCCTGTGCTTCAAGATAACGAAATCGATTCCGCTGTTGTATTCGTTAAACTCCCCGATATACGAAGAGAAGCGCCCGGTTTGAGCGATATTCTTCGCGACATAAAGTGCGATGGGCCCACCATACAGGACGAGAAAAACATAAGGTTCCCACCATTTCACCTTCGCCTCTTTCGGATACAGGAAAGGCGTCAAGACCAGAAATGGGAGAAACAGCACCCCTTCCCATCTGGTCAACAGGCACAGCCCGCCGGCCAGCGCGGCAATCAACCGGAAAGGCATAGACCCCCTCTTGCAACCGACAATCATCATGTAGACGCCGAGCGAAAAGAGAAAAGTAAAAAGACCCTCGGTCATGACCAGGCAGGTCCACTTCAGGAATGTCGGCTGGAAGGCGACGATCAGCGCGGCGGCGAGTCCCGTCCACTTGTTGAACAGCTCTTTCCCGATCCCGTAGGTGGTCAGAACGGTAAATGATCCGAAAAGTACGGCCACGAGCTCGGCCGAACGCTCGATTCCTCCGAAGATATAACTGCCCGCCAGAATGAAAAGCGGGTAACCGGGCAGATATTTCGTGTGTTGAAAACCCCTCACCGTATAACCCGCCCCGCTCTTGAGGGAGCGCGCCAGGATCATGTAATAGTAACTGTCCGCCGTGTACTCGCTGTACCTGGCCAGGTAGTGAAGGCGCACCGCCACCGCCGCGCAGAGTATCAGCAGCACAGCGATAACGTGCCAGTATTTTCTGAAAAATTCGAAAATTTCAGCCGAAAGTTTTTTCTTTTCTCCGCATCCCTCCGCGGGAAGCTCCAACTCACTATTTAACGCCATCAAGCCTTTCGATGATTTTCCTCGTGGTTTCGTCCCAGCTGAACTCATTTGATATTTCCACGGAACCTGATGAAGCTTTCGCCTTCAACAGGTCGCGTTCATCCACCGCCTTGCGCATCTTCGCCCGGAGGTCGGCCTCGTCGGGCTGTGCCCAACTGCAACCCTGGGCAGGCGCGGGCACGAGTTCATTCTTCACCCCGATAATTCCTTCGCGGCCGTCTAGACCGGCAGTGGAACCCCATGAAGTCGCCAGGACGGGTGTACCGCAGGCAAGCGCCTCTATTGTCGAGGAACCCGGCTCCGCTGTCCGGGACGGTACGACAAGGCAGTCGCAGGACCTGTATAAGCTCCCCAGCTGAAATGAGGGTACCTTATGGTCCATCAGGAAAACAACGGGAGAGCGGCCCAGCGGCAGGCCCATGGCCTCTACCGCTTCCTCGACTTCGGCGCCGGTGCCGGCGGTGCTTACGACCATCACCAGCACTACCCTCTCATCCTCTTTGAACTCTCCGGTGTAAGCCCTCAGGAGAGTATCTACCGCACAGGAGGGGCTCCAGTCGGTAAATGCCAGAAATAAGAATCGGCCCCCGAGGTTATAAGAGGAGATCCTGTTGCTGAAATAATCCGGGTCGAGACCAAGCGGAATTACGGCTACATCCTTTTTCACGCCTGACGCGAGAGCGGCCTCCTTCTGAAACTCGCTCGTCACCCAGATTTCATCCATCCGGTTCATTTCCCTGACCCATGCGGTATCGAAACGGTCATAGGGAGTAAAAACATATCCGATGCTGAAAGAACCGTCGGCTTTCGCGAGCATATCCGGCGGGCCGAAAAAAACCTGGGGCCTTTTTCCGTCGACCCCCCGGTTCTTTATATCGTTTATCCTGAAATCGTCAAGCTCAGCTTTCTTCGCCCCTTCCAGGAACCGGAGGTTCAAATCCACCCCCGCCTTCTCCAGGGACCACAGCAGTTTAGCGCTGCCCCGGGAGTAGATGTCGTCACCGGAAATAAAGGAGTGCCAGGTGAGTTTCTTGTCAAACAGATTATCGTAGTAGCACTTCCACTTGTCCATGAACGTCTCCCGGGAACGCTTGAAAGTGCTGGAAAAATCCATCCGGTTGACATCGGTGGAAGCGTTTTCCAGGTGCTTGACAGTAGCTTCCCCGCAGCAGAAAACCCTGTATCCCGCTTCCCTGGCTTTGAGGCAGTAGTCGGTGTCTTCGTAATAAGCAAAATAGTCTTCGTCGAGAGGCCCGATATTATTTATTACCTCCCGCTTTATATAAGCACAGGCGAATATCACGCCTTCGACTTCCTGGCTGGCGGAGTACTGCCCGATATCTTTTTCATTGCCGGGATACTCCTGGCCCCAGAAGCTCGGAACAGGCATGTAGGTTCCCGCCTGCACCAGGTTTCCTTCAGCGTTGACCAGCCTGCAACCTACGATCCCGATATCCGCACCGGAATATGCTGTCCGCTGCATCTTCTCCAGCCAGTCCGGTTGGATAATCACTGTATCGTTGTTCAAAAGGAGTATGTCCTTTTCGGTACACCCGATCCCCTTATTGTTGCCCTTTACAAAACCAAGGTTCTCCCCGTTCTCAATCAGCGTTATCCCAGGAAGCTCTTTAAGGAAATCGAGGGTGCCGTCGGTGCTTCCGTTATCGACAACGATGACCTCAAAATCAGGATGAGATGTAACCTCGAGCAGGCTTGAAATACAGTCCCGCGTTACTTCAAGACCGTTCCAGCTCAACACTATGACGCTGACAGGGGCATGCACGGCGTCGGACACTTACTTCTCACCCTCTCCTTCGGAAAGCTTTCCGTCTGCTTCTTTTGTCCGTCCCCCACCCTGGAGCTCCTCCAGCCTGGCTACCCTGCTCTCGAGTTCTTCCAGGTTGTTATTGAAGTCGTACAGGGTCCGGGTCACAAGCATATTGAATTTGCGCACCTGGTGGACGATCGGGTTGATATACCAGCTGGTGGCCCTCTTCACCATCTTCTTGAAAGCTGAAATAATGCCACCGACAAACTTTCTTCTGGACCCTATCTCGAAATCGCCGTCGATCTCCCAGTTTCTGCTCACCAGGTCGAGGTTCACCTGCAGACTTTTCGAGTGCGGCGGGTAGATAAAAGCGAGGTTAGGCGCGTTCGGCCGGTTTTCCGCCCAGAACTCCGCCAGCATGGTTTCCGGAGCCGCGACCGCCCTGTTTACCTCCTCCATCACCTGTTCAATATCGACACCCTTCTTAGTCAACTCTGCGCCCTCCGGTCAACTCAGTGTACAGGGCTTTAATAATGTCATACTTGTCGTCCCACTTGTAATGCTTGAGGACCCGCTCCCTTCCCGCCCCGCCGAGGCTCCCCGCGAGTTTCTTGTCGGTTAAGAGCCTGGAGATTGCGGTCGCAAGCTCTCTTGCGCCGCCGAAGGGCACCAGAAGGCCGTCGACTTCGTCCCTGACAAGACCGGGTATTCCTCCTGCGCGCGCGCCGACAACCGGTTTCCCGTAAAACCAGGCCTCGAGAAACACGATTCCGAAGGAATCCGACCGCGAAGGAAGCACCAGCAGTTCACAAGCATCGAGCAGATCGAGCTTGTCCTGCTCGGGGATATAATCCATCATTACACACTTCGACTTGATCTTTTCGGGAAGTTTCTCGTGGTAACGCCTGAAGTCCTCGATGTTCTTTCCGGCCATCACAAGGTTGGACGGGTCGCCCGAGTGCCACAGGGATTCCATCGCCTCCACGAGGTGGAAGGTTCCCTTGTCGTAGGTCTTAGGGCCGATATAACAGACTATCGGGCCTAAGATATCGTATTTCGCCCTGAACCTTTCACCGTCTCCGCCGGTGAGCTCATCAGGGTTAATGCCCATGCCAAGCATCAACAGACGCTTTTCGGAAAAACCTTCATCGATGAGGAAATCCCTTTCGATATCAGTCTGTACAGTTATTATATCCGCGGAGCGGAGAAGCTCCATCTGGTGGGGCCTCGTGTAATAACGCCTCACTTCATCGCTTTTCTGTTCGCCCAGATGCAGGAACGGAGACAGCACAAAAGGGATACTGTTTCTTTTCGAAGCCACGTAGCCCGCGTATAAAATCGCGTCATACGGAAGGGCGGTCGCGTGGACGATATCGAAGCCGCCGTTATTCATTATCTCCCGGAACATCCCCGGGATCATGGGGGATGGAAAGGAGAAAGTACTTTTCGGCATCAGTCCCGGCATCTTTCCCAGCACCCTTAACACCTGGGCGTGCTTGGGGAACCGGTGAACCTTAAAACGGTGAATATCCACACCGTTGTGCTCTTCACGTGAAGTGCTGATCCTGTCCTTGTGCGGAAGCCAGTAATGCTGGATATCCATGGCGTCGGAGGTGAAGACATCCACACGGTTGCCGTCCCTTGCGAGACGCTCGCTTATCTCTATCATGAACTTCTCGGAACCGCCCTGCGCGGGCCAGTAACGATGTATCAGGTGAAGACAGTCCAACTATACCTCTATTCCTCTTCATCCGGGAAATCAATAACAACCAAAATACCTAGAAACTTTAACATATATACGTAATTAATTGGCTTTTCTTTCGGCTGCCGCCTTGGTATCAACTCGCATGTCAGCGCAAAGGTACCTGTGGTATGTGGTTCGGCAAGGTTGGGGCGCGTCTGTCTGGTGCGGTACCACACAGAAATGACACGGACACAACTCCGGGGGGATAAAGTATAATAGATAATTCCAATGCAGGTCAGACGGGCGGGACGGCAATTCCGGGAGGTAAATGTGTGTCCTGATTTTGAACTGAAAAACAAAGACATCGACACCGAAGCTATAGAGCGGGAGATTGAAAAACGGATTAAAGAGAGAGAAGCCGCCGGTATATACAACCATGAGGTGGAATCGCTTGTAGCCGACAGGCTCCCCGACGAAGACAGTTCCGCCGGCCTTTCCGCCCTCGCGGCTCTCGACTACTCCTCCACGCGGGCAATGGCCTCCTGGGAAGTTACAACCGCTTACCCGGTCGCTACCGAAAAAAAAATCATAGCGCCGCTTATCGTCTTTGTGAAGAGAATTGCCAGGCTCTGGGCCAGGATCGCCGTCGGTCCGATCCAGAGGGAACAGACGGCGTTTAACCGGCACGCCGCAAATGCTCTTGACGCCATCAAGAAAGAAGCTGTTCTTCGGAGGGCAAGGGAGCTGGCACACGAAGAAGATATCTCCGAACTTGCCGGGGTGCTCATCGATGACGGGATGAACTCCTGGACCGCCGACACCATCAAGGCGGAACTGGTAACCGTCAAGAGTTTGACGGTGCTGTATCCATGTCCGGGTGTAATTCCCGGAAAGTTGAAGCAAAAAGGATTCGCCGTTTATAAGGTTTCCCGGGGATCGACCTGGGAAGAGAAAGAAGAGGTTGTCCCGGGCACAACTGAAAACCCCGAAACTTTTCTGTGTCAGGCCCCGGAAGAGAGTCTTGACTCAATTCTCATCAGCGAGCTTTCCTTCATGGAAAACCCGGGAATGCTGGTGAATCTGCTCAGAAACTCTTATCTGGCACTCCGGAAAGGCGGCACTGTCATGGTCGCAGTGCATGGGCTTTCCCCAGTCGGTACCTTACCATGGTCCGCCGCACCCGTGATTGAGAAAGCACTCGGAATAGCGGGTTTTAAAAATATAAGAATCAGGCAAGGCACAAGCAACACGGCAACCGGCGCGACTAATTACATCGCTTTCGCCGGTAAATAAACGGGAGAGAGTATTGGGCCCCCGGCAAAATCCTTTGAAACTCGCCTATATTGTCCCACGCTACGGCCCCGAGATCGTGGGCGGCGCGGAGAACCTGGCCAGAAGCCATGCCGAGGAGCTGGCACGGCGCGGGATCGACGTTACGGTACTGACAACCCAGGCGTTAAGTCACCATACATGGCTGAACCACTACCCCGCCGGCCGGGACACCGTTAACGGGGTGAAAGTTATCCGGTTCCCGGCTGAGACCAACCTGGGCGATCCAAACCTGCATGGAGTGCTTCACGATATCGCAAGGGGCAGGAACATCAGCGAAGACGAGCAGTTGATTTGGCTTGACGGAGTGGTCAGAAGCCCGGAGTTGATCGAATACCTCGCCGTACACGGAAAAGAGTACTCCCGGCTGATATTCCTCCCATACCTTTTCGGGACCACCTATTTCGGCTCAAAGCTGTTGCCGGACCGGTCGTACATAATTCCTTGCCTCCATGACGAACCTTTCGCCCATAAATCACTGATTCAGAAAATGCTTAAAAGCGCGGGAGGGCTTATTTTTAACAGCGTCGGCGAACAGAAGCTCGCGACCCGACTGCTGGGCATAGACAAACCCGGTCATGTGGTCGGGATGGGTTTCGTGGGCGTCCCCGGGGATGGCAGCGCGTTTCGGAACCGCCACCCCGTGAGAGGAAAGTACCTGCTGTATGCGGGCCGCCGTGAAGATGGAAAAAACACCCCGTTGCTGATCGGGTACTTCAACCGTTTCATCGCCGAAAACCCCTGGAGCTGTTCACTGGTGTTGATCGGAGCGGGCGAAGTCGAAATCCCTCCACGGTCATCTCACCTGATTTTTGATCTCGGGACCGTCAGCGAGCGGCAGGTGAGAGACAGCTACGATTCCTCCTTCGCTTTCTGCCAGCCTTCGGTCAACGAGAGTTTCTCGATAGTGCTCATGGAATCGTGGCTCGCGGGCAAGCCGGCGCTCGTCCACAGGGAGTGCGATGTAACACGGGACCATGTCCGCGCAAGCGGCGGCGGTCTGGCTTTCGGCAACTACCCTGAGTTCGCGGAGT
Source organism: Actinomycetota bacterium (assembly GCA_016927325.1). Lineage (GTDB taxonomy): Bacteria > Actinomycetota > Geothermincolia > Fen-727 > Anoxymicrobiaceae > JAFGMY01. The sequence continues at coordinate 10,658 of JAFGMY010000021.1, read as the reverse complement.
CTCTCAAGCTTTTGCTGGAAGATGAAAGCCTGGCGGCGCGCATGGGTAAAGCCGGGCGTGAGTATGTGGAGAAAGAGTATAATTGGGACTCGGTTGTCGAGCGGCTATATAAAGCCCTTGGAGTGTGATCAATCCGTGAATGTAATTCAGTTATGCGCACGCCTCGAGTTCGGGGACGCGGTCAGCAACCACGTCCTGGAGATCAATCGCGAGCTTGCGTCGCGGGGGTGCTCAACCTCAATCTTTGCGAATACGCTTGACGAATTCGGCTCACAGGTCGCCAGGCCCGATACCTGTTTCCCGACAGCCGATTTCTCCACCGGCGACGTCCTTATCTTCCACTACTCCCTCTACTGTGAAAACTACCGGAAGTACCTGGAGTTCCCCGGGAAACGCGTACTGATTTATCATAATATAACCCCTCCCGAGTATTTCGCCGCTTACGACAAGGGGGTCGCCGAGTTCTGCCGCCTGGGAAGGGAACTGCTTCCGCAACTCAAGGAGTGCGACCTGGCTCTCGGCGACTCGGAGTACAACCGCCTCGAGCTCGTGGAAATGGGGTTCGAACCCGAGAAGACGGGGGTGCTCCCTATTTTCATTGACTACGAGAGCATGAAGAAGAAAGCCGCCAGTAGCGGCCCTGTCTCGGGATACAAAAAAAGCTTCAATGTCTTGTTCGTCGGAAGGGCTGTCCCCAATAAGCGGATCGAAGACCTGCTGCGCGCGTTCTTCTGTTACAACAGGTGTATCAATTCAAACTCCAACCTGTTTCTCATCGGCCCCTCCTGGGTAGACCGTTATGACGCGCAACTGCGCTGGCTCCTGGATTCTCTCGGCCTGTGGCAAAACGTTCACTTCACCGGAAGGATCAGCGATGAAGATCTGGCCGCCAGCTACAGGGACGCTGATGTCTTCCTGTCCATGAGTGAACATGAGGGGTTCGCGGTTCCGCTGGTGGAGAGCATGGCGTTCGATCTTCCGCTCCTCGCTTATTCGTCTACAGCGATTCCACATACTCTTTCCGGTGCGGGAATATCCTTTTCGAGCAAGGAGTTTAAGCATGTGGCTGAGCTGATGGAGCTTCTGCGGACGGACCCGGGACTTCGAAATAAGATTATTGAAGGTCAGCGAAAGCGTCTTGGTTATTTCTCGAAAGAATCAGTCGCCGAATTACTGAAAAATTACCTTGACAGAGTTACGGAGGGCACCGCGTGATCGATAATACCGTAGAGATAATCCTGGCCGACGGGCCGAAAATGAGTATCGGGATAGATGTTCCAGGAAACGCCGGTGACGGCGACCTGGTGGTTAGAATTGAAGGCAAGGGAAAAGCGGTAAATAACAGCGAGAAGTTCGGAGCGTGGACGTTCAAGGGGGCTCCGGGCGGTACCGCTGAACTGAACATAGAGTGGCTCAGCGATGATGAAGACAAGGTGAGCCTCCTGTACCCTGAGTCGGACTTGCGAATCAGCGCGGACGAAAAGGAACATGAAATCGGCGCCGTAATCTGGCCGAGCATGGTCGCCAGCGCTGTTCGAGGTGAAAAAACTCTGGAGATTCCGATCCGTGTGACCGACGCCGCGCTTCTCGAGAAGTATTACCAGTTGGATTCCCATCAGGAGGAATACCGGGTTGAGCACCCGTTCCTCGACGAGTTCCATGAAGCCAGGCTCAGGGTACTCGGTCACATGTTCAGGAAATACATCAAGCCGGGAAGCAGGGTTCTCGATGTAGGTTCCGGCTACAGCATCTTTTACATGGTCAGCAAAGAGTGGAACTTCAACCTGACCTGCTGCGATCTGGACAGCGCGGCAATGGAAAAAATGCGGAAGCTCGCCCCGGACTGGAACTGGATTGTGGCGAACGCGCTCGAGCTGCCGTGGGACGATGAATCATTCGACGCGGTTTATGCCGGCGAGATCATCGAGCATGTCAACGATCCCGAACAGGCGATGAAGGAGTGGACCAGGGTCCTCGCTCCAGGCGGCGTTCTGATACTTTCAACTCCAAACCGGGACAGGCTGCTCGCGCGGGCGAACCGCGAGGCCGTTCTCGTCCACCACGAGCATATCCATGAGATGAACATGAAGGAACTGAAAGCGATCGCTTCCAGACATGGATACAAAGTCTTGAAAACGACGGGCATCTACCTTGAACTGGGACTTAACTGGTACCGCCCCAGGGGCGTCCGTGTCGATATGCTGATAAGGCTCTTTACCGACCCGAAGTACAGGCCCATGTTCAGGTTTTTCTGCAATCTCGGAAGATTCATGCCCCGTAGAGCTTACGATCTGGTAATTGTATGCAGGAAGAAATAGAGGATATAAACGAAAAGACAACCTCCGGGGGACTGCTCGACCGGGTTGCAGGGCAATGCCTGCGCGTTCTCAGGGGTTGGACCGGCCTTTCGTCCCGGTCGCGGGCGGCGGTGTTTCTTTTTCTGACATGCCTTATTATCTACACGGTAATAATGCTTGTCTTCCCGCAGTACAATGGTGCCCCGCTCACTCAAGGTGATGAGCCCCATTACCTCATGATCAACGAAAGCATACTCCGGGACTTCGACCTGGAACTGACCAACAACTACAAAGCGGAGCAGTATCGACCATATTTCGACCAGGATATAGAACTCTGGCATATCGCGAAGGTCAATGAAGACCGTTTTGTTTCAACCCACCCCATGTTCCTGTCCCTTCTCGTGCTGCCCGCTTTCCGGCTCTTCGGTTACCGTGGCGCGGCGTTTACGATGATACTGTTTACAGCCCTGGCCGCGGCTTTCACTTTCCTTATCGCCGATCGTTTTACCAGAAGAGCGGTTGCGATGACGGTAACCCTTGTCCTTTTCATGACCTACCCGGTGCTTCTCTATTCACGTTTGATCTACCCCGAAACGGTGGGTCTCTTCCTTATCGCTCTGGCGACCTGGAGCGGTTGGAGGCTCATGGTTTCGGGCCGGACGGTCCATGCCGTGGTTGGTGGTCTCTGCGCGGGAATCCTCATGCTTCTTCATCCCAAGTTCTTTCCGCTTTCTATCGCTTTGTTCATTTTATTCCTTATCGTCAGACCAACTAAAGATATGCGCCTGCTTGCTGCGTGGCTGATCCCGGCAAGTGCCTGCATCGCACTCCTGCTTGTTCTAACCGGCATAACCTACGGGCCTAATCTGCTCAAGGGGCTGACCGCGTCAGGCGGCAGCAAGTTCCAGGGGGGCTTCTGGGGCACCAACTCCGTATGGGGAATCGCGGGGATGTACCTGGACAGGGCCTGGGGCCTTTTCATATTCGCTCCCGTTTACCTTCTGTTCCCGCTCGGCCTGTCACTCCAGAACAACAGGTTCGAGTGGGACAACTGGTGGAAGTATTTCCTGGTATGCATAGTACTGCAAACGCTGTTCATGGGGACATTTCAATCCTGGAACGGCGGGGCTGCTCCGGCCCAGAGGTACGTCCTGCCGCTGGTGCCGCTTTTTACGGTTTGCATCGCGCTTTTCCTTGACCGGTGCCGGTCAAAAACCGCCTGGGGGTTCGCGTCCGCGTTCGCCCTTCTGCAACTGATAACAACTGTATGGGCTTTCCGCTTTATTGTGGGTACATATGGAATGGAGAACTACGGCAATAATATATTCCTTCCGCATTTCCTCAACAATAATGTGGTAACCCGAATTCTGCTTTTTGTTTTCCCCGTCTTTCATCCGGCAGGTGAGTGGTCGATAGTTCTTTCAATCTGCTGGATTCTGCTGTATGCGGGGGCTATATACCTTTCGCGAAGGTATTACCTTCTGCACGGAGGCGGCAAGCTCTCGCCGGTCATTGATATCCGCCCCTTCAAGCTGGTAAGCGACGAGACCTGATGTTCCCTTTTTTCCTCATGAATCATTTACGGTGAGACACTCTTGTCGCAGTTCCGGCCTGGCCTTCAGTCCGCACCGGAACGTACGGATATCAAACCGTTTAACGATTGGAGCGGGGGACCGTTCCTCCGCAATGACGTCTTTCTGCAGTTCCGGGGCTGGAAAGCCCCGGGCTCAAGAGGGGTTGAGGCGGGGGACCGTTCCCCCGCGTTTTACTCCAGGTCTTTTTGCGCCGGAGGATTAAAGATAAGTTCCGGCGTAAGAGTAATAAAGTCCGGGCCTTTTTATGAATTGAATTCGGGGGGTTTTCAAGGTTTCAATTTCCGTTTGAAAGGTTTGGCCCTCCTCTCGGGCGAGAGAAGGGCCAACAGGAAGAGCGTCGAAAGCGGGAGGAGAACCCCCCCTTCCCTTTATCCTCGCTGGGAAAGGATAAGTGAAGGATGGCACTGTTCCCAAGAAGGGGGGGACATCTGTCCACTGGAATACCTTCCTACAAACCGGTATATCCCTCCGCGAAGTACCAGACCGTGGAGGCGTTTTTCACTCCCGTCGAATCGTGTCCTCCTGGATAAGCATCGTTATATACGTAGTACATCGCGCGTTCCGCGATGACCTCTCCTCCAATTCCCTCGATTAATGTCGACACCTCGGCGCTCTCGAAACCAGGAATCTCATCGACATGGATCGTGTAACGCGAGCGTGGAAGCAGTTCCCTGTTCTCAGAGTAAACGTGTCCGTCGCTTCGCATGAAAGTCGCCTTGATGGTAGCCTTTTCGTTTCGCGGGTTCATTACGAGCACATATGTGTCAAACGAGCCTCCCGTATAACCCTCCGCGAGATACCAGGTATGGGCCGGTTCGGAGACACCGGTCGAGTCATGGCCGCCGTCCCTGCCGTTGGAGTTGAAGTACATAGCCCTCTCGGCTATGACCGGCTCATCCGAGTTGACTTCCGTTGAAACTTCCGCCGCTTCAAACCCGGGGACATCGTCCACCTTGACCGTCTTGCGGCTCATCGGCGGCAGCGTCACAGCCACCTTCTTCTGGACGCCGTCACTTCTCAGTAAATTCACTTCGACCTCGGCTTTGGTGCTCCCCGGGTTCTGGATCAGAACGTATGTATCGTAACTCTGGGCGGTGTACCCTTCCGCAAGATACCACTGCCGTGCCGGTTCCGAAACGCCCATCGCGTTGTGGCCGCCGACATTGCCGTTGTAGTTGAAGTACATCGACCTTTCGCATATGACATCTCCGGAAGCCTCTATCTTCGTCGAAACAGAAGCGTTCTGAAGACCGGGAATGTCCTTCACGTTTAACGTGAACCTGCTCTGGGGCGCTATATTGAATCCAGCGGTCTGTGGTGACCCCCCCTCCACCATGAACGTCATCGTAGCATTCACGGGGCTGTTCCCCGGATTCTGAACCAATACATACTCGTCGAAATTATCAGCGGTGTAACCTTCGGCCAGGAACCAGGTGTCCGCAGGCTCCTGCGCTCCCGCGGAATCAGTGCCCCCCTGCCATCTCCCCTGGAAATTAAAGTACATCGCCCGTTCACATATTATGGGTTGGTCCGATGTCACTTTTGCGCTTACGCCGCACCCCGCCATTGCCTGGTTCACCATAAAGGTGGACCTCGACGAGGGCGCGACCTCCCTGAAAACGGTCACGACCTGCCCCTGCTCGTTCATCAACTCTATCCGGGCGGTCGCGGTCCGGCTGCCCGGGTTCATAAGCAGAATGTACTCATGGAAATTGGCCGGTGGTGGTGGCGGTGGTGGTGGCAGAGGCTCATTGCCGATCAGCACTGAACCGTGATGATCGCTCTGGTAACGGAACATCGTCCATGGGAATGCCGATTTGCTGCTTCCATTCAAATACTTGTTCTCTCCGCAATCAAAAATATAGAAGCTGCCTCCCGGACGACTTCCCCCGGTTGCGTCTCCCGTTCCGACCGCCACTTCCACCCGGCCATCCGAATCAAAATCTCCAACAACAGGGCTTGTAATAATGTAGTTATCCAACACCTGGCGCCACACCAGGTTTCCCCATGAGTCCCAGGCCCCCAACTCTATTCCCGAACCCAGGATCGCCTCCGCCTTTCCGTCTCCGTTCGTATCCCCCAGAGCGGGCGAACCCATATTCGGGCCGCCCAGCGAACCTCCGACCCACGCAAACTGACCGTCAGGCCTGATCGCGACGATCTGGTCTTCCCCAATGCCCCGCATGCCGTTAACGCCTATGACGATCTCTAAAGCGCCGTCTCCATTAATGTCGCCGATAGCCGGTGAGGAGAACGTAGACCCGCCGACGGCAACCGGGAATCCAGGCACCATTGAACCGTCATGGTTGTACGCGTAAACATAGTGGCCCTGTGTGGAGAGCGTCCCGATGGCCTTATAGTAGTGTCCCGTGCCGACCACAATCTCACAGTAACCGTCACCATCTATATCCGCAACCGCGGGTGAAGACCATGTGACCTCAGGAGTTATCTTCGGCCAGCCCGGAACCATGGAGCCGTCCCCGTTGAAAGCGTAAAGCAGACCACCGGGGGGATAAGGCCAGTTAACACCACCGGTAGAGTCAGCGCCTATGATGACCTCCTTCAAACCGTCCCGGTCGATATCGGCAAGAGCCGGTGAAGACCATATAGTATCCTGGTTGTCGTAAGGCCATCCCGGCAGCTGGCCTCCGCTGAAACTCCAGGCAAACACGTGGTGGCCGTAAGTGCCGACCACAATGTCGTCGGCGCCGTCACCGTTTATATCGCCGATGGCGGGAGAGGAGTAAACTCCCACATAACCGCCGGTCGCCGGAGTCTGCTTGGGCCAACCCCATTGGGAAAGCACACCACCGTAGCAGTTGAAGCCCCAGACCACTCCGTTCATGTCCCCCACAAAAACTTCCTGCTTGCCGTCTCCGTCCACATCCTTGCAGGCGGCCGAACCACGGATAGAGGCACCGGTATGGTATGCCCATTTGACTTGGGCGTAAGCGTTGAAGCAGTACAGGTAACCGTTGGTGTTCCCTACGATCAACTCTTCCTGGCCGTCGGCGTCGATGTCGCTCGCGGTAGGCTTCGCATCGTAAAAACTTGATTGCGCCGCGTAAAAACCCTGGATTTCCCTGGTCATTGAAGCGGCTTCGCTGTGGACGGGAAAAGCAAGTATACAGGCTACCATAACCAGTGCCAGCATCATTGAAATAACACTGAATATACTCCGTCTTTTATCGCGGTCTGCGAAACTCATGATATTGGTCCTTTTTTGAATCGCATGGCATGACAAGACCCGCCCACGCGCTTTCCTATTATTTTTATCGGCCATACAGGGGTTTTCTTTACGCATAAATTGGGAACCGTTAGACCGGATGCGACAAAATGAGGAAATACTGAAAAGAACCTGTTCAAGTTTTTAAAGAATTGCGGTAATTTCTATTGATACTGAGATAAATAAGTTAATTATTGATTAATATATTAAGAATTGATATATTCAGTATATTATTGTTACTTTTTAAGCGGTTCCCACCAGGCGCGGTTATCCGCATACCACCTTACTGTTTCCGCCAGCATGGAGTAGAAGTCTGATTGCGGCTCGAACCCCAGCGTCCTGGTCTTCGAGATGTCAAGCGAGTACCTCCGGTCGTGGCCCGGGCGGTCCTCCACGTATTCGATAAGGGACTCCGGCTTGCCGAGTATGGAAAGTATCGTGGTGGTCAACTCTATGTTCGTCAGCTCCCGCCCCCCGCCGATGTTGTAGATTTCCCCCGGCACACCGTTCATCAGAACCAGGTCGATCGCCCTGCAGTTGTCCCCGACGAACAACCAGTCCCTTACGTTCATGCCGTCACCGTACAGCGGCACCTTGAGGTCGTCCAGAGCGTTGGTAATAAAAAGAGGTATTACCTTCTCTGGATACTGGTAAGGCCCGTAGTTGTTGCTTGAACGCGTGATAATCGCCGGGAAGCCGTAGGTCTGAAAGTAGGAGCGCACCAGGAGATCCGCCCCCGCCTTGCTGGAAGAGTATGGGCTGTTGGGCTTCAACTGTGATTCTTCGTTGAAAGATCCTGACTCTATGCTTCCGTAGACCTCATCGGTTGATATCTGGACAAATCTCTTTATTCCGTAGCGGCGGCATGTATCAAGCAGTGTGAAAGTGCCCAACACGTCAGTTTCAATAAACTCCCGGGGGCCGGTGATCGACCTGTCGACATGGCTTTCGGCGGCAAAGTTCAGCACTACATCGAAACCGCCCCAGGATATGACCTGCTCCACGATGACCTCGTCCGCGATATCCCCATGGACGAATGTGTAATCGAACTCCGCCTCGACATCCCTCAAATTCTCGGTGTTTCCCGCATATGTAAGCTTATCGAGGTTTGTAATAGAGATCCCATCGTACTTGTGAAACATATATCTTACGAAATTTGAGCCGATAAAACCGCAGCACCCGGTAACCAGTATCTTCACTCTTTTTCCCCTTAACCCATCTTAATTTCCCAGTCGTACGGAATATCAGGAGTATCATACGGCAAGCGTTCCACATCCGGACTGTCATGATTGTAAGGTTCGGAAGAAATACTCACCATATAAGCTTCGACTTCGCTTATACACTTATAACCGTGATAAACGCCCGTTGGGATTTTTACCAGCACAGGCTTATGTTCTCCTATCGATATTTCCATCAGTTCACCTTCTGATGATGAACCTTCCCGGTCGTCAAACATGACAAGCTTGGCCATCCCCTTTACGCAGACCACCTTGTCATTCTTCCTCTGGTGCTTCTCCCAGCCTTTAATTATGCCTGGATAGGCTGTCGACAGGGTAATCTGGCCGAACTTGTCGAATATATCGTCATCAAGCCTCAGTATTTCCATCAAGTGACCCCGTCTGTCGGGAACCACCTGCAATTTCTTTATCTCCACTCCCTCAATCATCAGATCTCCTTACAGTATTCCAACCCTGCTGTTGTCACCCAGCATCAGCCTGTAGGCGGAAGGCTTAGAAGGCGACCTTCCAACCTCAACGTTCTGACCTATAAGGCTGTCTTCTATTCTTCCCGGTATATCACTTATCTTACTTTTTTCCAACACAATGCTGTGCTCGATTTCCGAGTTGATTATGCTGACATCATAATAAACCGAAGTAAACGGCCCCACGAATGAATTGACGACACGGGTGCGCTCCCCTATTATCGCGGGCCCCCTTATCGTACTGTTTATGATCTGTGCGCCTTCCTCGATTATCACTCTTCCGTGAACCTGCGAATCGCTGTCTATATGGCCTTCATTCCCCGGCTCGATGATCTCAAGCATTATTCTGTTGGCCTCGAGCATATCCTCCAGGCGGCCCGTATCCTTCCACCAGCCGTCAATAATATGAGGATCGACACGCATACCCTTGTCTATCAACCACTGTATCGCGTCCGTTATTTCCAGCTCACCTCGCCATGACGGCTTGATCGCCTTTACAGCGTCCATGATATTGCCGTCAAACATATATACGCCCACCAGCGCGAGGTCGCTCGGCGGGTCTTTAGGCTTCTCAACGAGGCGGGAAATCCTGCCGCCGTCAAGCTCGGCTACGCCGAAGAGCCGGGGCTCGGTTACGTGGGCCAGCAGTATCTGGCTGTTCGGCTTGTTGCCCCTGAACTCATCCATGCAACCGGTGATGCCGTCCTTTATCAGGTTATCACCCAGGTACATCACAAAATCGTCTCTTCCCAGAAACTCCTCCGCGGTTAAAACGGCGTGGGCCAGCCCAAGGGGTTCCTCCTGGTATACGTAGGTAACCCTGATACCCCACCTGGAGCCGTCGCCGACAGCCTCCATTATCTCTTTTCTTGTATCTCCCACTATAATGCCGACATCCTCGATTCCCGCCGCGGCCAAAGCCTCGAGGCCGTAATAAAGAACCGGCTTATTCGCGATCGGCACCAGTTGTTTTGCCATTGTATGTGTTATCGGCCGCAACCTTGTGCCGGTGCCACCGCACAGTACCAACGCTTTCATAATAAAATCCTCCAAAGCTAATTGACTCAAGCATGTTATCATCAGGGTATCGCTTTCTCAAGTTGATTGAGAGGAGAGTACAGTGTCCTGGAACCGTTCATGCATTGCCGGGAAACTCCCAATAGTCGCAGTTCTGGCCGCGGTCATCCTTATGGCGTGTTCTTTAACGTTGCCGGCGGAGGCTGAAGCCGTAGATGCCGGAATCCTGGTGGAACAGCAGATAAGCGGCACCGGGGTCGCTCCGGACAATGAATGGGCCCACTGCGGCGGGGGCATGACTGAACCGTCACAAACCTGGTACATGGCCGAGGGTTGCACGGCATACGGCTATGAAACATGGATATTGATACTAAACTGGGATAACCGCGAGGCCCATGCAACACTGAAATATATGACCTCATCGGGTGAACCGCAGGATTTAAGCATAACGATCGAACCGTTTTCCAGGGCGACCGTAAACGCCGCTGATACAGTGCCGGGAAATCCCGACGTTTCAACCATGGTCACATCCGACATTCCCGTTTTTTGTGAAAGAGCGATGTATTCACCAGCACGAGACTGGGCACACTCAAACGCAGGCGTCACGCAAACCGCTACACAGTGGTACCTGGCTGAAGGGTGCACCGCCCCGGGTTACGAGACATGGGTGCTGGTGCAAAACCCGGGTGACAGCAACGCAGATATTACGATGGAACTGCAAACCGATGAAGGTGCAGTCCCGGGGCCGGTTGATACTGTTCCTCCCCGGTCGAGGCGCTCATACAACCTTGCCGATTACGTAACTACCTACAATGTTTCAA
>JAFGMY010000166.1 GCA_016927325.1 Actinomycetota bacterium | reverse complement strand
GCGCTGCCGAAATACTTTCCCGCGTCCAGCCATGGATAACCGGTGCCGTTGGACCGCAGATACTGGGTTATGCTCGCGCCGAAGTTCACATCCCCGGCACACGCGATGACAACAGCGTTTGATCCAACCGAATCGATGTAATCAATAAACTGCCCGAAACCAGCTTTTGTTTCGCTTTCCTCTTTCGACCCTGTTTTCGCCTTACCGGAACACCCCGTAACCAGAGTGGCAAATAGAAGAAAAAGAAATGGCGCAAGAACCAGAATGAACAGGAGTTTGGAATCTTTGACAGGACGCAATTGTGCAGTACCTTTCTGATATTACTCCGGTACTAATCTAACCGTTATTATGGAGCCGGCGAGCGGATTCGAACCGCTGACCTGCTCATTACGAGTGAGCCGCTCTACCGACTGAGCTACACCGGCTTCCTTCGGTCCTTCACAGTGCCTATCATATCAAATATACTCCGGCACCCACCCCTGGAGCCTCTTAATCGACTCCGAGACTTCGCTCTCCAGCATCTCTTCCGCTTCCTGGCCTTCCCTGCTGGCGAGAATATTGGAGAAACGGCCCTGTATCTCGATATAATCTTTCACTGGCCTCTTCTTTACCTTGCCCTCAATGATACGCCTGGTAACACCTGTCAGCCTGGTATCCCCCTGCTCATGCTCGTAAAGAAGCCACATCCCGCTTTCCACGGCTTTCCGGCTGACCTCGATCATCTGGTCCGCGGCGAACTTCCAGCCCGGAGGGCAGGGCGCAAGCAGTTCTATATATTTTGTGCCACGAATACTGTTGGCTTTCAGCATCTTCTGATAGAAATCCACGGGGTATGCCAGAGACGCCGTCGCCACATAAGGAATCTTATGGGCAATCATTATCTGGGCGATATCTTTGCGGTGCTGCGCCTTGCCGCCGGGCGTAGTAGTCGTCCAGGCACCAAGCGGAGTTGCACCACTTCTTTGAGTGCCGGTATTCGAGTACATCTCATTGTTCAGGCAGACATAGATGAAATCGGTTTCACGTTCAGCCGCCCCGGAGAGAGACTGGATCCCTATGTCGTAGGTTCCACCGTCTCCCGCCCATACGAGCACTGTCGGTTCTTCTTCGAAAACTCCCCGCTTGGCGAGGGCTCTTATCCCGGCGACAACTCCCGAAGCGCTCGCCCCGCCTGTGGCAAACGCCACATTGTAGAGCGGCAGGTTGATCGCCGAATAAGGGTATGAGCCCTGCAAGACGGAAGTGCAGGACGCGACCACGATTAGAACAGTATTTTTCCCGAGCGCCTTGAAGGCGATCCTGAGCCCCAGGCTTGAAGGGCAGCCCTGGCATGCTACGCTGCCGGGCAGGAACAGTTCTTCTTCCGGTAATTTTCTTACCGTTACCATTAGACTCCAACTCCCGATTGACTATTTCTTGTTATACAGCTCCTGAAACCGTTCCAGGAGTTCCCTGGTCACGACATGCGCTTTTGTTATCTGGGTATCACCCCAGGTGATCTCCCCAAGCTTACCCTCAAAAGACTCCATGGCTTTTTCAGCTATCAGTTCATTTGAGACATCCCTGCCGCCGAGACCAACGATGAGGTTTCTTACCGGAGTGTCGGACAAACCATACAGCGCGGCCTTCAACTCCGTGTAAAGCACACCGGCAAGGCCGTAAGAGTAGTTTCGGTCGATTACCAGTATGCTTTTTCTTCCGCGGCATAACTCCTGAAGCTCCGCCACCGGGAAAGGCCTGAAGAAACGGACCCGGAGAAGGCCCACCTTGATTCCTTTTTCCCTCATGGCATCGATGGAAATCATGGTTTCCGCGGCCAGGCTTCCCATCGACACAATGACATATTCGGCGTCATCGAGCCGGTAGTAATCAACCATGTCACCATGATGACGGCCGAACAGTTCCCCGAACCGCGTGGCTGCTTCCTTGATCACCCCTATAGCCCTTGTCTGGCTTTGCTGCATCGATTGCCTCGTTTCGGAAAATTCCGACGGGTAGACCACCGAACCATGAGTCACCGGCAGCCTCGTGTCCAACGCCCAGAGAGGCCTGTACCGGGGCAGGAACTCCGAAACCTCTTCCGGTTCGGGCACAATAGCGTCCATGTATGTATGAGATATCACAAACGCGTCCAGGTTGACCATTATCGGAAGCATGACGTCATGGTCCTCGGCAATCCTGAAAGCCTGGATAACCGTGTCAACCGTCTCCTGATGGCTGGAAACATACACTTGCATCCACCCGGTGTCGCGGGCGCTGATCGAGTCCTGATGGTCACACCAGATATTCCATCCAGGCCCCAGCGACCTGTTTACATTAACCATTACCACGGGAGTACGAAGTCCGGCGGCGAAGTGAAGCATTTCATGCATATAGGCAAGACCGTGAGAGCTTGTGGCGGAGAAAGCGCGAACCCCGGTCAGCGATGCCGCTATCAGGGCGGCGCAGGCACTATGCTCGGACTCAACCGGGATATACTCGGCGTCCATTTTGCCCTGGTCGATAAGATCTGCGATCTTCTCGACCACCTGGGTCTGGGGCGTTATCGGGTATGCCGGCACGACTTCGACACCTGCGGCCCTTACCGCCAGGGCAACCAGGTGGTTGCCGGTTTCCAGCACCTTCAACGTTTTTCCTCCTTGACCATGGTTATCGCACCGGTGGGACACTCTACCGCGCAGATCCCGCATCCCTTGCAGTACTGATAGTCTATCTCCACGCCTTCCTTGGATATCGTTGCCTCAGGGCAGTATATCCAGCAAAGAAGGCATTCATTACATTTCTCCGCGTCCTTCACCGGCTTGAATATCCGCCATTCCCCGGTGTCCCCCGCGCAACCCTTGATGGGTAGTGATATTGAGTTTATATACCCGATGTCATCGTCTTTTTCGATCATGGTTCACATCCGTAAATCCAGGATTTCACCCAGGAGGGGCCCAGGTTTTGCGGCCACCGGGTGAGGCTTATTTTTGTGGAAACAGTGCGTCAAAGCTTTGCCACCCTAACACCTTCGAAACCTTTCCTTGCGGCGGTCATGTAATCATCGGGATTACCCCGCCCGGACGGTCCCGCCAGAACATCCATCACAACCTCGAAAGAACCAATCTCGGCCTGTTTAATAACCGCCGAGAAAAGAGGGATGTTCACCATCGGCATACCGTCGTATTCCAGCCCCGCGTCCATTGCAATGCTGATCGCGTCGAGATAGAAAATATCCATTTTGCATTCACCCGAAAGACGCTTCGCAAGGTCCTCTCCGCAGTTAATAAGGAGATGTCCATGTTCGGAAAATCCGTCAGAGAGAGCCGCGTCCAGCAAATTAGGGCTCGTTACCACGAGAAGATCGGGATCGTACACCTGGCTTCTAAGGTTAATCGGGTCTTCGTCGATTCTTGCGAACGCCTTCACCGGGGCCCCCCTGCGCTCCGCGCCGAAGAAGGGAAACGCCTGAACGTGCTTGCCGGTGGCATATCCTGCTTTAGCGATCCATGTCGCCATGGTCACCGAACCTTGGCCTCCCAGGCCGTGGACTCTTATCTCATACATCGCTCACTGATACTCCTTGTCAGAAAATGCGAAACCGCCGTTGTAGATCCGGCCGGCGGCGGCTTCCATAGTCCAATCTTAGCATGAAAAAAAGATTACCGCGATTGGCAAGGGGGGACATAAACAGGCTCGATGGAGCATACCCTGATCAGGTCTTCTTCCGCTTCAGCTTCTTAACCCTGGAATCCTTTTTGCCTGCCAGTTGAGAAAGGGGGACATCCATTCTGCTGCCATTTTCCATAACGACAATTACCCTGCCTTTAGGCACCTGGTATCCTATAACCGTGCCTTTTTCTCCCTCTATCTCGACCTTGCTCCCCATGCGCGGCGCTCTTGAATTGAAATCTTCGTAGGCATCCACTTCATACTTGAGACAGCACATCAAACGCCCGCAGATACCGCTTATCTTGTTGGGATTCAGCGGAAGGTCCTGCTCTTTCGCCATCTTAATGGAAACAGGATCGAAATCGCTCAAGAAACAACTGCAGCACAGGTCCCGTCCGCAAGGCCCAAGCCCGCCTATCATTTTCGCCTCGTCCCGGACACCCACCTGCCGCAGCTCTATCCTGGTTCTGAGTGTTGACGCCAGGTCTTTTACCAGTTCCCGGAAATCGACCCTTCCGTCAGCAGTAAAATAAAAAATGATGCTGCTGCCGTCGAACATATAGTCGGCATCGACCAGTTTCATTGGTAGTCCGTGCTTCTGGATCATCTCCCGGGCGGTGCGGTACGCTTCCTGTTCCCTGGACGCGTTCTGGCGCTTACGCTCGCGGTCTTTGGCGGTCGCCCTGCGCATAACCTTTTTAAGGGTCTCACTCAGCTCCTCACCGGGAACTTCACGGATGGCGGACACGACAGTCCCATAACCAACGCCGCGGGCGGCGGGCACAACGACCTCGTCTCCCGGCACCAACTGCAGATCCTCGGGGTCATATAGATAAACCTTGCCCCCTTGACGAAAAGAAACACCGACAGCTTTAGGCATTTAACGCAACCTGTATTCCGAAAAGTGTGCTTTCAATATTCAACTGGAGCGGGACGTTCCGCTCCACCGCTTTAATGCTTTCTGAAACCAAATCAATACATCCCATAATGCTCTCGACCGGAAGCGATTCCGCTTCCTCTGCGATCTCCACTTCCATATCCCGGTTGACAAGAAGCGATCTTCCCGCCCCTTCTTTGAATACCAGAATATCACGAAACCACCAGCCGAGCATCGAGAAGACTTCTTTGACACCTTTGATCTCGTTCTTGATCTTTTCTCTTTTGCGCTCCTCGTCAAGGCTTTTCAGCAGCGACCTCAGTGTTCCGGTGTCAATGCTTCCATCGTCCAACTCCAGCTTTTTCGAGTCGTAACCATCTTCAATCCGTTTCAACGGCATAAGGATTTCCTCCCTGAGTTCCTGGGCCATCTGCAGAGTGCGGTTCAAATCAGCCCTCCTCAACTCGCGGGCAACGGTTATTACAGTGTCCCTCCGGTTCAATCGCCATGGCTCTTCGACATACCCGATCGCGCGATTCAATATCCCACCGGACAGGCTGACAATCAACTCCAGCCTCTCCCCCGAGATTCCTTTCTCCGACTCCAGGTAACTCTTCATTTCCGCTACCGGCACCCTGGAGAACTTTACCTCGCGGCACCGTGACCTGATCGTCGGCAACACCGCGCCGGGGCTGGCCGTAATCAGAATGAAAGTCACGTTCTCGGCCGGCTCCTCAAGAACCTTCAACAGGGTCGAAGCACCTTCTTCCCACATCCGCTCCGCGTTCTTTATTATGTACACCTTGCGTTCGGACTCGACGGGCTTCTTGAAAGAGTCGAGCCTCAACTCCCGGATGGTCTCCACGGGTATATTCTTGCCGGCGGGTTTTACGACTCTAACGTCGGGGTGTTTATCTTCCAGTATTTTTCTGCATGCATTGCATTCACCGCAACCGTCATCGGGACATATCATAGAGGCTGCGAGGGTTTTAGCGACCATGGATTTGCCGACCGAGGACGGGCCGGTAAAAAGGTAAGCGTGCCCGACCGTCCCATCCGCGACTGATTTGCGAAGACTTATTTTTACTGTTTCGTGGCCGATTATCCGATCCCAGAGCAATAGTAATCACTACCTGCGTTCAAAGCCGGTCAAACGATCTTTTCAATCTCCTGGACCACCCGGTGGTGGACCGATTCGGGTGTGCCCAGAGCGTCCACTTCCACTATCCTGCCCCCGGAGAGCTTCATCAGGGTCTTATACGCGTTACGGACGTTTTCGTGAAACTCCCTTGTTTCCTTTTCTATTCTGTCCTTCTCACACGAAGCAATCCGGTCAAGCCCCCTGGCGACAGGGATATCCAGGTAAATGGTAATATCCGGCACCCTTTCATCGGTGGCCCATTCGTTGAGGTTCTTGACCGGCTCCAGGCCGCAACCTCGCGCCACTCCCTGATATACCAGCGAGCTGTCCACATAGCGGTCGCTGATCACCATCCATCCTTTTTTTATCGCAGGCTCTATTATCAGTTTTACCTGCTGGGCCCGGTCCGCCGCGAAGAGACATGCCTCCGCTATCGGTGTTATCTCATCTATATTTTCATCGAGCAGAATGTCGCGGATCCTTTTTCCCAACTCGGTCCCTCCCGGTTCGGGGGTGATGATCGCATCAATTCCCCGGGACAGGAAGTACTCTTTCAACATTTCCGCCTGGGTTGTTTTACCGGCACCTTCGCCACCTTCTAAACTTATAAAAAGGCCGCCGCTTCCTTTTCTTCTAATAAAAGGATTTTTCACTTTTACACACCTTTCCGTCCGGGAGATCTCACCGGGTTGAATGCGACCATGCAGTCTAGCCGCGCTTCCTGTAATCAGTATACAGGGAAACGTACATATCCTCTCCCCTGGAATCAATCGCCACGATCGCCGGAAAATCTTTGAGCTCGACCCTGTAGATGGCTTCGGGTCCCAGATCCTCCCACGCCATCAGCTCGATCTCCTCGACCATTCCTGCGTAAAGGGCCCCAAGACCTCCCACCGCGGCAAAGTAAACAGCCCCATGCCGACCGTGCAGCCCGGCGTGTCCGGTGCCTCTCGGCCCTTTTCCCAGCACCGCCACCACTCCCGATTCCAGCATCCAGGAAAGAAACCGGTCCATCCGGGCAGTGGTGGTAGGGCCGATCGAGCCGCATGGACGTCCCCTGGCAGCCGGTGTAGGGCCCGCGTGGAATATCAGTTCCCCTTTCAGGTCAACCGGAAGCTGTTTGCCTTCATTCAATATCGTCTCATACCTCTTGAGTGAAGCATCCCGCATGGTAAGCGCCGGGCCGCTCAAGAGGACCTCTTCGCCCACCTTCAGGTCTTGAACATCCTCTCTGCTAAGCGGAAGACGGAGCACTCTGGCCACCTTGAACCTCCTTGACCGAATCAAAGTATTTCTTTAACGAGTGGATTGCCACAACCCCGCCGATCACCACAATTATCCCCCCGATAATTAACGCGACCATTGCCGGATATATGCTTATTTCCATAAACCCTAGACTCAGTGTCTTATATACAGGATCATCCGGTTTCCAGGGAATCCATTTATTGCAGAGGTTGGCGACAAGGGCGAAAACACCCATTGAAATTACCAGACAGGTCCTCATTATCGTCTGAAGGGCGGCGAACACTCTCCCGCGAACCGCTTCATCAAGGTTGTGATGGAGAAGTGTATAAGCGTTTACTATCAGGAACCCGAGGAAACCCCCGCCAATGAATATCACAACCAGGGAAAGCGGGTAGAAACTTACGAACGTGAACACGATCATGGTTACCCCGAAACCGACCACAGCCCTGCCGAACCACTTGTCTATCGGCAACCTCTTGGCTGTAACCGGAGCCAACGCGGCCCCGGCAACCACGCCTCCAAGCAGCATCGACAGGATAAGAGTGAACTTCGATCCCGCGGCACTCAGGACCTGTTCCGCGAACGGGGCACCAAGTATGTACAGCGATCCACCGCCGATGAATCCTATTATCATGACACCCAGAATCGACCTGGTAAGCTGGTTCCTCCACATATACACCAGGCCTTCCTTCAAATCGATAAACACCTGCTTTCCGGATATCTTTTCCCTCTTTTCAAAGCGCCTGGGAAAGCGAATAGTAAATATGAGCATGGCCGAAGCGATGAAGGTAAGGGCATCCACCATGAAAGCAAAAGTCTGCAGGAACTGGCCTTCGTTCACCAGCATCCTGAGCGGAGGAATGAACCGGTAAACCAGTTGCCCCAGCCCCAGTATCACCGTAGCTATCATAGTGCCGATGGCCATGGTCAGATAAGTGGTGGTGGACATAAGTGAGTTTGCCGCCATGACATCCTTTTTCTTAACCAGTTCCGGTATGCTGGCGTCACGGGTGGGACCGTAGAGGAGTGAGAAACACTCGGTCAAAAAGACTAGAATACAGATCATCGCCAGCGAATTACTGAAGGCAAGAACGATGACCAGGACCGCGCGCGCAAGCTCGCAGATTATCAGTGTCGCCTTTCTTTCAAGCCTGTCGATAATGGCGCCGGCGACCAGGCCGAAAAGGAAAGCCGGAAGGAACCTCGAGAACATCATCCAGAACAGGGCCATTTCCCCCCCCATGCCCTGCTCTCCACCAAGGCGGTAAACAGCATCGAGCAATACCCCAACGATGACCCAGTCTCCAATACCGGACACGCCCTGTCCAAGCCACAACGCGAGAAATGCCCTGTTTTTCAGGACCTTCTTAAAAGCCGACAGCTCCAGTGAAACCCCGGCGCTCGGCTCTTCATCCTTTTTTCCGTTCCTTTTAATTAATCCCTTGTCAGGTTCATCGCCCACGGTTCCCGACCTTAAATTGAAACTGTTTTTCTTCTGAGAGCGTGACAGTTGATGCTCACCGCCACCGGCAGGTTGGCAACATGACACGGCGCCTGAGCGATACGGGCACCAATGCAGGTAACATCTCCGCCGAACCCTCCGGGACCTATCCCCAGCTCATTCACCGCTTTTACAAGTTCCTCTTCCATCCTATCCGCCTCCGGGTCGGGGTTCTTTTCATTCAATGGCCTCAAGAGCGCCTTCTTCGCCAGTTCCGGGGCGCAGTCAAAGCTCCCCCCGACTCCCACTCCCAGGATCAGAGGCGGGCATGATTTTGCACCCTGATCTTCAACTACCTTAACCACGAAATCAATAACTCCTTCCCAGCCGGCCCCAGGATGGAGCATTGAAAGACGTGACGCGTTCTCGGATCCACCGCCTTTGGCTATTACCGAAACCGTGGAACTTTCGCCGCCTGATATCCCCACTTTGATTACAGGCGGAGTATTGTCCCCGGTGTTCATACGGCTCGAAGCGGGCGATCTCACAATCGACGACCTCAAAAAACCCTCGCTTGAAGCACGGGAAACAGCTTTTTCCAACTCTCCGGACAGATCTCCCTGTACGGCGGTGTCCCTCCCAAGCGTAAGGTAAATAGAAAAAACGCCGGTGTCCTGGCAGATCGGGAGTTTCCCCCGGGCCGCCACTACGGCGTTCTCGAGTATCATCTCAATAACTTTCCGACCCCTGAGGGAACTCTCTCGTTCGCTGAACGCGGAAAGGGCCAGGACAACGTCTTCCGGTAATGTGGTTGATATCTCCAGGCACATCGATTCAACGAGGGACCCAAGCCTGGACGCTTCAAGAACTTTCATTTTCGCTGAGAGACCTCAACTCCCGGAGCCTGGATTCAACACCACCCGCCGCCCGGACCAGCATGTCCCTTTCCGCAGCCGATAGAGGCAACTCGATGATCTCCAAGACCCCACCTCGTCCCAACCTCGATGGTACCCCGAAAAATATTCCGTTGATCCCGTACTGCCCATCCAGGTAAGCTGACACCGGGAGCACCCTCCCCGTGTCCCCCAGGACCGAAAGGGCTGTAATGCCTATGGAGACAGCCGGCGCGAAATACGCGCTTCCGGTTTTAAGGTGTCCAACAATTTCCGCTCCGCCTTTTCGCGTGCGCTCGATGATATCCGCAAGGTTCCCGCTCTCAACGACCTCGCTCAAGGATTTGCCCGATGCCTGTGACCAGTCGGGAAGCGGGACCATATCGTCTCCATGCGTTCCAAGGACCATGGCATTGACGTCTCTGCTCGCTAATCCCGCCATTTCATCAAGAAAGTGAAAAAACCTGGACGTGTCCAGAACGCCGGCCATGCCCATCACTTTGTTTTTCTCAAGACCGCTTTGCTCATACGCAAGGCAGGTCATCTCGTCAACGGGATTGGTGACTACCATCAGGACGGCATCGGGGGCCCCGCCCGCGACTTCACGCGCGATCGATTCAATTATCGGCTTGTTCATTGAGGAAAGATCGAGTCGCGACATGCCCGGTTTTCTGGGGTAACCCGCGGTTACTATCACCAGGTCCGAACCTTCAACCATCGAAGGGTCGGAACCACCGGTAACTGTAGCTTCGGAACCGGTATAAGGAAGTGATTGTCCGATATCCATGGCAAGACCACGGGCCCTGCCTTCGTCGATATCGATCAAGACTATTTCAAACGCCGCCGAAAGAGCGAGGTAAAAAGCGGCGGTCGACCCGACATGGCCCGCACCAAAAATAGTGACTTTGTCGATTTTATCTTCCGGCAAGAGGATCACCCTTGTTCTTCCGTATCAGCGGGGCTTTCCGGTTTCTCGCCCTTCCCGTCATCGGTTTTCTTCGCCGCTTTTGTGGGACATTCCGGATCCAGGCACAGTTCCCAGGGTTTGCGGCCCTTGGTTATTACTTTAATAGCCGGGCTCCCGCAGCTTTCACATTTCTCCCCTGTCGGCAGGATCATGCCTTTCTGGGGCAGCGGATAAGCTTGAGTGCAATCTGGATACTTATTGCAGCCGGCAAACCGTTTCCTGGACTTGCGCGCCGTCTTAATACGAATCTCGCCTCCGCAGCTCGGACACTCTCCAAGCGTTATGTCCCCCTTCATGCCTTCCCTGATATCCCGGGAGATCTCATCTTTGTTCTTCTCCATCACATCAAGGATCCCGCCCAGGGTATCCCTGGACACGTCTACAACGTTTTCCAAAGATTTCCTCCCCTCGGCGATATTGTCCATTTCATCCTCCAACTGCGCTGTCATGTCGGGTGTCGTAACCATACCGGCATGACGGTTAAGAGTTTCAGAAACGGCAATCCCGGTTTCACTGGGCCGCAATGGACTCCCGAGAACATAACCTCTTTCAACAAGGTTCTGAATAATGCTGTGCCTGGTGGACTTCGTACCCAGACCGATGTCTTCCATCTTCTCGATCAGCTTGCCCTCGCTGTAACGCGGTGGAGGCTGAGTCTTCTTCTGGAGCATCTCTTTGTCAATGACCCGAACCGTTTCGCCTTCCACAAGCACCGGCAGGAGGTCGTCCTTCTTCTTCGAGTAATGGTAGTACTTCATGAAGCCCTCGTCGGTCATCACATCGCCCCGAGCCAGGAACGGTTCACCGCCGATATCGAAGTCCGCCCTTGTGGACTGGGCTTTCGCCTCGGTTGCAAGCGTAGCCATAAACCTACGGGCGATCAACTCATATATTTTCCATTCCTGCTCGCTCAAGTCGGCTTTGCGTGCGACTCCGGTCGGATAAATCGGGGGATGGTCGCTGGAGAACTTCTTGCCTCGTGTAGGCTTAAAACTCTGCTGCTTTTTCAGCTCGGACGCCAGGGGTCCAATAACATCGGAGCCTTCGATCGCCCCCAGCACCTCGTGGAAATTCAGAGAATCCGGGTAAACCGTGTTGTCGACCCTCGGGTAGCTGGTAAGACCCCTTGTATAGAGCCGTTCCGCAATATCCATCGCCCTTACCGGAGGAACCCTGATACTGGAAGCGGCGGCAAGGAAAGCGGTTGTATTGAATGGGGCCGGTGGCTGGATTTTCCTGTCTTTTTTCTGAATCGACACTATAAGAGCCGTGTCACCCAGTTTTTCAAACGCTTTCTTCGCCGAGAGCTCGTCGCTAAAACGGTCGTTTTTATGACCGGCTTTGAATACAGTGCCGTTCTTGTCCAGTTCGACTTTTATCTGCCAGAAATCTTCCGGGACGAAAGCCTTGATCTCTTTTTCTTTCTCTACTATCAAAGCAAGGGTCGGACTCTGCACCCTTCCCACGGAAAGAAACCTCGATCCAAGCCGGGTGGTCGCAAGCGAAATAAACCTGGTGAGCGAAGCCCCCCACATCAGATCGATGTCCTGTCTTGCTTCTCCGGCACGGGCCAGGTTCTCGTCCAGGTGGTCCAGATTTGAAAACGCCTGCCTGATCACCTGCTCGGTCAGCGCGGAAAACCTTGCGCGGCTCATTTTTATTTCAGGATTTGCCTCCTTGACCACGGCTGTTACGTCGAAGCCTATGAGTTCGCCTTCCCGGTCGTAGTCAGTCGCGATCACCGCGCTGTCGGCTTCCTTTGCAAGCTTCTTCAACCTGGTTATCAGAGCTTTCTCGGTGGGGATCTTCAATATTTCCGCCGTGATCAGGTCTTTGGGGTCGACCTGCTGCCACTGCCTGTACTCTTCAGGAAAATCCACCTTGAGAATATGACCGCGCATGCCGATGCACGTTACGTCTTCTCCGTTCTCCTTGAAAACGTAAACGGTACTCCGGGGCCCGCCTTCCTTCTTCGCTTTGCCACCCGATAGTATCTCGGCAATTCGCATCGCCGTCTGGTTTTTTTCAGTAATTATTAGTTTCATAGCTAACAAAGTTTATAGAAAGGCGGGACAAAGAGTCAATTTGGCCTTTTTTCGCGACATCGCGGCCTTGCCCGGAGATATATGCATATTCAGCATTCCCGGATATGATTCCCGGCACCTTATTTTACAAACAACGGGACGAAAACCAGCGCCACCACAGTCATTACTTTTATCAGTATGTTCATGGATGGGCCCGCGGTATCTTTCAGCGGATCGCCTACAGTGTCGCCCACTACGGAAGCGGCGTGAACAGGTGTTCCTTTCCCTCCCAGCTCACCGCCCTCTATCCATTTCTTGGCGTTGTCCCATGCCCCTCCGGAGTTTGCCATCATTATGGCCATTATGAACCCTGTGGCAAGGGCACCCGCGAGAAAGCCGGCAAGCGCTTCTTTGCCCAGGAACCGCCCCATCAGGAGAGGAGCGACTACGGCAATCAAGCCGGGAAGAAGCATTTCATAAATGGCTGTACGGGTAGTAATATCGACACACTTGGATGAATCGGGCCTGACGCCTTCCTCACCTTCCCTTAGGCCGGGGATCTCCCTGAACTGCCGGCGCACCTCTTCAACCACAGAAAACGCGGCGCGTCCAACCGCTCCCAGCGTAAGAGCGCTGAACACAAACGGCACAACCGCTCCAAGGAGCAGCCCCACCAGGAACTTGTAGTCGCTGATGATGTTAATGGAAGTGAGGCCGGTTGCCTGAGCATAGGCCGCAAAAAGGGCGAGTGCCGCAAGCGCGGCCGAACCGATCGCGAAGCCTTTTCCGATCGCCGCGGTAGTGTTACCCACCGAGTCGAGTCCGTCGGTTATCGCCCTCACCTCGGGTTCCAGTTCCGCCATCTCGGCGATTCCACCTGCGTTGTCGGCTACCGGGCCGTAAGCGTCAACAGCAACGACCATTCCTGTCGTGCTGAGCATGCCGAGTGCGGCGAGGGCTATTCCGTAGATTCCTCCACCGCCCTCGATTGCCCTGTTGCCGGTTACAAACGCGACACCCATCGCTATGGCAACCATGGCGACGGGAAAAGCAGTCGAAAGCATGCCTTCGGACAGACCCCTGATGATGACCGTCGCCGAACCGGTCTGGGCGGATTTGGCGATTTCTCTTACCGGCCTGAACTTGTCCGATGTAAAGTACTCACTTACAAGGCCGATGGCTATACCGGCGACTATTCCCATAAGAAGCGACCAGAATAATCCTATATAATCCCAGCCCAGGATACCCCACACCAGCAGAAACGAACATAAAGTCGAAAGCGCGGCTGTTATGTAAGTCGCCCCGGTGAGCGCCATCTGGGCCCGCTTCGCTTCCTTTGTCCTTACCAGAAAAGCCCCGATGATCGAGCAGAGGATTCCGGCACCGGCTATCGCCAGCGGCAGAACCATACCACGGGTTCCAAGCGATTGCCCGTTACCGGCGTTCGCACTGTAAACAACCCCGGTTGAAGCTATAGCTATCGGGGCGACAATCGACGCGACATATGATTCATAGAGATCGGCACCCATGCCGGCCACATCTCCCACATTGTCGCCAACGTTGTCCGCGATGACGGCGGGGTTGCGGGGATCGTCCTCAGGGATGCCTGCCTCCACCTTGCCTACCAGGTCCGCACCGACGTCCGCGGCCTTGGTGAATATTCCGCCTCCCACGCGGGCGAACAAGGCGACACTGCTGGCTCCCAGGGAAAAGCCCAGGATAATGTCAGCGGAGTTGTAGTACCCGAGGACAACCTCGAACACTATATAACAGATCGTAAGTCCCAGAAGCCCCAGGCCCGCTACGGTCAGACCCATTACCGCTCCACTTCTGAAAGCCACGGTAAGTGCCTTGGTCACGCTGCTTCGTGCGCCCTCGGTAGTCCTCGCGTTTGCGCGAGTGGAAATGGAAAGGCCTACATACCCGGCCGCAAGTGAAAGAACCGCCCCCAGTAAATAGCAGACAGCCACCATCCATCCCCTCTGGTCACGGAGTGCGATGACTATGAGAATTATCATCGCTATCATAAAAAGTGCTACATATCGGTACTCTCTAGAAATAAAAGCTTTCGCTCCGTCCTGCACCGCCTTCGATATCTCACGCATCCGCTCGTTTCCCGGATCGGACTTCATTACGAGATATGCGAAAAGACCGGCGATGGCAAGACCAAAAACGGAACTACCCAGTACAATCCAAGGAATCCAGTCTACCATTGCTTCCCCTTTCAAATCGTATAACGCTCATAATCCGAAGTGATTATATTTAGCAGAGTTACAAATGGCAAGTTTGACAGGTGCAGGATTCGTACCGGGTATTGAATGTTGAGTTTCGGCGGCATACTGTATTATTAAGAAATAACTTCGACATTCAATACCCGGCACCACCTGGGAGGCAAACCGTTGATATCCGAGCGTTCATCCAGAATCCCTCCTTTTCACGTGATGGAAATACTGGAGAAAGCACACGAACTGGAAGCAAAAGGCCGCAGTATTATCCACCTGGAAATCGGTGAACCCGACTTTGAGACTCCTGAACCGGTAATGGCCGCGGCGCAGGATGCCCTGAGACATGGGATGACCCAGTATACACACAGCATGGGCCTTCCCGCCTTAAGGGAAGCCATAGCCGGACACTACTTTACACGTTATGGGGTCAACGTCTCACCGGAAAACATAATCGTAACCAGCGGCACTTCGCCCGCGATGGTGCTCATCTTCTCCGCACTGATGGACCCGGGTGATGAACTGATTCTTTCCGATCCCTGCTATGCCTGTTATCCAAACATACTCGAATTCGTGGGAGGCGTTCCTAAATACATAAAAGTGCATGAAAAATATGGATTCAAGTACGAGCCGGGAAAACTCGGCGAAAGCATCGGCTCCGGGGTCAAGGGAGTACTGATAAACTCACCCTCGAACCCCACCGGAATCGTCCTTGATACTGATGACATGCAGAAACTGGTTGAAGTGGTAGGTGAACGCGCTTATATCATTTCCGACGAGATATACCACGGACTGGTATATGAAGGAAGTGAAAATTCGATCCTGGAATTTACCGATAAATGTTTTGTGCTGAACGGCTTCAGCAAACTGTACGCGATGACCGGGTGGAGGCTCGGTTACCTGATCTGTCCTCCCGATTTCGTGAGACCGATACAGAAGATCCAGCAGAACCTTTTCATCTGCGCCAACTCATTCGTGCAGCAGGCTGGAATCGCCGCGTTAAAAGAAACTGGAGATTACACGGACGCGATGGTGAAAACCTATAACGAGCGAAGGAAGTACCTGATTGCGGAACTGAGGAACCTTGGCTTCGGCATTGAGGTGGAACCCACCGGTGCTTTTTATATTTTCGCGAATGCCGGCGAATTCACCGAGGACGTTTATTCTTTCTGCTTCGAGGTCCTTGAAAACGCCGGTGTCGCCATTACTCCCGGCATAGACTTCGGGGAGGGCGGAAAAGATTTTGTCAGGTTTTCATATGCGAACTCCATCAATAACATCAAAGAGGGAATGAAGAGGCTCGGCGAATACTTAAGTAAATGAAATTCACACAGAGAGGCTAGACATGGAACTGGAACAGGTTTTCGAATATTCAAAGAACAAGCTGGACGAAGAACACAAGGCCAGGGAGAAAGGCCTAACGCTTTCACGTGAATGCATCCGCAACTGCGCAAACTCCATCCGTGCCGCCCACCGCGGAGACGACGAGAAATCAGTCGAACTGAAAACCAAAGCCAAAGAGGCCCTGGTGGAAGCCCAGAACGCCTTATTGCCTTATCCACGGATATACTACGCCGGTTTTCTGCAGGACGCGGAAAAGGAGTACGCGGAAGCGTCGGCCACCTTCGCGATGATCAAAGAGCAGGATATTCCCATGCCCGACGAAATAGGGGTTGACGTAGCACCCTACTTGAACGGCCTGGGAGAAGCGGCCGGTGAGATGCGCAGACACGCCCTGGACCTGATGAGCGCCGGCAACCTGGACCGGAGCAAGGAGATCCTTTCCAAAATGGACGATATTTATTACCTGCTTGCCTCAGTCGACTACCCGACGGCCATCACCGGAGGGTTAAAGCGCACCAACGACATGGTACGCGGCGTCCTGGAGCGAACGCGTGGAGACTACATAAGCGCAACACGCCAGGAAAGCCTCGAGCAAAAGATGAAAGAACTCCGCGACAAGTTATAACCCAGGTGTCCCGGGATGTGCTGTTATGGTGATTAACTCCGGTGTTTCAGCCTTTAAACCAGCACCAGCCCAACCTTCCAGGTCGAGGGCGGGGACACAAGACCTTAAGGGATCCGTCCCGGCTCCCCTGTTTCCACAAGCTAAGGGTTGGAAAATCGATTTGAAGGTATCAGCCATCCTGAGGATCTGCGCTTTCTTCTCCAGACATGACATTCCGGGGTGATACCGGGCCTGGATAGGCCCGGTCTGAAGGTCAGTGAGATAAGAATTACGGGATGTCGCAGACCATCACGGTGAAGTCGTCTCTGGCTTCGCCGTCGGAGAACTCGAGCACGTTTTCCATCAGCAGCTTAATGAACTCCGCGGCCGGCCTGTCCTTGTTTACCACCACAAACCTGTTCAACCTCTTCAGGCCGAACATCTTGCCCTTGGAGTTCTGCGCGTCTATAACTCCATCGGTATACATGACGAGCCTCTCACCTGAGTTGAACCTATATTTATTTACGTCAAGATTCGCGCGGGCGAATATCCCCAGGAGCGACCGGTGTTCCGATGAGAGTACCTTGGGGTTCTTGTTTTCCGACCCGATGCAGAGCGGCTCCTCATGACCCGCGTTGGAGTAACTCAGCGTCATCGTCCTGAGGTCGAGCACGGCGAAAAATACAGTGGCGAAACTGTCCGCGAGGTTCGCCTGGAACAGGCTGGTGTTGACGTGTTCCATGACATCGAGTATCCGGTCATGTTCCCTGGCCTCGACCCTGAATGAACTGAGCGCCATTGTCGCAAACAGGGCGGCCCCTACACCGGTCCCGGACGCATCGCCTATCATCAGGTAAATCTTTTCGTCATGGACCCAGTAGTCATACCAGTCTCCACCAACCATCCTGGCCTGCTGCTGGCTCGCGTGAATGCTGACTCCGCCGGCAAGCAGCCTTTCCTTCGGGAGCAGCCGGCTCTGGATCCCTGACGCGATATCCATTTCCC
Source organism: Actinomycetota bacterium (assembly GCA_016927325.1). GTDB lineage: Bacteria > Actinomycetota > Geothermincolia > Fen-727 > Anoxymicrobiaceae > JAFGMY01. Next base: position 6,754 of record JAFGMY010000166.1, on the reverse strand, counting down.
GCTGGATCATCGCGAACTTCTCCAGCTCTTTCTGCTCGCTTATGTCACGGTATATCGCAACCACGCTTTCAATACGTCCGTCGGGATCGAACATCGAACCGAAAGTGCCTCCAACCGGTATCGTCCTGCCGGGCTTTGTCACCAGTTTGTCTTCCCGGTAGGAAATGTACTCGCCCGCCAGCAGCCTGTTGATAGGACACTCGGGGCGGGGGCAGCGGTCTGGTGTCGCCTCAAAGCCATACATCACTTCACAGCAGCTCCTGCCTCTGGCTTCATCAACACTCCAGCCGGTGAGGAACTCGGCGGCGGGATTTATAAGCCCCACCCTCCTCTCGCGATCGACGACGAAAACCGCGTCAGGGGTGGTCTTGAGAACAGCCTCGCTTTTCTCTCTCTCCCTGTAAAGCCTCTCGTTTATCTCTGAGTTCTTCATCGTAAGCTGCTGCTCGAACAGTTTCTCCTGCAGCTTTTTGTTCTGTATCGCCACCGCGGCCTGTTTCGCGAGTGAGTTGGCAAGAGCTATGTCATCAGTGGTGAATACGGTTTCTCCGGTGGCGTACTCGAGACTCATCAGGCCTATCAGCTCATCCTTTATCGCCAGAGGCACCTGCAGGCACGACCATCCGCCAGGACCGCGGAAAATACTGGACTCAAGGCTCAACTCTTCCCCGATATCTTCAGCTATTACCGGTTCCTTGCTGTCAAGGGCCCTCCTGGTAGCCTCTCCCAGGTCGCCTACCGGAACGTGAAACTGGTTTAAAAGCCAGACCTGGAGAGTGCTCCTTCCATAGCCGGCCATAAAAGTCAACGAACTCGCCTCCGGCTCATACAGAAACAAAGAAGACCTCTCCACTCCCAACGCAACCGCTGATTTTTCAGCGATGGTGTCGAGGAGTTCGTCCAGGTCCCGGGTTTCAGCTACGGACTGGGCGACTTCGGTAAGGATGTTTGCCTGGCGTCTTCTTCTCTGTTCTTCACTGAACAGCTTGGCGTTCTTAATGGCCACGCCGGCCAAAGGCCCGAAAGTGGTCAGCATGGTTATATCAAGGTCTGAGTAATTCCTCGGTATCGATTCGTAAATTTCAATTACACCAATAGGCTCTCCGTCCACGGTGATCGGAATGGAAAGAGCAAGCCTGATTTTTCTCCCGGCCGCGGCCCTGGGAAGTTCAAAGCCGGAGAGTTCGTCGTCTTTTGCGAGCACGAACTCGCCCCTCTTGATCGCCACCCCGGCGATGCTGCGGCCGATCGGTATTTTTTCTCTCTGGACCCAGGAGCGGGAGAGCCCCATGTCGGCAGCCGGTTCAAGGTAACGTTTCTGTTCGTCCAGGAGGAGTATGCACCCCATTCTGATCTGCATTAAACCGGCAAGCGACTCGAGTATCTGTCCGAGTACCTCACTCAAGTCAACCGTGGAGACTATTGCCTGGCCCAGGTTGAACAAAGCTCTGAACTCGTTTGTCTGCTTGTTCGCCGCCGCCCTCTCTTCCCTCAGGTAACTCAAACGGATATGCCGCATGAGCTCCTGATAGAATTTGTCTTTGATATTTGCAAGCAGCAACCATGACCTTGTCGAAAACTCACCCTTGAGCATCTCTTCGCAGATAAGGTTCCACACAAGGTTCTCGCTCAAATCGAATATTGACATCAGGGTTTCCATGCTTAACTCGTATTCCCTGGACTTGTTACCGACATCCTGGGCGAGACTCTCCATGTATCTTTCCGGAATTTCCCCGACTTCCAGATGATCGACAAACAGCTGGTAGAAATCCCGCATGAAGGCATGGATCTCCTCTCTGAGCTCGGGGAAATCCATGTAATATTCAGGCTTTATCAGCTCAATCGTTTCCTCTATGCGGGAAATAGTCGCATCTTTATTCTCGTGCATATATACAACGACAGCATTCTTCAGTTCCTTGAAATCTTTTACGCCGTCGCCATGCACAGATGTTTTGTCAGTTTCTTCGTTCCCATTCATCCTGCAATTATTATAGGTTAAACTTGGCTTGAGTTCCCGTTTAATATATAGTACTGGCTGTTATCAAGGACAAAAAGGAGCAGGAGTTGGCAGCAACAGTATTTGAGATCATCGGCGCTGTTTTCGTCGTATTGTTTCTTTTTCTTCTGATTATCATTCTTCCACTCATAAATAAACTCCTTAAAAGCGTTAACAAATCTTTCTCCGAGCGAACCCGTGATATCAAGCGGCAAGTCAACGATTCAATTCATGAGTTCGAGGATGTCGGCAAAGAAATAGCTGAAGTTCAGCAGTTCACCAGACAGATAAAGTCCACGTTGGACTCCAGCCTGGAGACCGCCGACCTTGCCATAGATTTCTTGAACTCGCCCCATTTCAGATACGGCTTCCCGGCTGCAGTGTGGTTCCTTTTTTCGGTAGTCGCCCTGCCGCGGGGCCTTCACGTCCACCGGAGAATCAAAGTCGAGAGAAAAATCATTCCGCCGCCATCCTGGAGTTGATCCGTTCAGGCTGGAGGGTCTTATATCCTTTTTTCGCTTCCATTGGGCTGTCTCATAAACAGGTTGACGCACCGGGAGTGCCGATACGTCCGCTACGGCAGGGCGCGCAACTGAGGCGTGCTCTCATGGAGTACTCCACGGAAGCGGAACGCGTCAGGAGTGGATGCAGTGGTACTGGAATGCCAAAGTATTTATACAAAGTATTTATGGGTCGGTCCACTATAGAGATATCCCGTTTAGAGTGTCCAAAGGCCAAAGATCAAGGCGGAGAACCGTCCCCGGAATCATGGCGCACCAGCCTTCAGACTGGCCGTGGTGTAATACCTGAAGCTGAAACCGGTGAATTTTTGATTATTTCCTGCAGGAAATCCATAAAACACGACGTATACATATGTGTCGGTGTTCGCGGATTCAAATTAAAAGGCCCGGCCCCAAACTAAACGGTATCCCAATGATTTGGCCTTGAAGTTGCCTTCCTTTTAGTCTTGGGCCGGCCTGATTACAGTATATACCGCCCGGCACCGGTTTTCCACTTAATAGTGCGTTTATCAGGGCGAACGGACAATAAAGTTCATGAACTGCTTAATGGCCTCATGATGGCTTTCCTGTTGCTGGCATAACCTTCATTCAGGCTCCAACTTAAATTCAAGTAACCGGATACATCGCCAGCGGCATGGTGTGTCCGCATGACTCACACCTCTTCCACATTACACCTCTTTGAAAATAGTCACCCGTCCAGTAACGGAGCAAAACGGTCCCTCGCCATCCTATGTGGCTGAAAACCAGGACCCCGGGTTCACCCCAGCCGACCGGCTCGCGACTGTCCGGGTCCAGTATCTCCCAGAAATAGTACTCAGGATTCAGATGAAATCCTGACTCCTCACGGCATTCGCAGAACAGCCCCTTCAGTTCAGTGGATCCGTAAGCCTGGATGAGTTTAACCTCGGGCGATCCTATTTCAGAGAATAGATCGCGGATCCTCACTTTGAATTCGTCGGTAATGTTCTCTCCCGCAAGCAACGCGAACTTGACAGGTTCGGGCCTCTTTATCTCTCCGTCTTCAACCATTGCAACGGCCTTTTTGAGCCAGACGTTCATGTATGACGGCGTCGCCACATACAAATCAAAAGGGGTTGAGCCGGCTATCCGCACCTGACGCGACAGTGAAATCGCATTCTCTCCACAGGTATTGAATACTGATATTCCGTCATCAAGAAAAAACTCGGTGAACAACATATGAAAGAAACCTATGTGCTGAAACGCCGGAAAAAGGTTGAAGACCTTCATGGACGGCTCGAAACCGAAAAGATACAGCATCCCCAGGAGACGCGGGACAATCTCACTTATATCCTTATAAGTGTAATAAACGGTTAAGTTCTCTCCAGCCGCTCCGCCACCCGACTGATAATGGATCGGCTCCCACTCTGTTGACACGGTGTGCTGAAAACGCTCCATGAACCGGCGGCCGGGCCCGTAATAGTCTCTAAGCCGCTTACCCCGTAGACTCTTCCATAAATATTCCATCTGTCTGGATTTAGGAATTCCCACCGTCTCGTTTCCATCACCATTCAACTTCGGCTGAAGGCAGAAGGCTCCCGGCTCCCGAAGAACATCGGCTTTTTCTGTTATCGGAAGCTTGATAAAATCTCGATATGATTTAATCTGTTCCGGAACCAGGCCGGATTCCTTGAACATTGCCCGGTAGTGAGGGTGGTAGGGGTAAATATCAGTCTCTATATACTTGAGGAGCTTCGCCAGTGAATACGCTCGCTGTTCCTCGGGAGTCCATTTGAAAGAAACAGGCATTTAAGCGTCACTCCCATCGTCTAATACCCCGTTAGTATAAAGGCTGATTGAAACATAATAAATGTTTAACAGCCTGAAATAAATAACCTTTGGCGCGGACAGGAATCTTTCAGCGACTGACGCTTAATAATCTGGATAAACGGAAACTCAGCTTCTTACACTAGCTCCAGGATCACCATGCTTGCCCCATCCCCCTGACGGCGGCCTAATTTAATGATCCTGGTATACCCTCCATCACGCTCACCGTAACGAGGGGCGACCTCATCAAAAAGTCTCTGTATCGCCGCCCGGTCCGTCACGACTTTCAGCGCTTCACGGCGGGTATGCAACGTATCTCGCTTTCCGTAAGTTATAAGCCGGTCGATTACCGGTTTTGCAAGCTTGGCTCTGGTCTCGGTAGTTGTGATTCTATCCTTCAGTATTACTTCTCTCGCAAGGTTGGCGAGCATCGCCCTCTGGTGCGACGGGCTACCACCGAGCCTCGGGCCTTTTTTCGGCTTGGGCATCTATCTCTCCATCTCTAATCCAACTGCTTCAGCGAAATCCCCCTGGATTCCAGCTTCTCCTTGATAAGTTCCACGGTCTTGGCGCCTAAGTTCCTCAAGCCCAGAAGCTCATCCTCGGTGTGACTCACCAGGTCCGCCAAATTTTCTATCTTCGCCCTCTGCAGACAGTTATACGCCCTGACATTGAGCTCCAACTCGCTTATGCTGGCGTCCAGGCCCGGCGTCGTCGGCGCTTCAGTAGGCTCAAAGACTTCTCCCAGCCCCACTTCCTCAGCCAGATTAGCAAGCAGGCTGATGTGCTCTATCAGGATGGAAGCACCCATGCTCGCCGCTTCATCAGGTTTTACACTGCCGTCAGTACGAATAAACAGCGTCAGTTTGTCAAAGTCCGTCCGCTGGCCTACACGTGTGTTTTCAACCTTGAACGTAACATTTCTCACCGGCGAGAAAATCGAATCAACGGGGATAACTCCGATAGGGTCTCCCTCTCTTTCGTTTTCTTCCGCTGAAAAATAACCACGGCCTTTATCAATCACCATCTCTATCTCGAGGTCACCCTTCTTGGTTAATGTAGCTATTTGGTGATCGGGATTCACAACCTCGATATTAGACGGGGCTTCAATGGCCGCGGCCGTCACCTGGCCGGCTTTAGTGGCTTTCAGTTTGATGTTCGTCGGTTCGTCGCCATCCATTCTCAGAACGAGGCCCTTCAAGTTGAGAATTATTCCAATACAGTCCTCACGGACCCCTTCTATGGTGGCATATTCATGCTGTACTCCGGTTATCCTCACCGAGGTTACCGCCGCACCCGGAATGGACGAGAGCAATACCCTCCTCATGGAGTTGCCCAGAGTGTGTCCAAGTCCTCTCTCAAGAGGCTCAACCACGAAGACTCCCTCGACATCATCGAGTTCGAGAACCTTTATTTGCGGCTTTTGAATTCCTAACAACAGACAGCCTCCCGTATACTAAGCACTACTTATCGCGAGTACAACTCTACAATCATTTCGTCTCTGATCGATATATCCAGACCTTCACCGGCCGGCCGATCGAGCACGCTTGCGGAAATGTTCTTCTTGTCCACCTCAAGCCAAGGCACGGGTTCTCTCTGGTAACCCTGCACCGCACCCTTGATTACATCCAGGTTCCGGCTGGACTCCTTGACAGCGATCACATCCTGCGGCTTGACCTGATAAGAAGGAATATCGACTTTCCGCCCATTGACTGTAAAATGTCCGTGCGAAATCAACTGACGTGCCTGTTTCCTGCTTACCGCAAAACCGCTCCTATATAATACATTATCCAGCCTTGATTCCAGTATCCGGAGCAAGTTCTCACCGGTGCGGCCCTTTTCCCTCAGCGCCTGCTTGTAATATTTGCGGAACTGGCGCTCCATAATACCGTATACTCTTCTGGCTTTCTGCTTCTCCCTGATCTGAAGGAGATAATCGCTTTCCTTGACTCTCCTTCTCCCATGTTCGCCGGGGGGGTATGACCTGCGCTCAAAAGAACAGCGATCAGTTATGCACCTTTCCCCTTTGAGAAACAACTTTGTCTTTTCCCTGCGACACAATTTACATGACGGTCCTGTATTACGAGCCATAACCTGTCTTCCTTAAACCTTACACTCTTCGCTTTTTCTTTTGCCTGCAACCGTTATGCGGCACAGGAGTAACATCCTTTATCGATCCAATCTCGAGACCATTAGCCTGCAGGGTCCTGATTGCGGTTTCTCTTCCGGAGCCGGGTCCTTTGACCCTCACGTCGACTTTCCGGACACCGTGTTCCTGGGCTTGCTTAGCAACAGCCTCCGCGGTCGTCTGCGCCGCGTAAGGAGTGCTCTTCCTGGAACCCTTGAACCCGACGCTGCCCGCGCTGGCCCAGACAATGGAGTTTCCCTCGAGATCGGTAATATTTATAATCGTATTATTGAAACTCGCCTTAATATGAGCAACACCATGAGG
>JAFGMY010000165.1 GCA_016927325.1 Actinomycetota bacterium | reverse complement strand
CCCGGCTGCGGGGGACCCATATCCTTCTTGATTTCGCCAGCATGGGGGCGACCGAAAACCTGATTATGGCGGCGGTCATGGCCGAAGGTCAGACGGTAATAGAAAACGCGGCCAAAGAGCCCGAGATCGCCGACCTTGCAGAGTTCCTGATAGGAATGGGAGCTGAAATTTCGGGGGCCGGGAGTTCCACTATTGTTGTGGATGGCGTCGGTTCTCTTGGCGGAACGGAACACACCGTAGTGGGAGACAGGATCGAGGCGGGCACGTTCCTGGTCGCGGGAGCGATAACCGGAGGGAACGTAAGAGTTACCGGTGTCAAACCCGAACACCTTGAGATGGTCCTGGAAAAGATGCGTGAGGCGGGCTGCGTTATCGAAACCGGCCCAAGTGAGATATCGGTTTCCGTGAACGGACCCATAAAAGGAATAGAACTTTCTACGCTTCCCTACCCGGGGTTCCCCACCGACCTTCAGCCGCAGACACTTGCAATGCTGTCGATAAGCGACGGGGTTTCGTTTGTAACCGAGAACATCTTCGACAACCGTTTCATGGTGGTGGACGAACTGAGCCGTCTCGGGGCCAACATAAAAACGCGCGATCACCACGCCATCATCCGGGGGGTCGACCATCTTAGCGGGGCACCGGTGTCGTCGACCGATTTGAGGGCCGGCGCCGCCCTTGTCATAGCAGGCCTCGTCGCCGACGGCGCAACCGAGGTCTACGAGATCCAGCATATAGACCGCGGCTATGAGAGCTTCAAGGAGAAGTTCTGCTCGCTCGGTGCGGACCTTGAACGGGCCGATGCCGCGAACCTGTGACCGTTTGAAGTAGAACAGCCATAGTGATCTTGCATGATATGATTCCGCCAAAGCCGGTTGCCGGTTCCGGCACCATTTTGAAATATCTCACAAAGAATATTCAGACAGGGCCAATGCAGTGCATCCGCAGTTGCCGCCCGATGGACGATATAGCTGAATACCAGCGAAGCGTATAGTATCACTAGACTAAACAGGTGTTGACCAGGACCGCGTCCATGATCGGCATCCTGCCCTCGCTCTTGTCTGCGAAGTTCCTGAACGCCGCAAGCTGAAAGTCGTACCCGTCTCCGGACAGCAGTTTTGCGACAGAGGAGAAGGTGTAGTTTTCATTGTCGTCCATCCCTATCTCTATGAAGAGGTACCTGGTATCTTTCAGTGTTTCCTTCGCGCCGCGCAAAACATGTGCCTCGAAGGTCTCGGTGTCGATCTTCAGGACGTCAATCGTCCCTATGCCGTTTTCCCTCTTCAGAGTGTCGAGCGTTTTCGAGGTCACCAGGACCTCGCCTTCCGAATCTATATGGCTCTCCTGGACGTTCTCCCTGTCGAAGAACATCCTGACCGTCCCCTCGCTGTCCGATACGGCGATGTTATGAAGAACGGTCCCGTCGTCGCCCTCGGTGTTCTTTTCCAGGCAGTCATAGATCTCTTTCACCGGCTCGACCGCGTGGATGGTGCTCCCCGGGAACAGTTCTCTGCAGAGAAGGGAGAAAAAGCCGACGTTCGCGCCTATATCGACCACCGTCTTCGCGTCCCGGACTCCCGCTATCCGGAGAAGGTTCCGGTGGCTGGTGAACACGCGCTGGCATGTCGCGATGCCCGCCCTCGAGTTGTAATAGATCTTCCTTCCAAGCAGGGTCACGTAATCTTCCCCAAGCGTGAACTTCTTTACGAAGTGTTTGGCTATGAGCCTGTACTTGACCAAAACGAATGAGATCTTTTCCGAAAGCGACCAGCCCGGAATAAACAGCACTTTTATATCCAGCGTCAGCGATCGCTTTACGAACCACATCAAGACCTTAAATAGATAAGAGAGCCGTTCTTTCATCATACCTCACTTTTCGTGATTACCCCCAGGGCAAACAGGATTGCCTTATTTTTAAAATCCTCACAATATTCTATATCAACAGAATCAGTTCAACCAAAGTTGCCGACTCTCCGACTATTATATATGGAATACCGCGAACTTATTTCCAATCTTATTTTCCGACTCAGGTTATTGCTGGCAACAAATGGCAATACTCAAAACAAGCTTGACTTGAAAAAGGCAACATGCTTAAAATGCACCTGACATAAGGCGGAGGCTATTTGAATTGTTAGGCAGCAGACTTTTTATAACATAGGCAATCCAGGCTGCTTCCTTCATGCTGATTTCATGAATAGAGCCATATTTCTGCGCATTAAAGAAGGGAGATTATAATGCGGCAAGACGGACCTTCCCGAGTTATCTTCGATTCCATTTGCTATCTGTTAATAGCGGTGATTGCTGTAACCATGATGCCACTGGGTGTACACCTGGGTTTGGTTAAGGCAAAAGTTACCAGGCAAGCGGAGGGGAAGACGGCGGGCAACCAAATCAATCAAACTTCAATTCCCTTTGATGGAGTGCCGGTTGACGGGCCGTTAAATGACCCTGTTAACTCGTCAGGTGTCCAGAGGGTTCCCGGGCCGCTTTCAAAGTCCTTCAGCCATGCCGGCGCTTCAAGTTTGCCGGTGAGCTATAGGCTGGTTAACGAAGATGACGCAGAGTTTTACGAAGAGCTTGACCCGAGCACATTGCTGGCCCAGGCTATTGTGGATGCCGATATCACTTCACCGGAGGAAGACGACACCGCAAGGGACACTGTGGATGTAAACGGAACGGCCGCGGGGAGCTGGTTTAGCGATTTCATTCTGAAGATAAAAGCAAGAGGATTGCTTTTCGGCTGTCACTTCGACGGCGACCTCACCGAATTCAACGGCGGTCCGGGTT
>JAFGMY010000164.1 GCA_016927325.1 Actinomycetota bacterium | reverse complement strand
GTGGGACACGATTACCCCGGGAAAACGCCTACCACACCCGCACCGGTCTACAGATACCTCAAGAAGTTCCCTGACACCACCACGATTCTGGCCCACTGGGGTGGGGGTCTGATCTTCTACGAACTGATGCCTGAAGTCGCGAAGTTGACTTCGTCTGTCTATTACGATACCGCGGCATCACCCTATCTGTTCCGCAAGGATATTTACAGTATTGCGGTTGAGATCGCGGGTGCGGGAAGGATACTTTTCGGGTCGGACTTTCCCCTGATCAAGATCAACAGGCATTTAAGCGAGATTGAAGAAGCGGGACTTTCCGGAAACGTCAAAGAAAGTATATTGGGAAAAAACGCCCAGGCACTACTCGGCCACAGGTTTTAGCTTCATAAATCCAGAATATCAAGGAACTCATAGAGGTCTTTTACCACCGGAACATCAGCAGGGTGCCCGGAGTCGAACCTGTCAATCAATACCGCCTGCAACCCCGCGCTTTTTGCGCCCAGTATATCAGCGTAATAGTGGTCACCAATGTGCAGGGCACTCCCGGGTTCTACACCCACGCGGTCACAGGCAACCTCAAATATCCGCGGATCGGGCTTGATCAGACCTATGCTGGCGGAAGATATTATCGCCTCGAGGTATCTGTCAAGGCCCATATCAAAGCACAGCTTTGCCAGCCTGGAATCCCAGTTGGAAACAAGGGCCATGGAATAGCCTCTTGATTTGAGTTCTTTAAAGACCGGAACGACATCCGGGAATGTTCGCCAGCGGTCACCGTGCCCGAAAAAATCGTATATAGCCCGTCCAATCAGATGACGGTCGCCATTGATTCCAACGGCTTCCATCATCCGCGCATACATTTCCGCCCAGATCCTGGAAGCATCGTCCTCATTACTCCAGAATGAATCGTCCTCCCAGTAGCGCTTTTCATAGTAGCGGTCGGCTTCCAGAATGCCCTGCCTGAGTTTTTCTTCGGTGACCTGGTAGCCGAACTGCTCAAGGACATGCCTGCATACTGCTTCTACAGATGGGTGCGCCTTCAGTAACGTGTTTCCGACATCAAAAAATATTGCGTCGACGCGCCCGGCATCTATATTAAACTCCAAAATTATTTCATCTCCGGTTCTATCTTTCCAACCGTTTATCTTTTGGTACCAATCAGTATCAATCATATCTTATAATCTTGACATGAAGAAATTTTGGATGAAGTGGTTCAAGTTCAGAAAAAGAATCGGAAAACCTAAGCTGCTTTGTGACACGTGCAAGTTTGATTACGATTCAGCTTGCCATAATCCGGCACGGCCCAATGCCACAGTCTGCCCCGATTACATGAAGAAGTGATCCTTCAGCCTACAAAGAAGTTATCACTCTCGGCTTAAGCGAGGGATGATCGGGGTGTTCGAGTACTTCATCGATAGCAGCCAGCATCTTCTCCTTCGAACCCGGCAACTTGCCGTGTATCGGAAGATAGTTGGACACATGATCGCTCAAGAACATCGCTTCCACATCCAGCTTTGAAATCAACAGGCGGGTCTCCCCGGCGATTTCCCTGCCGCTGCACTCTTCAAACTCTCCCGACTCCAACTCCTCGTAAAGGGGCGTTCCCGGTAAGACAACAAGGGTTCTTACCCTTATGTAATCCGGGTTCATTTTGTTGAGCGTCAAGGCTGAATTAACAGCGTGTTCCTCCGTGCGCTCCCTGCCTCCAAGCCCCGCCAGCAAGTAAGTGGAAAGATTCAGTCCCGCCTCTTTAATGTTATTTGCCGCCCGGACATAGTCCTTTGAAGTAACACCTTTGTTTACCCTGCGTAATATCTCATCGTCCCCGCTCTCGAGGCCCATATATACGATATCGAGGCCGTGCTCTCTCAAGCGCTTGAGATCATCCGGTTTGCGTCCCCTGATGAAACGGGCCCCACCGTAACACGAGACCCTTCGGATACCGGGAAACGCTTCCCTTATGCAGTCCAGAACTTCAACCATTTCTTCGGTTTTCATCGCTATGGAGTTGCCATCCGCCAGAAAAACCGAGGGAGGGTCCGGCCACATCCGCTTAGCCGAATCAATGTCAGCCTTTATATCCGAAACCGGCCGCGTCCGATATTTCTTCATCTTGTACATCGCGCAGAATGTACACCTGTTGTGGGGGCAACCTATCGTAGCCTGAATAATCAAGCTGTTGGACTCAACCGGAGGCCTGAAAACGGGTTCCTCATACCTCACCGGCTTCCTCCATCCTTTTCACCGATAGATCGGTAAGGGCGACACGATATCTGAAAAGCTCCCAGCCGATATCCAGAAGAACTTCGCGGATACCGGTCTGTATTTCATCCAGACTCGCCCACCTTGCCTCCTCAATTTCCTCGGTGTCCACCGGCATAATGGTTCCATCGACCTGTTTAGCCTCAAAGACATGGGAAATCCACTCTATTTTCCTTCCCCGTGAGGTGAACTCCGCGTATATGCGTGAAAGATACCTGGTGAGTTCGATCTCGAGGCCCGTTTCCTCGTATGCTTCCCTCAAAGCACCATCCTCCAGAGACTCACCTCTTACCGCCGCCCCGCTCGGGGCCCTGAACGCTTCAGGGGGAAAGAAGGGCTTCCTGATTACCGCTATCTTTTCCGGATCGTCACTTTTCCTGATAAACATGGTAACGTCATGGGCACGCCCGCTGTGCTGGCTCCCCTTTACCACGTCGAATTCCCAGGGGCTGATTTCAAAAGCCACCCTGCTTTCAACCGGTATCCCGTATTTTCCTTCAAGTGCTTTCACATCTTCTTTTCTTGTGTACATATGTATATTTTACATTGTTTCCCGCAATGTGGGTTGCAGAGAGATCCCGCCTCACGGTTGTTCACGCGGCATCAAACAGATGAGAGCAGGGTATTAAAGAGTTGAAACAACTTACGGTAATCGCACATAATTCGTATAAACAGACTGGACATACGATATGAATACAAATGACCGCTTTGTCGACAAGTTCACGGGAACTCTTCTCGGATGTGCCGTCGGAGACGCGCTGGGTGCTCCCGTCGAGGGTCTCTCTTCAAACGAAACACAATGCAGGTACGGCACAGTTAACGGGTATCTTGATGAACGCTTCGGCAGGGGCAGGATCACCGATGATACCCAGATGACGATCGTCCTGGCCCAGGCTTTGATAGAAGCCGGACGGTTCGAGCGGGACCATACGGCGAGGAAGTTCGGGCACTGGATGGAGTTATCAGACAAGGGAATAAAAAGAGCCCGGGGAGTGGGAGTTGCATGCGGCACCGCATGTCGGCGGCTCTACGAGGGAGTGGACCCGCAGGAAAGCGGCGTCTATTCGGCTGGATGCGGAGCCGCCATGAGGGTCAGTCCGGTAGGCCTCAGATACTGCGGCGACCTCGAAGAACTCAAGCGAGCGGCGGCAGGGCAGGCCTTCATCACCCATACCGACCCGGAAGCGATCGCGGGGGCGGTGGCGGTGGCAAGGGCGGTTGCTTACGGCATCAACAACCACGGTAAGGCAAACCCGTATGCGATAGCGCGCTGCATATCTGAATTCGTCCGCCCTTTCAGCATTGAAATGTCCGAAAAGATCAATGGGCTTCCAGAGTATCTTGAACTTGACGAAGAACTGGGGTTCGCTTATACCGGCAACTCAGGATATGTAATGGAAACCGTACCCTGCGCGTTGTACTCTTTTTTAAGAACGCCGGAAGACTTCGAGGCAACAGTTATCAGGGCGGTAAACGCCGGTGGAGACACCGATTCCATAGGCGCGATCGCCGGGTCGATAAGCGGCTCTTTCAACGGAACCGGCAATATCCCCCCGCGCTTTCTCGAACCCCTGGAAGGAAAGGAGTATCTCGAGAGCCTTGCGGTCAAGCTGTCCACATTGATTCCCAGAGACAGGCCGAGAGATTACAGGATTATTTAGTACAGGCCGAGCACTGTCTCAACAACCTCAGCCCAACCTTCACCAACGCGGCCTTCGGTCACAAAAACATTTTCCCTGCTCTCTATCTCTTCAGCGAGCCGAGGGTTGTCTTCAAGCCCGTTTCTCACCATAAAAAAAGCCCCGGCGGTCTCCGAGAACGGCAGGTCCGCCACCGCGTCTCCAATCGCGATGGTCTCCTCTTTCTTGAAATGCCGGTATTCCCGGTCTTTTCCCAATGCCTGCTCTTTGCTTACACCCTTGGGGACAAGATGGTAAGCGTGCAGCTCAGAGACGTCCAGAGTTGGGCTTTTTCTGGGAATTACGCCGTTGTCCACAAACACGAATTGACCGAAACCGGCCTCTTCGAGCGCCAGATTTATTGCTTCCAGCTCCACAAAGCCCCGCAGAAGCGGCGTACAGTCCCTGTCCTCCGACCAGGGAAGATGCATTTCCAGTAGCCTTTGATATTTGACCAGCAGAAACTCCACTACCCCTGTGTCGACCATCGCCTTATAGACATCGTCGCAGCCCAACGCGAAATTTCCGGTATTCAAGACGATCTCTCTGCCGAGATCGTAAACCAGTAATGTGCCCAGTTCCGCTATAAAGTTCCTGCATCCCAGCAGCCTGGCAACCTCTATCAACTGTTTCTTGTGTCTTCCCGAAACGGGCATTACATCGATACCGCGCGAAAGCGCGGCGAGCAGTGCTTTAGCAGGCCTGAGCGTAAGGTTTGATTCACGGTCACGAAAGAAGCACCCCATCGGACCAACCATAGTTCCGTCAAGGTCCGTGTAGATAACCCGCACGGGGAGCAGGTTGTCCTTGAGCCAGTCCAGGTTTTTGCTGATGCTCTTTGTGCGCGAGACCTCTTCCACATATTCATTCGTTTTCTTTTCCGGCCCCGTCATTCAGTATTCTCCATTCGGCGTCCCTCTTTCGAAGTTTTCGAGCCTTTATTTCCAAGCAGGCGGACCAGTCCGCCGGCAGTCAGCAGGAGTCCCGCAGGTATAAAAAGCCAGTAGCCCACATCCACTTTGATCGCAAGCTGATTCTTCATAAAATCCGCCGCGATATCTCCCAGCACTCCACCGATAAACGGGACGGACCTTGCCAGCTTGACGACATCACCTATTATCGCCCGTATTCTCATCCAGGTGCCGATGTAAAAAAGTATGCTGAACGCGATGCAGTACAAACCGGAGCCAAGCACAACCAGACCTCTGGTCTGCACAAACCAGAGACCGGCCAGGGTTATACCCAGTACCACCACCATGCTCCACGCCCAGGGGCTGACAAACAGACCGTACCCTTCCCTGTACACTTCGGCACCGAAAGGTTTCGCGCTGACGGATATCCAATTAAGGGCAAAAACCGAAACAGCAAAGAACAGCAGCCCGGTCAGCACAAGCCAATCGCCCGGGTTCCTGAAAGGCAAACTGAAACCACTCCTCAACGGAGAGGTTAACATGCTCCTAATCTTTAAGAAGAATGAACGCATACTCCAGACCCCGTCAGTGCCGCTGATCAAGTGTTATTTCGACTTTCCGCGGTCATCCTCAATCCGGTCTTTTTCCCTGTATTCCTTTATTTCCAGTATGGGAGGCCGCTCGACTACATTTATTAAAAACTTCTCGATTTCCCTTGCGCCATACAAGTGCCGGACAATCCTGAAAGTGGTATCGGGCTCTTCTATTATTTCGATCTTTCCCGTATCTCCCAATCTTCTAAAGAGGGCCTGTTGAACACCGAAAGACATCATGGCAAGCTTCTCGATAGATTGATTCTGGTGCTGCCTGATCTCCAGATCCACCTGGGCGATAGCGTTCAGCCCGTATTTCCTGTATATGTCTATCAGCAGCCCGCTTTCCACTCCATACTCGGTAAAGAAAGGAATTGACTCCAATACCGGGCGCCGGCCGGCGTACTCCCCCGATAATGGCTGGATCAGCCCGGACAGCTCCGGAAAGAAAAGGTTGAACATGGGTCTTACAACCAGTTCCGTGACTCTGCCGCCACCTGTTTTCTTCCATACCTCCCCTTCGAGAATCGGTCTTTCATAAAAACCTTTGACGTAGTTAATGTCCGGATATGCGAGAAGCGGCCCTACGATACCATACACAAACCGGGGATGAGGGTTTAAGATGTCGGAATCGATCCAGGCTATGATATCGCCGTTTAATACATGCTGGCTCTTCCAGAGGGCTTCCCCTTTTCCCGACGCGGGCTCGAGAAAAGGAAATATTTCATCATCATAGTAGACCTCGGCCCCTTCCTCCCGTGCTATTTCCGCGGTGCCGTCAGAGCTGCGGGAGTCAATTATTGCCAGTTGGTCTACCAGCGGGTACCTTTCCATTAGTTCGGTTCTGAACACCCTTATTATCGCGCCCACAGTTGAGGCAACGTTTAGAGTTGGAAGACATACACTGATTTTCAGTCCGCTCTTCTTCTTGAGCTCCATCAAGCCCCTAATATCGGAGAACTCGCTGTGGTCATATGTCCTGTCAAGTAACCAGAGTTCGCACTTGTCTGCCAATTATCACTCCTTTGCTCATACAGTCCAATGGTGATTTAATTCAACGCGGGCATGAAGGTTATTAAACCCCGGCGACTGTTACCCTATGAAACATTACAATATGACACTTGATGTAGGCAATACTGGTATAATCCCACCCATGGAACAAGCGGTATCAGTATATGACAACAAGAAAGAGTTTGACCTCATAAAGAAAGCCCGGGAAGGCGACTGTACAGCTTTTGAAGAGCTGTTTAAAATGCACAGCAACAAGGTATTTTCCATCGCTTACCGCGTTACCGGCAATGCCTCCGACGCTGAAGATTTATGCCAGGAAGTCTTCATGCAGGTTATCAGAAAGATAGACTCCTTTCAGGGGCGGTCGTCCTTTTCAACATGGTTGTACCGGATCACGGTTAACCGCTCGCGTGACTGTCTGAGGAAGAAGAAACGAAGCCACGAATCGCTCGCGAAGGAAGACGACACCCAGAACATATCCGAGAGAATGCCCGCTTCAAACGGGGTCTCCCCCGAACCTGAGACCAGCGTTATCGAACAGGAACAAAGAGAGCGGATTCAGAAAGCCCTGGCGGAACTTCCGCTCAGCCTCCGGATCCCACTCGTTCTTCATGAGTTGGAAGAACTGCAGTATGGAGAAATTTCAAGTCTCTTAAGGCTTCCGCTTGGCACGGTCAAATCGAGAATATTCAGGGCGCGTCTCAAGCTGGCCGAAATAATCAGCTCGGAAGATGAACAAAATGAATGAGCTTGTCGTCATAAAAAACAGGTGGAGGAGAATTAATGCGATGCCGTGGTGTTAGAAATAGGTTAACTGAATACCGGGACGGCGGGCTTTCCGAAGAGGAACGGCTCGAAGTCGGCAGGCATATCGACAGTTGCCCTGAATGCACCGTACTTCTCAGGCGGCTCGAAAAATCAAGTGAAGCACTCTCCCGGGCACAACCCGCGTTCCTCTCGGAAAGTGCCTCCGAGAGAATACTGCACAACCTGCGGCACGAGTTCGCGGTTCATGAACCCGCCGGCGGGCTCTCAAGGATATTCTCATCGAAAAGAGCTCTGGCTACAGCCGGAGCCGCAGTTATCATTCTCGCCGCGGTGGTTGTTGCGGGTGGGATAACATTTAACGCGGTTTCAACCAGGTACAGGGACTCCGGACAGGAAATCCAGACACTCGAGTCAAGAACCGCCGCTGATTCAGCTGAAGGTGAGTCCGCTAATATTTTGAAGACGGACTCCGAGAACACCACCGAGGTGGAGCTCCCCCTCTCAGAAGAGAAAGCTGCAGCCCGGAAGCCTTTGCCTCAAGTACGAATCACCTCGGCTGATTACACCGACGTAACGTTCAAAGATACGGTTGAAAACCTGGATCTCAGAAAACAGATCGCCGGAAGCTACGGAATGAGCGACGCCGTCAACCTGAAAAAGGAGTTCACTTCCCTCCTCGTTGATGAATTCACAAAACAGAACGAGAGCGGCGAACTCCTAGGAAACATGATCGAATACATAAGCACCGGTCAACCGGCGCTGCTGCCTTATTACGTCGAAAAAGCATTCTTCACGGGCAGGCAGGCAATAATTATCTGCCTCGCGGGGCCGGTAAGGACAGGCGACTCGGGAAAACTGAGTAGAACTGAAATATGGGTCCTGGACCCCGGTTCGTTTACATCCAATCCGGACGGAAGCCTTATTCACTTCATGCAGTACCAGTATGAGTAAAAAAAGAATCCAGAATCCGGCAGTAAGATGTCAGAAGGAAATTATTTCTTGTCGCTGGCTGATCATGCCTCGCGCCCCTTTTTTTATGGCTCGACACTCTTGTCATGCATTCATTATTCGGCAGAGCCGGGCAGGAGTACCCGGCCGCAAGGGGTTTGGTTTGCCCCGGGGCTGGAGAGCCCCGGGCTCAAAGGGGTGAGGGCGAGGACACAAGACCCGAAGAAGTCTGCCACGTCTCCACATGAGCCATAATTTGGAGGCCCGATGATCAACAAGCCAGTCGGCAAAAAAGGGTTCTGAGTATGTGGCTGAGAGCCGCTGGTCGCAGGTGAGTGGTATGGCGATCAGGTTTTCCGGGCTACGATGTCTTTTATCTTCATAAGACGGGTAAGGTTGCTTCTTTCAACCTCATCCAGCTTCATGGTAATGAACCGTATCGTCTGCTCGATCTGGGGAATCAAAACGTACTCGAGCGCGTTAACCCTCCGCCGGGTCCTCTCTATCTCTTCCGCCAGCATCATCACCGCGTTCTCCTTTTCACCGAGCTTGACCATTACAGATAACAAGTCCCGGAACGCCTCTATCGCCGGATCGAGCATGGAGGGCGTGGTGGAAAGGCTGTAGCAGTTAAAGTTGCCGCCGCTTTCATGCTCGAGTTGCGGTACAATAACCGACATTTTGTTGACCTCGGTTACTTTGACAGCCGACTTGGCTTCGGAAAAAGAGAGGGCTTCCTCGAGTTCCGCCGTCGATGTTTCGCTTCTCGCAAGACCGAACTGGCTGTGGCTCACCGAAAGACCTTTCTCCACCTTTACTCTCAAGTCAGCCGCTTCACGAACAAGGCTCAAAAATATTTTCATCATTTCGTCGAGCTTGTCTTTTAGAAGCTTGTGGCCGCGCTTTGCTATCTGAAGTCTCTTGCGGAGCTTATGAAGCTCCATCCGGTTAGGGTTTACATTCATTCGTTCCGGCATAGGTATACCCCTGGTTCAGTCCTTCAAGTATTTTTCGATCTGATGCTTCTTGACTCTTTTCAGCTCACCGCGCGGAAGTATCCTGCACAGTTCCCATCCGGTCGAGAGCGTCTCAACGATGCTCCTGTTCTCATATTCGCCCTGTTTTATGAACTTTTCCTCAAACTCGTCTGAAAATTTCGCGAACAACTTATCGTCATCGCTCAGCGCGGCTTCACCAAGTATGACAGCCAGCTCTTTCGCTTCCTTTCCCCTGGCGTACGCGCTGAACAACTGGTTCGAAAGGTTCGAGTGGTCTTCTCTCGTCTTCCCCTCACCGATTCCTTTCTCCTTCAACCTGGAGAGCGAAGGCAAGACATCGATGGGCGGGTAGATATTCCGCCGGTG
The DNA here is from genome assembly GCA_016927325.1 of Actinomycetota bacterium. GTDB lineage: Bacteria > Actinomycetota > Geothermincolia > Fen-727 > Anoxymicrobiaceae > JAFGMY01. Next base: position 15,409 of record JAFGMY010000164.1, on the reverse strand, counting down.
AAGATCCCTCGAGAGAATTATCTGCCCTTCGGTAATATACCCGGTAAGATCCGGAATTGGATGGGTCTTGTCGTCCTCGGGCATCGTCAGGATCGGGATCTGAGTAATCGAGCCCTTCTCGCCTTTTATCCGCCCGGCCCGCTCATAGATGGTGGCAAGGTCCGTGTACAAGTACCCGGGGTATCCGCGTCTTCCGGGAACTTCCTTTCGCGCGGCGGACACTTCTCTTAAAGCCTCGCAATAGTATGTCATGTCGGTAAGTATCACCAGGACCTGCATGCCGAGCTCAAAGGCAAGATACTCCGCGGCGGTAAGTGCCATCCTGGGTGTCGCTATTCTCTCGACCGCGGGGTCATTGGCCAGGTTTATGAATAGGACCGCTCGTTCGATGGCGGCAGTACGCCTGAACTCGCTGATGAAGTAGTTGGCCTCCTCGAAAGTGATGCCCATCGCGGCGAACACAACCGAGAACTCCTCCTCAGTCCCCAGTACCGTGCTCTGCCTCGCGATCTGGGCGGCCATCTTCGAATGTGGAAGTCCCGAACCGGAAAATATAGGGAGTTTCTGTCCCCTTACAAGAGGGTTGAGTCCGTCAATCGCCGAAATGCCGGTCTGGATGAAGTCGGTGGGATAGTCTCTCGCAAAAGGGTTGATCGGATTGCCGTTTATGTCCAGCCTCTTTTCCGGGATTATCTCCGGGCCATCGTCTATCGGCCTGCCCAGGCCGTCGAATATCCTCCCTAGTATGTCTCTCGAGACCGCCAGTTCCATTCCTCTTCCCCGGAACCTGATTCTGGTGTTCGCTGTGTCCAGGCCGTGTGTATCCTCGAAAGACTGAACGAGTACCGTCCTCTCGTTGACTTCCAGCACGTTTCCAAGCCCCACTGCTCCGTCAGGGAACTCGATCTCAACCAGCTCTGCGAACTTGGCCCCGTCAACATCCTCCACAAGCAGAAGGGGACCGACGATGTCTCTAACGGTCAAATATTCCTTTACCGGCATTATCTCCTCCAATAACCATCAGAAAAGGTCCAGGGCTTCCTTGACCTCCAGCCTGGAGGAAAACTCCTCCATCGTGTCCCGGACTTTCTTTTCCAACTCCTCGATCCTGTCCAGTTCGTCCTCCGGGATGAACTTCGCCTGGGCGATCTCCTCCCGAACGGGGCTGGCAACCACATCTCGAATCTCCACCCCTTTTTCTATCGCGGCACTCCCGGCATATTCGAAAGCCATAACGCATCGCAGAAGCAGAAACTGCTTCTTAAGCGAAGAGAAAGAGTCCGTTACGTCGTACGCGTTCTGCTGCAGGAAATCCTCCCTAACGCTTTTCGCGCTTTCCATCGCGAGGCGCTCCCTTGGAGAAAGAGCCTCTATGCCGATCAACCTTACGATCTCCTGCAGTTCAGACTCTTCCTGAAGCAACCTCATGGCGTCGGTCCGGAGCTTCGCGAATTCCGGAGACACCATCCTCGCCCATTCTTTCTCTACTTCATCGAGGTACAGCGAGTAGCTGACGAGCCAGTTTATCGCTGGGAAATGTCTCCTGAACGCAAGCTTGTCCTCAAGTCCCCAGAAAACCTTCACAACCCTTAATGTAGCCTGAGTCACCGGCTCCGAAAGGTCCCCGCCCGGGGGAGACACCGCGCCTACAACGGTGATCGAACCTCTCCTTTCTCCGGAGCACTCGCATTCAACGAGCCCCGCTCTTTCATAAAAAGATGCAAGGCGCGTTCCCAGGTAGGCGGGAAAACCCTCTTCACCAGGCATCTCTTCGAGCCTGCCGCTTATCTCACGCAAGGCTTCCGCCCAACGGCTGGTGGAGTCCGCCTGAAGCGCGACGCTGTAACCCATGTCCCGGTAATACTCCGCTATGGTGATACCGGTATACACCGAAGCCTCACGAGCCGCGACAGGCATATTGCTTGTGTTGGCTATCAGTACCGTCCTCTTCATCAGGGGCTCTCCCGAGTACGGGTCTATGAGTTCGGGAAACTCGAGCAACACTTCGGTCATCTCGTTTCCTCGCTCCCCGCAGCCGATAAACAGAATAATATCGGCATCGGCCCACTTCGCAATCTGGTGCTGAATGACAGTCTTGCCGCTCCCGAACGGCCCGGGCACGCAAGCTGTGCCTCCTTTAGCCACCGGGAAAAAGGTATCGATCACCCTCTGTCCGGTGATCAGGGGAACAGTCGGCGCCAGTTTTACTTTTACAGGGCGCGCGTTCCTTACAGGCCACTTCTGCAGGAGGGTCACTTCCACACTCTTGTCGTCGCTTCCGATGACTGCAACTACGTCTGTAACCTTATGAACACCCCCCCTGATCTCGAGGACGCGGCCGCTCACACCCCGTGGGACCATTACACGGTGTTCGGCCACCGCAGTCTCCTGAATCGTACCCAGTATGTCACCCTGGCGAACCTCGGCACCCTCCTCCACCGATGGCTTGAACTCCCACTCGCGGGTCCGGGAAAGCCCGGGCACATCGACCCCTCTCTCGATATAATTGCCGTACTCCTCTCTTATAGCGCTCAATGGACGCTGCACGCCATCATATATCGACTCGATCAGCCCCGGCCCCAGCTCAACGCTCAGCGCTCCGCCTGTCGGAAAAACCGGATCTCCGGGCCCCAGACCACCGGTCTCCTCATAGACCTGCACGGAAACGTTGTCGCCCCTGAGCTCGATTATCTCGCCCATCAGCCGTGAGTCTCCCACCCTCACCAGGTCATACATCCTCGGCCCAGGCAGGTTCCTTGCCACAACCAACGGCCCGGATACCTTTACTATCTCGCCAACATCACTGTCTTCCACCATCGGCATGCTCCTTGTCCATTTCCTGAGTTCAAGGTATTCAACCAGGCATAATATCCATGCCCACCGCTTTTTCGATCCTTTGCCTGAGTTCCTCTTTTGCGATTCCCCTGCTGCCCGAAACTGCCGGAATCACGGTAATTACGGGAAAACTTCTTCTGTCGAGTTCTTCCACGACCTCTTTTAAAACCTCATATATAGGCTCAGTAATGAAAATGATCCCGTACTCATCAAGTTTTATCTTCTTCCAGGTCTCTATCGATGATTCCGGTCTTACAACCGGGAATGTCTCGACTCCCAGGGCTTTGAATCCCATCGTTGAAGTATTGCCGCCTATCATTCCTATTTTCAAGGCTTATGCCTCCCCGCTGAGGTAGGCTGGTGTCAGGCGCTCTTCTATGCTCGCCGCGGACAGCTTATGCAGTTTTCCCATGAGAATGATCCTTATCAGCCCCACTTCAACCTCCCGCCTTATCATATATTTGATGATCCTTTCCGGCCCCACGGTTACCCTCTTGAACCTCTCCATTTCCTCGAGCAGGTACAGGTCTGTCGCCCTGTCCAGCTCATCCAGACGCGCTTTCTTCTCGTCAGCCCTGAGCACTTTGGACAGCATCCGGCCGTATTTCCCTGCCAGCATTGTGGTTATCAGCCTCTCGCGGGGCTCGGTCCCAAGATCGGCAAGCAGTTTAGGGTCGAGCCTCCCGCCTTCGGCAAGAACCTTCCTGAAATAATCCCCACCTCTGTTCACCCACCGCCCCCTTATGATTATTTTCAGGTTTGCCACATCGATTCCCGCCCTCGAGAAATTGACCAGGTGCCTGCTTCTTTCCGCGTCGGCTGTCTCCAGCCGTCGCTCCAGGTAGAGCTTGTCGGAGTATGCGTCAAGAATATGCGGCTCTTCCCCGTACTCGATCAACTTGCGCTTGATGTCTTGAATCACGCCCTCCCAGTAATCGGGCAGGCTGCCAGCATGTGGTTTCTCAAGCGAACTCCGGATCCTCTCGATGTCAATAGAACCAAGGTCGGTTCCCATATCCGGGTTTCCAGTGTTGAAGTAGTTCTCTTTCAAGACCGTCTTTAAGTTGAGGAAATCGTACTTTAAATGGAGGTACTCAGCCACGCGGGTTCCGGCGCAAACATCATCGATAAACTCATATTCATCCCTTAGAAACTTCTGGAGACCGACCTCGACCTCCCGTGAAACAGTTGCCGTCTCCAGGTAAGGGCCATAACTTGTTTCCCTTAGAATTCCTATGCAGCCGCCGAAATCGGACTCCAGGAGCCTCTCTATCCGCTGCCAGTTCAACTGGGAACCTTCCCTGTACATTATGCGCCCGGCAGGGTGGCCGTATCGGGTTACCCTGCTGAATGTTTTCATAGCTCTCGTCATGTCCGGTTCGATGTTCAAGTACAAACCCCTGAGAATAATCAGCCGTCAGCCTTCGCCGAAAAGAACCCTGACAAGGACCGGCTCAAACTCTTCCCTGCGCGCGCCCAGTTGGACCAGAAGCCCGTTATTAATCTCCACCCCACCGGTCTTGATAACAAAGCCGCCCTTTATATCACGTGTTTCCCCGGAAAGTATGAACCGGGTTTTTCTACCCGATTCCTCCAGTTTCCTGTTGGCCTGCGCGATCAACTTCTCCCCGAACTTCTCCCTGTCTTCGGCCGACATTATCACTTCGCCGCCGCTGTCCGGGGGGTCCGCGACCAGCATCCTCACCAGCATATTCAGGTACTCATCAAACGGCATATCGAGGAGTGCCTGTATCGTCTTTTCAAAAACCTCGTCGATAAGCTTTTGCTTTTCCTCGAGAAGACCTTTTCTGGCATCCATCTGGGCCATGGAAATCTTCCGGCGCTTCTCCTCCTTGGCATCCCTCCTGAGACTGGAGTACTGCTTGTCGAATATCACGTCGGCTTCCCTGTCGGCTTCCAGGAGAATCCTGTCCCTCTCGGCACCGGCTTTTTGTTTATACTCGTCCGCCTCGATATTTGCATCACGGATTATCCTGGCCACAAGCTCTTCAATTGGCATGATCGATCACCATTCTTATGAAATATGCTTTACTTAATGACCGTAAAAAGATAGATGGTCAAGATCAACGCGAAGACAGCGTAAGTCTCGACCAGTGCGGGCAACACCAGAGCTTTTCCGAGTTCCTCGGTCCTGCGCGCCACCATCCCCGCCGCACTCGCCGCGGTAAGTCCCTGGAACACCGCTGAAATAAAACAAACGAAGGCAACCGGGAGACAGGCGAAAAAGATCATTATTCCTGTTTGTCCCGGTATGGTTTTCAAATCGAACATGATGGTAACAAGAATTCCCGTGATCAACCCGTAAATACCCTGGGTGCCGGGAATCGCTATCAGTGGAAGCAGCGTCCCGAACTTTTCCGGATCTTCAACAAGAATGCCGCTCGCCACATTACTTATGTAAGTAATACCCATTGCCGAACCCATTCCTCCACCTATGAACGCGAGGGCGGCGCCAAGCACCCCCCACTGCTGCCCCGTAAGGCCTCCCCAGCTTTTTCCTATGACTGCCAAAGCATTTACCAATTACTGCCTCCTTTCATGACACGGCCCGAGCCTGAGCTGAGCCAATGCTTATTCCTTTATTACAACCTGTTTGGATTCGATGCCGAGAGGTTTGAACGGCTGGCCGCCGTCGTCATAAAACTTGCCGAAGAACTCCACAAACTCCAGCCTCAAGGGATGGACAAAAGCTCCCAGTAGGTTGATCGCGACATTGAACGTGTGGCCTACCAACAGGATCACCAGCATCAAGATTATTCCTATCCCGAAACCAATTCCTTTTACCATTCCACCGACAATGTTAAAGACCCATCCAACTGAAAATGTCGCAAGGCCCAACGCGAAAAGCCTGAGGTAGGAAACAGTATCGCCAAGCCAGCCCACCAACGTGTTGTATGTTTCATAAAGGCCGCCGAATACCTTGCCCGGAACGCTTTTTGAGCCGTGGCCCAACAGCATTATCATCCCCGCAACCGCTGACGCCGGAACAACATAGACGACACTCCTGGGGACGGCTCCGGCGGCATAGAGTACAACCGCCGAAGTGGTACCGATAAAGAAATAGATAACGAGGCCCTGGTCAATAATTGCGGTTGCCCTGTTCCCCTGTTTCCAGTTGTCCCGGAACTCCACCCCGACGCCGCCGAGCATATGAATTACACCTATCGCCATACACACCAGCATCAGCGGAATCGGTTCTTTGAGAGGATCGAAAACAGCGGCTGACTTAAGCAGGTTAGGCAACGACTCCGGGTCAATACCGAAATACGAACCGGTCAGAACACCCATTATGACAGCAAAACCACTGCCTGCGGCTAACACGATAAAGAGATCCTTCACGTTTTTGCTGAGCGGCATAACTTTTCGCACAACCAGAAAAAATATCACCAGTGATATCCCATAACCGACATCCCCTATGCAGAACCCGAAAAACACGGTAAAAGATACCGCTATCAACCAGGTCGGATCGTACTCAAGATTGTTGGGGAGTCCATAGAGCCTGGTCAATACTTCAAACGGCCTCATCCATTTGTTGTTTTTCAGTTGTACCGGCGGAGACTCCCCTTCTTCCGGCTCACTGACATTAATGACTATGTCTTGTGAGATTTTCTGGAGATTCCGCCGGGTTCTTTCCACGCCGCTCTCGGGCACCCATCCCGAAATCAGAAACGCTGAGACCGTAACCCCGAACACCTGAGTCGATTCGATTTTGTTTACACAGTTTACGTAATAGTCCCTGGCGACAGTGAGGTCCCGGCGGTGGTGTTGATACTGCCTGACGCGCTCTATTAGACTATTTTTCCTGGCTTCTATTGCTCCAACCTCGCCATCGATCCATTCCATGAGCGGCGCTGGAGCCTTGTCCGACTCCGGAAAAGCAACTGCTTCATTCTTGTAGCCGGAAATCACTTCCGCCGCCGCATCAAGAAAACTCCGGTGGCATATCAAAAGGCAATACGCCCAACTCCCTCCCTGCTCCACTATCTCCAGGCTGCTTTCGGGAATCTCGCGGTCAATTTCGCTTATCAATCCATCAAGGGTGGCACCTGCTGTTTTGAACGCGACTATTTCGAAATACTTCCCGCCCTTCAGCTGATCCAGGGGAACCTCGAGACCGGCCCAGTCCGCCAGTTCCTTTCTTTCCTCAACCAACCTCGAGACCTGGTCACGGGCTGTAATAATCTCCCTTTCCAGTTCAGAGCACTTTCGATAAACGGTTTCGAGGTCGACCTGCTCTTCGATGGAAGAAAACTCCGCATAGGTCATCTCATACTTGTCCTTGACCAGTGATTTGAAGAAGCCGGGCTTATCCTCACGGTATTCATTCAAAAAATCAAAAAGGAAATCAATCTCTGAAATACGGTAGGAGCAGTCCCTGATTTGCACGGACTCCTTGTCCGAAAGGACGCGGCTGGATAGACTCTCTCCAAGCTCCATTGTCTCCAGATGAACCGCTCCAAGCTCCTGGAGAGTATCCAACACTTGCTGTTGCTGAGACTGGTGGGCAAGGATTTGCATTCTTTTCATTGGCTCCAACGCCATCTTCTACCACCTATTCTCTCCCCTGCGCCCCCACCGGCCGCAGGATCCACCACTTAAAATGCTTTGAGCACGGCTCTTACGGCATCATCAATTCTAGCGTTTCCCGCCTCCCGGATTCTCTCCCTGTTATCCGCTGCCTCCCGCTCTATGGATTCGACCTCCGCCTCGGCTTCAGAAATAAGCCCGGCGCGAAGCTCTCCCGCCTGATCCCCGGCCCTCAGGCCGGCGTCTTTTTTTCGCAGCACCGCATCTTCGTGTGCTTTCCTGATAATCTTTTCAGCTTCGCTCCTGGCTTCAACCAACAACTGATGGGCTTTCCCTTCGGCATCTTTCACCTTTTTGATATTATCCGCCACCATTTGGAAGGCCCCCGATCAGAATAAACTCGACCCGCTTGTTTTCCACCATGAGATACCAAGCAACAAGGCAATAAAACCCATTGAAAAGGCAGCTATCAACTCGACAACAATACTCTCGCCTTTGACCTTGTGTCCATCCCGGACTATCTCCAGGCTCTCGGCCTCAATCATCAGGTCGCCACCGTGGTCAGGATTCGACATATAGAAGATGCCTTCGACCCTCACATTGTCTCCCTGCGTTTCATAGGAACCCACAAACTGAATGGCCTCGGCCATTTCATATTTGCAGTAGATATTGATTCCCGAATTACCGCCTTTTAACTCCTGGTACTCACGCCTGTGCTTTGTGCTGTAGTGGTCGTCGTTAACGGTAATCCAGGCGTTGTCCCCCCTCTTGAGCACTTGTCCCACTACTTCCCCGCGATAAACAACCCGGGTCTCGTTATAGTCACCCGCGTTCTCCAAAAGCTCGGTGCTCGACACCTCCCGGCCCCGCCCTGATGCCGCAACAGCAGGATTCCCGAAGGCCCATGAAATCAAGAGCCCCGGTAAAGCGGCCAATATAACAATATATAAAGCTTTAGTCAACCTCGGTTCTATCATTTTATCTGCCTCTGGCGATAGCCACCAGCATTCCAATCAAGAGGAATACAGACATGAATTCAAGCCTGCCTCCCCACATTTGAAGAATAAATACCGCTTTCACCAGCGCAGGCATACCCGGGGAGGTTATTCCGGTGGTCAAACCGACATTCGCGCACGCGCTGGTGGACTCAAAAAGGGCCTCGGCCATGGGATAGCGGTACATTGCCAGGACCAGGGCCCCACCGATATAGGTAATAATATAACAGGTCGTTATAACCATGACGCCGTGTACCAGCTTATTGGTGATTACGATATCACGCACGTGGTGATACTTCTGAACAATAACCGTATCCGGTGGTGACAGGAGCTTCTTTATGTCCCCCCAGATCGACCTGGCGGTAATGTTTATACGAAGCGCCTTTATTCCTCCGGCGGTTGACCCGGCCGCCGCTCCGAACCCCATCGCGAGCGTCACCGCGAAAAATGCCAGTGGACCCCACCGGGTAACAAATTCATTTCCATATATCGTCATGAAGCCGGTGCCCGAATGTGCTGAAATGACCTGGTAAAACCCCTTTCTGAACATTGCCACCGCATTGGGGTACGCCCCCAGTCTTGATAATCCAACCTGGGTGAGTATCACCAGTCCGAATACGGTTATGAGCAAAGTTTTCATTTCGTCGTTCCTGAAAAGCTCGCGCCTGTTTCCCCGCCATACCGAAAAATGAACCCCGAAGTTCATCATCCCGAGACACATCGTCAATATAGTGGCCAGCTCAAGCCAGATACTATGGTAAAAAATAATGCCCTGACTGAGAGGGGTAAATCCTCCCGTATCAAAGCCGGCCATAAACAGGCATATCGAGTGAAAAAGACCCTTTCCCGCGGGCAGCCCGGCATTTACGACCGTTACCAATAGTATCGAAGTGCCGATGATCAGGTAGACGATGCTGACCGTCCAGATGAACCTCGCCGTGGATATCACATTTGGAAGGATCTGGTCCTCTCTTCCTTCTCCCCGGTACATTTCCATCGCACCCGAAGTGCCTGCCACGAAGAAGGTGAGAACGACAACAATGATTCCCTGTCCACCCAGAAACATGATCAAATGACGCCATAGGTTTGTCCCGTAAGCGAGATGGTCAAGATCCTGGATAATACTGAGTCCTGTGGTTGCAAGGCCGCTCATGCAATCAAAGCAGGCATCCAGAAACGATCCGAAATGACCTGACAGGTATAGAGGTATAGCCCCGAATACCATTGCCGTAAGCCAGGAAAGAGCGACGGTTGGAAGGCCGGAGCCCCAGGAAGACGGCTCGCCGGTCTTGCAGGTGATCTCGGTAGTCATTCCGAAAATCAGACAGGCAAATATTCCAATTGCAAAATCAAGTGCCGGTTTCCATTCTTGAAGACAAAGTGACAACGCCATGGGAATAGCCATGGCGACGCCAAGGCCGATAACGACCTTTCCCACATTTCTGATTATTATCTTTATATCCGAACGCCGCGGCCTGACCAGCATGGTCCCGCCCCTTTTAGAATAAAACGATCAGTTTTGAATTAACCTGCGATTTTGAGAATCAACCAAACCAGGAAGTACGAGACGCCAAGTGCCGACCCAATGCCAAGAAACGTAGAAATAATCCCCAGCACTGCATCCCTGTATTCTCTTAACCTCTCCCGCCACTTATCATTCAACAGCTTTAAACCCCTGCCGGTACCTATCCTTTTATACGCTTCTTCAGCCACTCGACCCATTCGGAAATTCCATCCCCGTTCGTACACGAAACCTCAAAAATGGTCACGCCGGGGTTCATCTTAATAACTGTTTCTTTGAGTTTTTCCAGATTAAAATTGGTGTACGGGATAAGGTCGATCTTGTTGACTATAAGCACGTCGCTCTCGGAAAACATCAAGGGGTACTTCAGCGGCTTGTCATCCCCTTCGGCGGCGCTGAGTATCATCACCTTCAAATCCTCACCCAGTTTAAACTCTGCCGGGCAGACAAGGTTACCTACATTTTCCACTATTGCGAGGCCTATGCCTTCGAGACTCAGGTTTGCAAGAGCGGTGTTCACCTGCTTAGCCTCCAGGTGACAAGAACCGCCGGTGTTGATTTGAATCGCTTCGGTGCCGGTATCCGAAACACGTTCGGCATCCACTTTCCCCGCGATGTCGCCTTCTATTACTACCGATTTCAAATCACCCGATAAACCCTCAAGGGTTTTCACGATAAGAGAAGTCTTTCCGGCGCCGGGGCTGGCCATCATGTTGACCATATATGTTCCGCTCTTATCGAGTATTCCCCTGTTCTCCTTCGCCACTATCTCATTAGCGTCGAACACACCTTCAAGTACCTTGATCTCCATCTAGCCCTCCTAATTGATCTCTATCGATTCCACCTGGAATTCCCGTCCCGAGATTATCTCGGTATTCGACCCCTTGCATTTCGGGCAGGTTATGTCGTAATCCCTGGGCTTGAACTTCTTCCCGCAATCGGAACACCGGGCCTTAAACTTTACCGTACGGAAATTCAGCTCGGCTCCCTCGGCAACTGTATCCTTGCTGAGCATATCGAAGTAGAAACTAATGGAGTACGGCACGACCGAACTCATTTCACCCAGCACAAGGTTTATCCTGGTGACCTTATTTGCATTATTCTTATCCGCATGTCTCAACACAACATCCATCATGCTCTCTGTTACGCCCATTTCATGCAATTTTCCGATCTCCTCCCTTGCTTAACCTACATAATATCCCATAACCGGCAACTGTAAGTTAAGCGTCCTCAAAAGATAATGAGAAAAATCAATACCGCCGAGGCAAGAAGCAGCCTGTACGCGACGAACGGGTATAAAGTTCCCCTGTTGAAGTACCCGAGCAGAAACTTAACCGCCAGGAAACCAGTGATCGCCGAAGCGGCGAACCCCACCGCGAAAGGAGCAACCAGGTGGGTGGGGATGCCATCCCTCAGCATCCTGGCACCGGACCATAACCCGGCACCCGCGATTACCGGCACCGATATCATGAAAGCGAAACGTGCCGCGGCCTCCCTGTCAAGTCCATCAAGCATCCCCGCCGAAATTGTTATGCCGGAGCGCGAGACTCCCGGCCCCAGTGCCAGAACCTGTGCCAGACCAACCACTATTGAGTCTCTGAAGTTTATCTCGACGTATCCCCTGGACCTCTTCCCGAAAATTTCGGCGGCCATCATGGGAATGCTGCCCGCTACCAGTAAGACGACTATCCAGGAGTTGCTGCGAAAATAATCCTCGACTACTCCCTCCAGAAGAGCGCCCGCTATCATCGCGGGTATCGTCGCAACGACAATCATCCATGCGACCTTCATATCACGTCTCCATTTTGCCGGCCGAACCGTAAGACTGCTCACAAATCCCCCGGCCAGAACAATCCACTGTTCCCTGAAGTAAAACAACAGGGCAAGCAGGGTCCCCATATGTACTGCCACGTCAAAAGTCAAGCCGGGAACATTCCACGAAAACAGTTCTTCCAGCAAAACAAGGTGTGCGGTGCTGCTGACCGGAAAAAATTCGGTTATTCCCTGAACGATACCCAGCACCAAAGCTTTTAATAACACCTGGAGATCACCTCAGAACCTTTGAATACTTAAGCATCTCCACGTGTCCTCTCCAGAAACAGCCGGTAATCGTAGAGTGCGGAGAGGGTCTTTACGCCCCTTTCGGGGGACGGGTAAATCGCAACCTCGCTCTGCTTCGCCAGAACCGGAGAGGTGGAACCTGCCGTGGGAAGAGAAACGGCGATTATAGGCTTCCCGGTTTCCTTGATCAATCCGATAACCTCGTCCCTGTACTCCTGGTCCAGATCAGCCAGCTTATTGAGAAGCTCCTGGGCGATTACTTCCGCCTTCTGGCCTTCTTCCTCTCCCATGTCATCAAAGTAAGTCCCCTCCAGAACAAAAGACTGCATTGACGATATCGCGCCCATCGTGCCCAGTGTCAGAACGGCATCCACGCACGGACAACGCGCGATTATCTTCACACATGCAAGATGCATGGAAAGGTCTAGGGTTCCAACCAGGTCGACCGGGTTGCCTTTGCTCCAGTAGGGAGGAAGAATAGAGTCGAGTTCACTTAGTGTTTCTTCAGGAAAATCAGCCAGTTCAAGCTTGTGCCTGGCGAGAGCGTCCGCGGTCACGACGCCCCATCCACCGCCCCAGGTCAATACTCCGACCCTCCTGCCGCGGGGCAGTGGGAGAACAGCAAAAGCTTTGGCTATGTCAAGCATCGCCTCCGTATCATCGGCCTCAACCATACCATACTGCCTGATAATACCCTCGAAAATCGAATCGTCCCCCGCGAGCGCAGCACTGTGCGAACGGGCAGCCTTGGCCCCGGCTTCCGTTTTACCCGCTTTCATCACGACTATCGGTTTTGTCGGACTGGTGCGCTGCGCAATCCGGGCAAACCGCCTTGCCTCACGCAATCCTTCGAGATATAGCAGTACCACCCGGGTAGCGGGATCCTCCTCAAAAAACTCAAGGTAATCTCCACAGTTCAAATCCGCCTCATTGCCTATACATACAAAACGGGAAAAGCCCACCCCCAACGCTTTTCCCAGGCTCAGCATCTGTGTTCCAAGATTTCCGCTCTGGGCGGCAAACCCAATGCTGCCATGGATAGGCCTGACGGGTGGCATCAAGGCGTGAAGCGAACTCGGCGCGGAGTAAATCCCCATAGTATTAGGACCTACGATTCTCATACCCGAATCCCTGGAGATCCCGGAAATCCTTCTTTCGAGAGCAGCTCCTTCAGACCCTGTTTCGCTGAACCCTCCGGATATCACAATGCAGTTTCGCACACCCCTCCTGGCGCAGTCCGCGATAACTTCGGGGACTGACTTTGAAGGCAAGGTCACGACCGCGAGATCGACAGCTTCGGGTACATCCGCAATTGATTTGTAAACTCTACGGCCGAGTATTTCATCCTCATGTGGGTTCACAGGATAAACCTCGCCCTTGTATCCACCGACAATGATATTGGCCGGTACTATATATCCCCACTTCAGCTTGGTATTGCTCGCGCCGATCACGGCAATAGACTGCGGATCAAACAGACTTTTTAACCGGTGGCCTCGGCTTCCATCCAATTCACGCCTCCCGGAGTATCATAAAGCTTCATTCTGATATGCTTTTCTTCCTGGCAGCTTTGTTCCCGGCCCTGATATCACGATACTTTCTTCTTAGCCCTCCGACTATCCATATTGCTTCAAAAACAATATTCCTGCTCATCTTTGAATGACCGACCCTGCGATCGGTAAACACGATTGGAAGTTCATAGACGTCAAATCCAAGGATAGTGCAAACATAGGCCATTTCAACCTGAAAAGCATACCCTGAAGCCTTGACTCTCGAAAAATCGATCTTCCTCAACACCTCGGCGCGATAACAGCGGTAACCGCTTGTTGCGTCTTTTATCCTCAAGCCGGTAAAAATTCGGGCGTAAAGACTCCCCCCCCTGCTTATCAGCTCACGGGTAATACCCCAGTTCTCAATCCCTCCACCTTCTACGTAACGCGACCCGATTACTGCATCGTGATCGTTGACCGCTGACAGGAACTGAGTTATATACCTGGGGTCATGGGAGAAATCAGCGTCCATCTCAAATACCATGTCCGCACCCATATCAAGCGCGACCTTGAAACCGTGAATGTACGCTGTACCCAGCCCCTGCTTGGACTCGCGGTGAACCACGTGGACTTTCTCCAGTTCCTCTGAAAGCCGGTCGGCTATCTCACCGGTGCCGTCAGGAGAGTTATCATCCACAATCAGGATTGAAACACCGCAATCCAGGGCAAGAATTTCCCTTATGAGGCGCTCAATGTTCTCGCTTTCGTTATAGGTCGGAATAACAATAACAGGGTACATCTCCCACCTCGCATTAAACTGGTCAAATGACAATGAAATACAGGTTATTCTACGACATAGTGAGGGTCAAGCGATACTCACGGTTTCCAGCCGTACTCTCCAACCAGCGGAACGAATACGCATGAACCCAGTTCACGGGTGCGTACTTCATTCTTCTTCCTCTCGACAAGTACAAGTTCCTGAATATGTGAAGTGCCCACCGGCACAACCATTCTTCCGCCGTCAGCCAGCTGCTGAACAAGCAATGGAGGAATATCCGGAGAACCCGCGGTTACTATAATCGCCTTGTAAGGTGCGTGTTCAGGGTAGCCTTTGCTGCCGTCTCCAACAACAATCTGGAAGTTGCTGATACCGAGCGCCGCCAGCCGTTCCCCAGCCTCGGCGGCAAGAGTGGGTATGCACTCAACCGAATAGACGAACTTCGCGATATGGCAAAGCACCGCGGCCTGATATCCGCTTCCAGTGCCGATCTCCAGCACGGCATCATCTTTCTTTATTTTCAGAAGCTCGGTCATCCAGGAGACTATGTACGGCTGGGAAATTGTCTGCCCTTCGCCGATTGGAAGCGGCGTATCGTCATAAGCACGCTCCAGCAATTGATCGGGCACAAAGAAGTGTCGTGGAACAATCTTCATCGCGTCGAGGACCATCGGGTCCTTGACGCCGCGAGACTTGATCTGCCGGCGGACCATCTCTTCGCGCTTCTCTTTAAATACATCTTCCTGTTCTTTGTAAAGATCCACTGAAAAGCCGCCAATACAACATAAGGCGGACCCGGTCCGCCTTAAACTGTTAAATATTTGCATACATGACAACAATCGGCTGGTAAATCTCTATAATTCTTCCGCGCTTTCAAACATCTTGAATATCTTGGTCAATCCGGTTATCTTAAATATCCGCAGCACTTTTTCCTGGTTACAGATAATACCCAGTTCGCCGTCGTGCTGCTTGACTCTCTTCAATCCGCCGACGAGAACACCCAGACCAGTGCTGTCAAGGAAGTTCACCTCATCCAGGTCAACAACAATTTTGTAGCGGCCCTTTTCAACGGTATCAACGATTGTCTCCCGCAAAGAAGGAGCCGTGTAAATGTCAACCTCCCCCTTGAGCTTAATAACCGTATAATCGCCGATGTCCATTGTTGTTACTTCCAGTTCCAACG
>JAFGMY010000163.1 GCA_016927325.1 Actinomycetota bacterium | reverse complement strand
GGTGCAATGACCAACTCCATAGATGATATTGAAAAAGCGGACGCGATACTGGTTATAGGTTCCAACACTACTGAAGCGCATCCCATAATCGCTCTTCGGGTAAAGAAAGCGGTTATGGAACACGATTGCAAGCTGATAGTCGCGGAGCCTCGGCATATAAGGCTCTGCTATTACGCCGATTCCTGGATCCAGCACAAACCCGGAACCGACGTTGCACTGATTAACGGAATGATGAATGTAATAATCGCGGAGGATCTATTCGACAAGGAGTTCGTAAGAGAAAGAACTGAAAACTTCGAGGAACTCAAGAAGACTGTAAGCGGTTATCCACTGGATAAAGTCGAAAATATTACCGGTGTCCCGGCGGAACTCGTTAAAGAAGCCGCGTTAACCTACGCCGGGGCGGAAAATGCCGCTATTCTCTATGCGATGGGCATAACCCAGCACATTACCGGCACCGACAATGTCAAGACCCTGGCCAATCTGGCCATGCTTACGGGTAACCTTGGGAAAGAAGGTGCCGGAGTCAATCCTCTCCGCGGCCAGAACAACGTCCAGGGCGCCTGCGACCTGGGATCGCTCCCCAATGTATATACGGGATACCAGAAGGTGGAAGATCAGGCCGCGCGTGAGAAGTTCGAGCATGCATGGGGTGCATCGCTTCCGGATAAGAACGGCCTGACTGTTACCGAAATGATGAGCGGCGCGCTGTCAGGAACTGTTAAAGCCATGTACATCATCGGTGAGAATCCCATGATGTCCGATCCTGATATCAAACACGTCGGTGAAGCACTTGAGAACCTTGAGTTTCTGGTAGTACAGGATATATTCATGACCGAAACTGCAAAGTACGCCGATGTTGTTCTTCCATCAGCTTCTTTCGCCGAAAAAGAGGGGACTTTCACAAATACCGACAGGAACGTACAGCGCATCAGGAAAGCGGTATCTCCTCCGGGGGAAGCACTGTCGGACCTCGAGATTATCGCGAGAATATCCGAAGCAATGGGCCGCACAATGGAAAACACCGACGCATCGCGTGTGATGGATGAAATAGCGGAGTTGACGCCTTCCTACGGCGGCATCAGCTACAAAAGGCTTGACCGCGGCGAGGTGCTGCACTGGCCTTGCCCGGAAGCGGACCACCCTGGCACGCCTATTCTTCATATCGGAAAGTTCCCCAGGGGTAAAGGCCTTTTTAATCCTGCTGAATACATCGAGCCGGCGGAGTCTCCGGATAAGGAGTACCCGTTTATTCTGACCACGGGAAGAAGGCTCATGCAGTATCACACCGGTACCATGACCAGAAAGGTCAAAGGCATAAATGAAATCGATCCCCGCGGAAAAGTATGGATAAACACTGAAGACGCATCGAGTCTGGATATCGACACAGGTAACCTGATTAAGGTGGCTACCAGGCGCAATGAGATCGAGATTGTAGCCCAGGTCTCCGACAACGTTCCACCGGGACTTATTTTTATTCCTTTTCATTATGCCGAATCACCCGCAAACGCGTTGACCGGCGCGAACGTAGACCCGGTGTCAAAAATACCCGAATACAAGGTCAGCGCCGCAAGGATTAGTAAACAGGAGAGACCAATCAACCCCCGAATATGATTCAACCGTTGAACCGGGAGAAGATAAAATGGCCGATACAAGTTTAAAAAAAGACCAGACCGCGAAACCCGAAGACGGGAATGAAAAAATCCGCATCCTCGCATTTCTGTGCAACTGGTGCTCTTATGCGGGGGCGGACCTCGCCGGTGTTTCGAGGCTTCAGTACCCGCCCGACGTAAAATCGATCCGGGTGATGTGCACCGGGACTATTTCTCCTCATTATATCCTCAAGGCTTTTCAGGAGGGCGCGGACGGCGTTCTCATCGCCGGTTGCCACATCGGTGACTGTCATTACCTCAAGGGGAATTACGCCACCGCTAAAAGGTTCAGGGTGATAAAGGACCTTCTTGAGTCAATCGGCATCGACCCCGGAAGGCTCAGGCTGGAATGGGTAAGCGCCGCGGAAGGGGAAAAATACGCTGACGTTATAGCCTCCTTCACCGAACAGATAAAAGAAATCGGCAAATCTCCCCTTTCGAAATCAATGGGCCGTGATGTAAACAAATCAAAGGCACAGGTCGCCGATGAGTCCGTATAGCAGGGAAGTGGTTTCATGAAACAGGAACTTATTCAAAAGATAAAGAAAATGCTCGAATCCGGCGAAGCCGGGGCTGTACTGTTCTTGCGCGGCGAAGAAGGTGACATTACCCCGGCCGTTGCGTCCGATCCGGCTGATGCTGCTATTGATGAGGTTTACTCTGGCGACTCGAAGTTCCTGATGGCCGCTTTCGCCTGCCTGGTCGAGCCATACCATAATGAAAAGGTCGCGGTTGTCATGCGCGAATGCGACCGGAGGATGCTGATAGAGCTCGCCAAGCACAACAAGATCGCTTTTGATAAAATCATACCCCTGAGTATACCCTGCTCGCAGCAACTTGCGGATGCCTGCGTTTGCGACCACCCTGTGCCTCCCGGCTGCGAGTTCGACACAACAACCAGACCCGTCACAAACGAACCGGGCGGAACGGAACCTGAAGATGGGGACAGACTCTCGTATTGGATGGACCACTTCTCCCGTTGCATCAGATGCATGGGGTGCAGGAATGTATGTCCCCTCTGCTACTGTGCCGATTGCGCCCTCGATAACCCCGAACTGCTCGGGCCGGAGATGTTCCCTCCGGACATACCGATCTTTCATCTGATCAGGGCGATCGACATGGCGGACAGATGTATAGACTGCGGAATGTGCGAAGAGGTCTGCCCCGCTGATATCCCCTTGAGAAAACTTTACCGCAACGCACTCGGCAGCTTGAAAGAGGCTCTCGATTATGTTCCAGGACTGGACCTGAAAGAAAAAAGCCCCCTGGAGGTTCTTGGCGAACCCGGCCAACTTGGCGGGATGGAAGACGGCTACCGCCGGGAGTAAATAGTCTGACAGGTGCCCGATTTTATTTTCTTCGGTAAAACACACACCTGGACACCAGGATATTTTCCTTTCCGTTTGACACCACGTAACGTTAAAAATAGAATGTTCGCAATTGAATAATATGCCGTGCAGGTGGCATAGCGCCTCAATAGGGAAGCCGGTGAAACTCCGGAGCGGACGCGCCACTGTGATGGTCAGCAAGCCGTACTAACCACTGGCGAAAGCCGGGAAGGGCGGTAAGCGTTAAACCTCAGCCAGGAGACCTGCCTGGACGGATTCCATGACATCCTCGCGTGCGGGAAGGTCCGTGGGTCATGATGATTTAGATGCCACTTTCTGCGAGGAAAGTGGTTTTTTTATGGCCCGGCGGGATACGAATGAAATGGAGGTGTTGCCGGGCTGCTATCTTGTATTTTACATGTACATTACAGGCTTGAGGTTATGAAAGGGAGGAACTTCTTTGACTAAGAGAGGAACGGTATTAATTCTTTCGCTGGCTCTGCTGGTCATTTTCGCTATTCCGGCGGCAGGCCAGGAAGCCGACGAATGGAGTCAGTACCAGAGAAACAGGGGTAATACAGGTTATATCGATATTTCAGTGCCGTTAAAAAACAGGATCGGCCATGAGACCGGTGCTATTGACGCCCGTGACGGAAGCCAGCCGGTTGTATCCGGAAAGTACGCCTATATCTACTGCGGCGTTAACGACACCTCCGGTGCTCTGGTCTGCTACGACCTTACATCAGACTCCACCGTCTGGGAGAAGAGCATATCCCCGCCGTCGGCAAACGGCAGTTGGTCATCACCCGCGGTATCCGAAGGAGTCGTTTTTATCGGCTCGGGGAAGAATGTGTACGCGTTCGACGCGTTTTCCGGAACCAAGAAATGGACAACGTCCCTTGGGGCGACCGCCGAAATAGTGAACAGCTCACCCGCAGTGGACGGCAACAGGCTCTTTATCGGCGACTGGGCAAACGGAAAGTACCTTTGCCTCGACACTCAAACGGGCGGAGTCGTCTGGGAACGAGTGCTTGAGGCGGAATGCGTCGCGCAGTCGACTCCAGCTGTCGACGGCGACATGGTTTTTGTCGGCCAGTCGGCCGGATTCGGTGCCTCGGTCTCACCAAACGGCAAACTGTGGTGCCTTGATAAAAAAGACGGCAAACCGGTAACATCGTGGGGTACCAACGGATACTTTATGACTACCGGCAAAGCTGATGTCACAGGTTCTGTCGCCGTATCCGGCGGCTACCTCTACTTTACCGACTTCACGTTCGGTGTGGCCGCCGATGAAAACAGCTTCCTTTATTGCCTCGACAAAAATACAGGTGCGGAACTCTGGAAAGAACCCGCGTGGCCTTCGAGCGGGGCACCCGCGGTTGGAGAAGGCAAAGTGGTGACATCCGGCAATCAGTGGGCAACATGGCCGGATCCATCAACGAACTGGACCTCGGCTTACAACGAGGAAACCGGTTCCGGAGGCACCACGAAACTGTGGTCTGTTAAGGATGTCGGGGGTTGGACCATGTCTCCCAGCATCGCAAGCGGAACCGTCTCTGCCGGCATATTCGACTCCGGCCTTTTCCTGAACTCGGGAGTTGCCGTGCTGGATCTGGACAACGGGGATAAGATATGGACCAGCCCTGAAGGAGGCAGCACCCCTGTCCCGACCGCCTACGGTCTTCTCAGCATAGACCCATCGGGCTCCATGGTAGTCTTCGGCGGCCCGTCTTCCACCGGTCTTACCCGTACTTTCTACTCCGCGGAAGGAACCACAAGGCCCGGCTACCAGGAATGGATATGCCTAGGTAATCCGACAAGCTCTGAAATAGACACGAATATCGAGTACATAACGGCAACCGGCGACACCCGAGACCAGGCGGTCCGCCTTCCGGCCAATACCCGGACAACCGTCGATGCGAACACGTTCATGGGCCCGGGAACCGATATCTCGGGTATCATTTCGGGTAACGGTCATTTCGTGGCCGAGAGGGCCATGTACGTAAACAAAAACGGAATAACCGGTGGCGAGCAGGTAATGTGCAAGACCAGTGGCGAACTCAACCATCTATTCGCCGAAGGCTGTACACGCGAAGGATACCAGACCTGGCTCGCGATCCAGAACCCGGGCGACAGCGAAACCCGGGCTATTGTGACTTACTTCTATTCAAATAAGGAAGCTGAAGCCGAAAACATCATGCTTCCGGCCAAGACCAGAACAACAATCAACGTCAACGAGAAAGCGGGGCCCGGAGAAGATGTCTCGATAGCGCTGTCGTCAGACAAGCCTACCGTCGCTGAACGTGTTATGTACTTCAATACCACGGCCGGCGTCAACGGTGTCCATAACTCGACTGGAACCGATGAAGCCGGGCAGAACTGGTATTTCGCCGAAGGGACCACAAGAGGCAACTTCCAGGAGTGGCTGTGCCTGATGAATCCGTCTGGACTTGAAGCGTCCGCTACAGTCAGTTACATGACTCTCGACGGACAGGTCATAGACAGAGAAAAGACGCTTCCGCCTAACTCGCGGACGACTGTCAACGTTAACGCCGACATCGGGTTCGAGACGGACCTCAGCATGAACGTCGCCAGCAACAGTGAGATCGTCGCGGAGAGGCCGATGTACTTCAGCTACGTTCCCCAGGGCATACCGGGGCAGGTCTGGACCGGTGGACACAACACCATGGGAGCCAGGTACGCCGCATACAAGTGGGAGCTGGCGGAAGGCACCACCAGAGACGGCTTTCAGACTTACCTGTGCGTATCCAATCCGAACAGCAATGACGCTGATGTGAAAATCGACTATATAACTAATGAAAACGGAAATAATGAATCGGTCACCTCTAACATAAAAATACCGAAGAACACGAGGCATACTATCACCGTCTCCGATGTAATCGGTTTCGAGAAAGACGTCTCGGTGACGATAACTTCGACCATACCGGTAATTGTGGAGAGGCCCATGTACTTCAACAGCAACGGCTTCGTCGGCGGAGGTGTAAGCCTGGGGCTTCCGGGTGTTCCGTAACAAAACATAGTGCAATCCGGGGGGCGGGTTAATATCCCGCCCTCCCGCCTTATATTAAATGAGGGATAATGCTTGGCAGAACCGCATCAAAAGCAGTCATATGGGCACTGATAGCAGTGATGGTCAGCGGAGGTGTTCTGATAGGAATCCGCGGCTGCGTGTTCATGCCCTGGAACAGCGCCAGTGAGGATGCACCGGGCAAAGCGGAACTCGCAGTCACCAGGGAGTTCGGCTCGGAAACGCTGGCGGATATGAACGTGCCCGTCAACAGCGGAGATACGGTAATGGATATCCTTATGAAGAGCGTGCGCGTTGAGACCAGCTATGGGGGTGGTTTCATCACATCCATAGAAGGCCTTAAATCCACCATGGACACCGGAGGCAGTGATGACTGGTTTTATTACGTCAATGGCACTCTCTGTGATGTTGGTGCAAGGGAGTACACCGTAAAGCCGGGCGATCACATCTGGTGGGACTATCACCGGTGGGGCAATAATAACTTCGTTTGTTCCACTACAGGTGCTTATCCGCAACCATTCGCAGGTACCGCGAATAGCGCAGCGAACATAGTCTACTCCTCCAGCCTTGAGAGCATCGCCAGACAGGTGGGGCAATACCTCCGCGACAGCGGGGCCCGTGTCGTCTACCGTGAAAACCCCGCGCTTTTCGATCGTGGTTCGGTTGACGGTCCCTCAATGGTTTTTGTTTCGACAGAAGAAGCCTCGACGACCGGCTGGATAGTCGATATGCTTGCTTCGGGACAGGAGTACGGTTCTTTTATTACGCTCGAGAACGGAACTCTTCACGCCCTCGACCAGACCGGCAAAACAGTATTACTGGATGAAGATATCTCGGTAGCGGTTCAGTCACTTGGTTCTTCAATCGGTGAAAAGTCGCCTGTATGGCTGGTTTTATGCAACGGAGATGAAGGCGCGAAGCAAGCCGGTCGGCTTCTTGTAACGAACCCTTTGAAGCTTAAGCAGAGCTTCGGCGCAGTAGCGGGCACCAGCGGGCACGTTTACAAACTACCTTTCCGGGAGGCAAATTGATACCGGCATATAGATCCAGGTGCACATATCTTCACAGTATCAACCCTGTAGTACAGGTCCTTTTTATCGTTTCACTGGCGACCGTTTCGCTCGCCACCGATAATCCCGTCATGCAAATCATGGTAATAGCGGCCTGTATGATGGTTTCCATCGCGGCTGACGTGTTCAAGGAATGGATTTCCTGGTGCAGGCTGTGCGCATATGTAAGCCTGTTTGCCCTAATAATCAATCCGCTTGTGTCAAGACAAGGGGCCACTGTCCTGTGGACGGGTCCACACCTTCCTGTGTTCGGAAGGCTCGACATAACACTCGAAGCAATCATTTACGGCGCCGGAATGGGTCTTAAGCTTTCAGCTTTGATTCTATGCTTCGCGCTCCTTTCGCTCATAGTCGATCCCGACCGCATTCTTGGACTTCTCCGTGGCCGGGGATCCAGATCGGCTCTGCTTATCGCCCTTTCCCTTAAAATGGTTCCGAACTCAACACAGGACGCCGGAGACATACTGGATGCTATGCGGTCACGGGGAATCGCCCTCGATGACGGTGGAAGATACAAGGTCATGAAAAGCAGGATTCCTCTTGTGTCAAAACTGGTTTCAACCGGGCTCGACAGGGCAGTTGATTTAGCCGAAGCGATGGAATCAAGAGCTTACGGATCCGGCCTGAGGACCCGTTTTCATGAATACGGCCTTAAGGCTGGGGACACTCTGCTGCTCTTACTTTCAGCAACGGCCGTATCCCTCTGTATTGCCGGAATGATATCGGGTGTTTTCACATTTACTTACTATCCAAAGCTGTCCTGGAGCGCCTCCGCTGCGGGAATCGCCGTACTATTAACACCTGTTGTATTTTCACTTATTCTTGTTACGCTTTCATGGTCGTGGAGAAAATGGACCTGGTTGAAGTTAAGAATCTGACATATTCATACCCGGGACGGAAAACCGCTTCTCTTTCCGGGATTAGTTTTGGTGTTAATCCCGGTGAGTTCGTGCTTATGCTGGGTGAATCCGGCTCCGGTAAATCGACTTTATGTAAAACTTTAAACGGCCTTGTTCCCCACTATTTCGGCGGAACTATCAGTGGTTCGGTGCGCATCAAAGGTATACTTACAACCGATTCCAGCGTCAGTGAACTGTCCCGCCACGTAGGTATGGTCTTCCAGGACCCGGAAAACCAGATCGTTACCGACCGTATCGAAAGCGAGGTGGCGTTCGGCCTTGAAAATACGGGAGTGCCTGCCAAACAGATGAAGAAACGTGTTCAGGAAGTTCTCGCCACCTTACGGCTCAGCACTTATAAGCACAAGAGGCTGTGCGAGCTTTCCGGCGGGCAGAAACAAAAAGTCGCGCTCGCGTCAGTGCTGGTAATGCATCCCGATCTCATAGTGCTTGATGAACCTACAAGCCAGCTCGATCCAATAAGCTCCGAGGATTTTCTGGCCACGCTCAAGTCACTTAATGACGACCTCGGCCTTGCGGTTCTTCTTACCGAACACAGAATCGAGAAGTGTTTTCATTTCGCGGACAGGGTACTGGTCCTCGATCGGGGAAAACTTGTGTTCGACGGTCCCCCTAAAGAACTTGCCGGTTGGTCTGGAGGTTCCGGCTGGATACCGCTTCCGCCGATCTCCGAGCTTTTCTCAGGCAACGGTTCCGGCGATATTCCGATTACCGTCAAGGAAGGGCGGGCGAAGATCGCCGAACTGATGAACGACAGAGCAGACGTCGAGACCGGGGTCACAAAAGCAGCGGAGCATAGTAAAGACCGGAAACTTCCTTTCATGAAAAGCATACCCGACAACAGCAACGACAACAGTCCAGCTGTTCTTGATGTTAAAGACGTCTATTTTTCATACAATGACGGCACGCAAGCATTGTGTGGCATAAACCTGACAATCCATCCAGGCGAATCGGTCGCTGTCATCGGCGAAAACGGTTCAGGTAAAAGCACGCTGGTAAAACATTTCAACGGACTTCTCCGGCCCCGGCGTGGAGCAGTCCGCCTCGAAGGAAAAGATATCTCCGAGCGTGAAGTGGCCGAACTGGCTAAAACATGTGGCATGCTCGGCCAGAACCCCAACTTCCAGCTGATCTCAAAAACCGTGGAAGGGGAGCTCGAAGAAACACTGAACGGCGTCGGTATTGAAACAGAACTGCATGGACGGATGATTGACAAAACCCTTTGTGATTTCTCCCTCGACAATATGAGGCGGGATAATCCACAGGACCTTTCATGCGGCCAGAGAGAGCGTCTCGCACTAGCGTCAGTTGTGGTTTACCAGCCTCCCCTGCTGGTACTGGATGAGCCGACAAGAGGAATAGACAAGCGCACGAAGCAGTTCATCTACAGCTATCTTCGTGATTATCGTAAAAACGGCGGCACCGTCGTCCTGGTCACGCATGATCTCGAGTTTGCCGCCGGCTGCTGCGACCGGTTCGTCCTCATAAGTGACGGCCTGGTGCTTGCCGACGGAGATGGAACCGAAGTTTTGTCCGGGTCACTCTTCTTCACCACTCAATTCAATAAGTCTTTCAGAGGTATTGTGAACGGTGTTGTAACCCTTGAAGACGCCAGAAAAGCGATGGAGGCCTTAAAATGAAGTGGTCAAGGGCCGTACTTCTCTTCCTGGCGGTTTTCATCTCCACCTGGATAGCCGGTGAATCTCTGGATGTGAAGTTCCTGAACAACCTGGCGATGATGAGCCTGGCATGCGTCATTTTAATTCTCCTCTACTACTATATAAAGTTCGAAGAAAAAAAAGCGGACGCGAAGACAATCGCCATTCTTGGAGCGCTCTCGGCGCTCTCTATCGCGGGACGGATCCTCTTCGCCCCCATACCGAACATCCAGCCTTCAACCTTCATAATTATTGCAGGCGGTTACGTGTTCGGGCCGGTTTCTGGTTTTATGGTGGGTGCGACAACGGCTCTGGTATCCAACTTCATGCTAGGTCACGGGCCATGGACGGTATGGCAAATGCTTGCCTGGGGCCTGGCAGGCCTCAGCGCCGG
>JAFGMY010000162.1 GCA_016927325.1 Actinomycetota bacterium | reverse complement strand
CCGTCGGGTCACCCCGCCTGGACGTTATCCAGCACCCTGCCCTCTGGAGTCCGGACTTTCCTCGGGACCTGAAGCCCCGCGACCACACGGCCGACTATCCATGTTCATTTTAACGCATAGTTAAAATGAATATATGGTGTTTAACCCCAGTGTCCCAGGATGTGTATTTTTCCTTCCAGGAAAATGCATGCACTGGTCCAATTTCATCTTTCACATTTCTTCATTTTCAAGGTGGGATATGTCGTTCAGCATGACGAGTCTGGAAGACTCGCCTTTGCAGTCGAGGATCGATATTGAGGCGAGGTCTATCCTCAAACGGAAGGCATTTGACATAGGAATGCCTATCACGTCAGCAATTAAGACACATATCGGTCCGCTGTGGCTGATAACGGCCACAGAACCGTCGGGAGACAGGTCAGATACATCTTCCAGCCACTGTTCAAGCCGGCCGCGAAGCAGATCGAACGATTCGCCGGACGGAATCGAAAGTTGCGAGGGATCTACCCTGAATCGCTTCAGCAGTTCAGAACCGAGCTGGAGAATCGGGTAATAAACCTCGTTATCCCAGTTTCCAATGTCCATCTCCTGAAGCCTCTCGTCGGATTTGACTTCGAGTCCTGTTTGTTCCGAAACGGCTTCCGCCATCTTTATGCACCTCGACCTCGGACTTGAGTAAAGGTAATCTATACCGGCCTTTTGAAGACTGTTCGCAACCATTCGTATTTGACCACAGCCTGTATCATCCAGAGGGACGTCGGCTTTCCCTGCCCGTTTTCCATTGCTGTGCCACTCCGTCTGTCCATGCCTGACAAGATACAACCGTGTCATTACTCTTTCCCGCAAGATTGAAGACCGTTCTCATTTAATTATATCAATCACCTTGTCGGGCCAAAGAAAAGCGGCCGGGAATTCGCATGAACAATGAATTTCCGCTTCTCCGGTTGACCGCGGAATCCCCGGAAAACCCCTGATAAGCAAGAATTAATGAATAGCCATACGGTAATCATTTGCTTTGATATCGATAGATAATATAAACTTGTCAAGGCTGACAATTTTCAAATGAAGTTTTCGTATCGTGCATTTTTATACCTGTTACCAGATCGAAACAGCGTGAGGTAATTTCCTTGGTTGGTTTCAATCATATTTGCCATATTACTCCTGCTGCATCTACCCTGAATCAGAAGTTCGATACTCCTCCAGGCAACAGATTCCATGAGTGCGAAAAGGCCCGCGGCCTTAAGAATATGACAGGTCCCGTATCAAGACCGGAGATCGACCAGAGAGAAATCAGGGGGTACCAATGGGCACGAGCGAAAAGGCATTCAACAACATAATGGAAATTTTCAAGTACAGGGACCTGTACGTAAAGCCCGCTCTCTGGGGAATGAGGATCCCGCTGGTGGCAAAACTCATCGGACTTCTTCCCAAGCCCCCAGGCATGGACCTTGTACAGCTCACGTATCTGCCGGTTACCGAGAATATAGAAGTTCCCCCCGGGTCGGCGGTCCCCGCATCAATCATGGAGCACTTTATCAAGGAAGCAAGCTACCACGTTATCCTGAACGAGTGCATCTGCAGAACGACTAAAGACTGCAAAGATTATCCTGTTGACCTTGGATGCCTGTTCATGGGAGAAGGAGCCCGCGATATAAATCCCGCTTATTCGAGGCATGTAGGTGAGGAAGAAGCCCTCGAACACTTCCACAGGAGTGTCGAAGCCGGCTTGACACCGGCAATCGGACGGTTTATTGGAGACGCGCTGGCGCTGGGGATAAAGAACCACGGAAGAATGATGACGGTTTGCCACTGCTGCCCCTGCTGCTGCATCTCACAGTACCTCGGCGACATGCCCGAACAGGCCAAGGGGTTGACCAGCAGGGCTATCGTCCCACTCGAAGGCGTCAAGGTTATAATCAACGATAACTGCGTCGGCTGCGGCCTCTGCGAAAAGACATGTCCGTTCGGCATGGTCCGCATAGTGGACGGAAAAGCCAGGTTAAGCGAGCACTGCCTGGGATGCGGACGGTGCACGACGGTATGCAAGAAGGACGCAATTGAAATCAGGATTGAAGATCCCGAATATATAAACCAGGCTGTCAAGAGAATCAAGGGCGCGGTGAATGTCGGCATATAGCCGGGAGTTTATCAGAGTCTTTCCAGGGCGCCGGTAACGACATGGCCGACGTTATTGGCTAAATCACCGACTCTTTCGAGGTTCGTAAGCGTGTCGAGAAACAGCACACCCGCCCCGAGATCGCACTCTCTGCCGCTCTGCCGCTTAATATGGTTGTTGCGGAACCTGCTGGCCATCTCATCAATCTCGTGCTCAAAAGACTGGTACCTGACAGCCATTTCGGCATCTTCGTTTTCAAAAGAACTGATAATGCCTTCATACATCTCAAAAACTTTTTCCGAAATCTGTTTTAACTCTTCCTTGGCCGCTTCCCCGAACTTCTTGTCATTCTCACGTTTGGCCGCGGCAAGATACATAATGTTTTCAGCCCGGTCTCCGATTCTTTCAATGTCATTAACGGCGTGCATAAGGCCTACCAGTTGCTCAGACTGCTCGTCGGTAAGTGTCTCCTCTGACAGGCGTGTCAGGTACGTTATTATCGAATTGGCGAGCCCGTCAACAATGCTCTCCTCTTCAAGCAAGGCCTTCTTATTCGCCCGGTCGATCTTAATGAAGAATCCAATTGATGTCTTGAGCATGTCAAGCGTGAGTCTCGACATCCTGGTTACTTCCTTGCCCGCCATTTCGAGCGCCATGCCAGGGTTGGGGAAGATCTTTGGATCCAGGTAAAGAGGGTCCCTGGCCGGCATCTCCTTTTCCTTGCCGCGCTTCATTATCTTCACAAGCTTGACGAAATAGCCCAGGAAAGGAAGGAGGACTATCGTCATAGTCACATTGAAAAGTGTATGGAACCAGGCAACCTGCCGGGCGATATTGTCAGGAGATGCGCCGAAGAAGTCGGATATCGAGCGTACGATATCCGGGAAGTATCCTATGAAAGGCAGAAAAATCAGTGTACCGATAATGTTAAACAGGTAGTGAGCTACCGCAACTCGCTGGGCCGGCAGGCTCGCCCCGATACTGGCGATAAACGCGGTGATGCATGTGCCGATATTGCACCCCAGGATTATCGGTATCGCGACCTTAAGAGGGTCGGCTCCTCCGATCGACAGAGCCCCCGCCGCGGCCATAGCTATGACTATGCCGGTGGTGGCACTCGAACTTTGCAGGATGCTGGTAATGATTATGCCCAGCAGCAGTCCGATAAACACGTTTGTGCCGTAACTGACGATCCAGTTTTCGAAAACACCGGAGTTCTCAAGCGGGTACATAGCGGCTTTCATAAGCTCCATCCCGAGAAACAGAAAGCCGAACCCGAGAATAACCTGGCCGATATATCTTATTTTCTCCTTATATCCGGCGAGATGGAGAATTAGGCCTAAGCCTATCAATGGAAAAGCCAGCGTTTGAACCTTGAACGCTACGATTTGCGCGGTAACGGTCGTACCGATATTGGCGCCGAAAATTATTGCCACAGACTGTGTGAAGGTCATAAGCCCGGCGTTCACAAATCCAACAAGCATTACGGTTGTGGCACTGGAACTCTGAATTACTGCGGTCACTCCAGCACCGACCATTACACCCCGGACCCGGGTCTTGGTCAACCGCTCCAGCATCTTTCTGAGCCTGTCGCCGGCTGCAAGCTGCAGTCCTTCACTCATGAAGAACATGCCAAAAATAAAGAGCCCAAGGCCACCGATAAGGGCAAGGACCCCGAACCACATATTATTAGCCTGTATAGTCAACTAAAACTCCACCTACGCGAAACCAAAACTACCTCTATCCGATTACCGTGAAGAATTGTATATTGAACAACTCCCTACGACAAGAGGATATACGGAAGCTGAGTTTCCTGTTTGGCCGCGGGCTGAAACTGTGTTCAGGCAATATTGCTATACTATTCCATAAACACCGAACAGGGGCTTTCCGATAATGCCTGATTTGAAACATAAACAAATGAAGATCAGCGGACTTTCCAAAGCTTCCGGGGTAAGCATAAGCACGATAAAGTACTATATATCGGAAGGTTTGCTTCCGCGGCCGGAAAAATCAAAACCGAACGTCGCTTTCTATGACGACTCCTACCTGAAAAGGCTTATGGTCATTAAGCAGATGCGCTCAGAAGGATTATCTATCAAGAGCGTCAAGGCGATTCTGGATAAATACCCTTTCAAGGGCATCTCCGAATGGGAACGGTTCAAGAAAAACGCCAGGGAAAAGGACACGGGTAAACTCGGAAAAGAAGAACAGCTTGCAACAGTGAGCGATGAGGAAAGACGGACCCGGGAGATACTGGACGCGGCGTATGTCGTGTTTACATCAAATGGATACTACAACGCAACGGTCGATGACATTGCCAGAGAAGCCGGCGTCAGCAAAGGAACCTGTTATCAGTATTTCTCAAGCAAGGAAGAGATATTCACCGCAGTCTTGAAAAGCACGGTCGATCGTCTGATCAAGGACGCCACCGATGCCGCAGGGGAGCAGAAAGACCCCCTGGCGAGGCTGGGCTTGAAAGGCATGGCTTTTGTTTCCAGCTTCAGAGAGGTCCAGTCGATGCTTTATGGCATGTACTCTGAAATACTCGGGGGCAACAAAGAGCTGAAGCAAAACGGAGAAGAAATGCTCGACAGGGTCGCCGCTTTTCTGTCCGAGGACATCCGGGACGGCATTGACAAGAAAGATTTCCGGCCGCTGGACCCGATGGCGGTATCCTATGCACTTATTGGAATCGCAGAACTGACGGGCAACCTGTACCTGATGAAAGATGAGTTCGACGTGCCCCAGTTCTTTCTCAACCTCATGGAATTCATCCGTCACGGGCTTGCGGTCTAAGGATTGCCGGGCCTGGACTCCAATCGTATGAAAATCAAAAGCACTGACTGGCGAGCTTATCGTTTTTACATGCAGTTCCGGCACATGTATTAAAGAACGGCGGCTTCACCCAGAAGATTCAGAGACGGAATTCCTTTCTTCCAATCGTTAGTATATAATACCAAAGAGTCATTAATACTATCTATTCATCGCCAGACGTCGAGCCCGGGAGGTAAATATGTCTGACTATGACGCAATCATCATCGGTGCCGGCCTCGGTGGATTATCTACCGGTTCCATTATTGCGAAGAACGGAATGAAAGTTCTCGTACTGGAACAAAGTGATATCATCGGCGGCTGCTGCTCCACCTTTGAAAACCAGGGATACAAGTTTGACGTCGGTGCCTCAATTGTCGAACTGATAAGGCCCCTTGAGATCCTGTTCGAAAAGATGGGAAAGGATATAAAGGATTATGTCGACCTCATCCCCTGTGATCCCATCTACTCCTTCATCACCCCGGAGGGCAAGAGATTCAAGATTCCCACCGATATAGACGCCACCAACGAGGTCGTTAAAGCAATGGCCCCCGAAGACTACGAGAACTGGCTGAAGTTTGAAGAGTTCGGGATGTGGCTCCTGCATTACGGGCTGGACGCTATGATCTGCGCTGATATGAGCACATTCAGCTCGGCGTTGAAAGTGGTTGCGAAGTACCCTAAAGTTTATAAAATGCTTCCCACCCTGGCCATGAACCACGAGATGGCGGTCAAGAAAGCCTTTTCGAACAAGGACCTGCTTTCCTCGGTTTCGTTTCAGTCGTTCTTTGCCGGTGCTCCACCATTCCTTGGCTCCGGAGTATTCGGAATGATCGCGCTTTCCGAACACCTCGGCATTTATTACCCCCGGGGGGGCATGAAGGGAATACCCGACGGAATAATGAAGGCCGGCCAGGAGTCCGGCATGGAGGTCAGGACCAATACAAAGGTCGAAAGAATCCTCCTGGAGGGAAGGGACGCGAAGGGTGTCGTTCTCGATGACGGAACGGAAATTACCTCCGACATCGTAGTCTCAAACGTCAACGGCAAGGTGACTTACCTGAAAATGATCGGACCGGATGCTCTTCCAAAGTGGGCGTTCAAAGGTGTAACAAGTTACATGAACTCAATGCCCTGCCCCATGCTTTACGTCGGATTGGATACAAAACCCAATCTCAACGCTCACCATACCATCGTAACCGGTTCAGTAGAGTTTATGAACGAAGTCTGGACCAAGTACTATACGCAGGGCCTCATACCAGAGAACGCCATGAGCCTCATCTGCTGGCCGACCGAGGCTGACCCTTCACTGGCGCCCGAAGGGCATCACGTGCTCAACTGGATCTGCAACGCCCCGGCACCATATTCACCACTCGGCGATAACTGGGACAGGATAAAAGACTGGTACAAAGAGCAAGGCCTCAAGGAGTTAGAGAAGTACGTACTTCCGGATGCCCGGGATCACGTAACCCTGATAGACGTATCAACACCGCTGGACTTCGAGCGCAGACTGCTCCACCCGGAGGGTGGCATATACGGGCTCTTCTCCGACCTGACTTCACTTGCGATGTTCAGAATGAGTAACAAGTCCAGGGCAATAAAGGACCTTTATCTGAGCGGTGCTTCCACCCACTTCGGTGGAGGTGTACCGACATCAGTCGCATCAGGAATTACTACAGCAGATATCATTATGAAAGACCACGGCTAGTCCGACTTGAATCAGGAGGTAATAAAATGAAATCAGCAAAGAAACTATTTCTACTGGTGGCGGTAGCAGCTATGGCAGCGGGATGGTTCACACTCAATGAAAGCACGCGCCGCTATATCGTACACCTTGCGAAGCAGGTGCCAAGCCTTCCATACAGGTATTTCGTCTGAAAATGCCGATTGAAAACAGGAGAAAATAATGAGTGATTATGACGCGATAGTTGTGGGAGCCGGTCTTGGAGGTCTTACCGCCGCCTCACAACTGCAAAATAAAGGTTTTAAGACGCTGCTGCTGGATCACTGCGATCAGGTTGGTGGCTGCTGCGGATCTATGCAGATCGGCGACTACAAGTTTGATACCGGCCCCAGTGTTGTCGAACTGCTCTTCGTCATCGACGAAGTCTTCACAAACATCGGGAGAAAACGCGAAGACTATATCGAGTGGATAGATATCGACCCGATCTACGGATTCGTCGATAACGCAGGGAAACACTTCTCATACCCAACTTCAATTGAGGGCACACGCGAAGTCATCGCAAAGTTCTCCGAAGAGGACGCGAGAGCATGGGACAGGTTTGCGGACCTGGGGGCGAACGCCCTGGAAAAAGCGTTCAACATAGTAATGACCCAGCCTATGACAACTCTCAGTGCCGCGGCAAGAGTTATGGTCAAAAATCCGGCGATGATGAAGTACATGGCACCGTATATGCTGAAATCTTTTCAGCAGGTTTTGACGGGCTTTTTTAAAGACGACTCCGTTGTCTCTTCAATGTGCCTTCAGTCCTACTTCATCGGACTTCCACCGTGCCTTGCACCAGGGTACATAGCATTCCTCGCGTATTCAGAGCATGACGGGATCGTATATCCCAAGGGCGGGATGGACATGATCCCCAAGGGAATCTGCAAGGCCTTCGAGGAGGACGGCGGAAAGGTGCAACTCAACTCAACCGTCAGCAAGATCCTCACCGAGGGTAAAAAGGTAACCGGCGTCGAACTGGAAGATGGCACCCGGATATCATCATCCATGGTTATAACAAACGTTAATGCCAAAGTCGTCTACGAGGAGATGCTGGGCAAAGACAGGATCCCCGGCTGGGCATACAAGGGCGTCAAGAGCTACGAGGTCTCCATACCGGCACCGATGATCATGCTCGGCGTCGACAAGAAGCCCGACCTTGAGTGCCATCACACATTCTGCCATTCAAGCATCGACAATATGAACAGCATCTGGTTTGACAACTTCAAGGAGAATAAGCTGCTCGGTGACAAGAACTTCATGCTGATCTGCACACCTTCTCTCTCCGACGACTCGCTGGCGCCGAAGGGCCACCATACGCTGAACCTTGTTAGCTTCTCGCCATACGAGCCGGTCGAGGGAGACTGGGACAAGGGCCTCCGTGAAAAGTACCTCGAGGACATACTGGACCTCATGAAGAGAAAGTTCGGACTCGATCTAACGAGCAACCTGAAAGTAGCCGAGGTGATCGACCCCAAGAGGTTCGAGAGAAGGTTCCTCCATCCCCGTGGCGCCGTATACGGTCTGCAGCAGGACCTGTGCCACTCCGCGATGTTCAGGCCCGGCATGAAATCCAGAATCTACGACGGCCTTTACCTTACAGGCGCGTCAACCCATCTCGGCGGCGGTGTAGCCCCAACGATAGGTTCCGGAATAGCCGCAACAGACCTGATAATGAAAGACCGCGGGTAAAAAGCAAAAAAGTTTTTTCCTGAGAATCAACCATAATCCCTGCCCGTCTAAAAGCGTCGGGCAGGGATTGTCTTTCGGGGAATTTCCGTCTGAAGATGCGGATCCTGGAATCCGCATATTCCCCGGAACCCACCTCCCTCTTGAGCGAGGGGCTTTCAGCCCCGTATTCGATTGAACTGTGCGGGCCTGAAAGGCCCGCCTCAAGCATTGTGGGACTACATCAAATAAACTATTGCAAAGTAACCGATATTTGATTATGCTTGCTATGCTTATGGATATCTCTCGGCGACATATTGGCGGCAACTATATATATGCAACTAATTTCTCGACTTATAGAAGAAGGAAATTATTTGCAGAAGAATCAAATGCGATGCTAATGATAGATTGCATTATGAAAGGCAGAGAATTACAGAATTTCTGGCTGCTTGGTTTTGTTGTAATGCCGCATCATGTGCATCTCATAATCAAAGCCAGAAATAGGGATTTTCCGTCCTGCATTGGATTTCTTAAAGGTGCTTCAGCATATATTATTAATAAGAACGCAGAACGAACCGGAATATTATGGCAGTCAAGTTACTTCTCAAGACCAATCATAGAAGAATATTTGCTGATTAAAGAGATTGAATATTTAGAAAACAATCCCGTAAGAGCAAATCTAGTCGACAATCCTTTTCAATATAAATTCTCTTCCGCTGTAATGAGAAATAGCCTGGATATGAAAATGATAAATGAAGCGGTATTCTGGGAAGAGGCACCTGAAATAAATCACTCTCGTCAAAGATTTCAGCCCCGGGATTGATTCAATACGTCCTACCCTTCCTTGAGCGAGGGGCTTTCAGCTCCGGGACCCCACCTCCTCTTGAGCGAGGGGCTTTCAGCCCCGTATTCGATTGAACAGTGCGGGCCTGAAAGGCCCGCCTCAAGCAGCGCGGATACCCGTGCGGGCGTGATCAGATGTCGCGCTGAAATCATCCCCGGCGTAAAAGGCGCCGCCGTTCTTCCCCACCTCCCTCTTGAGTGAGGGGGTTTCAGCCCCGTATTCGATTGAACTGTGCGGGCCTGAAAGGCCCGCCTCAAGCAGCTTGAGTGAGGGGGTTTAAGCCCCGGGATTGATTCAATAATGGGTCGTTTCCATGGTACCGGTGAACGGTAACCCGGCTGCCTTTTATCACAGGAATGGAAATAACTGTATAATTAAAGCCCACTGAATAATTTTTCCTTGCGAACGCGTTTATGTTTTTTGAAGTTGAAACACAGGAGACTGAATTGGCTAAGAAGAAGGTCCTCGTATGCAGCAGCTCGGTCCCCTTTGTATACGGCGGCGCCGAAATGCTTGTGGAAGGCCTGATAAAAGCGATAGACAACGCAGGGTACACAACAGACCTGATGTCGCTTCCCTTTGCCTGGGACCCTCCCGAAAAGATAGTCAAAAATTGCCTTGCCTGGAGGATGCTTGGTCCGGCGGATAGCCCGGGAGACAAGCCCGACCTCGTTATCGCAACTAAATTCCCCTCATACGCCGTTGAGTACCCCAATAAGGTCGCGTGGGTGCTCCACCAGCACCGCGGGGCATATGACCTTAAAGACACTATATACGACGACCTCGGCCGGTATGCCGATGGAGAGGAGTACCGGGAACTGGTCCGCGATATGGACCGGAGGTTCCTCTCGGAGTGCAAGTCGGTCTTCACGATCAGCAAACTGGTCAGCAAGCGAATGAGAGAGTACTGCGGAATTGAGAGCGAACCCATTTATCACCCCCCGCCTTATGACGGCAAGTACTCATGCGAAAGTTACGGGGACGACATTCTGCTCGTCGGAAGACTGGAACCTCTCAAGAGAGTGGATCTTGTCATCAAGGCGATGAAATATATTGAACATCCCAGTGCCAGACTCCGGATAATCGGCCAAGGGTTCCTTGAGCGGTCCCTGAGACAACTGGCCGAAGAAGAAGACGTCTCGACACGGGTCTCCTTTGAAGGCTTTATCTCCGATAATGAGCTCATTTCTGCTTACGCGAACTGCGGGTGCGCAGTTTATGTTCCCTACCAGGAGGATTACGGTTACTCGACCCTTGAAGCGTT
>JAFGMY010000161.1 GCA_016927325.1 Actinomycetota bacterium | reverse complement strand
GCCAATGAAATCTCAGTCATCGACATATCACTTTTTCTTTCAAGAAACAGTTCCAGGATATCAAATGTCTTCATGAGTGATTTCATATTTTCTTCCGGCATATCTACCTCATCAAAAACTCAATATATGACCTATATTGTCTCATAAATCTGAGCAAATTACTTCTTGACAAGAGAAGGCCCATATGCTATTCTAATCGAAATTATCATTATATAATATACATTATCATATTATGATAATTAACGCAATAAGATAGACCAAGACAAAAACTTGCTTGAAGGAGACTCTATGATAGAGGAACGCTTACAAACCATCATCGGTCCGGACCGGATCAGCACAGCGCCTGCATCGCTCGATGGATTCTCAAGAGACATGAGTTTTGTTGATCCGGTAAGACCTTCCTGTGTGGTTCATGTTAACAGTCTTGAAGAGGTACAGAAACTGGTTAAACTAGCTAACGAACTTGAGGTATCTCTCGTCCCGGTCAGTTCCGGAACTCCTCACTTCAGAGGAGATACCGTTCCGAGTGCTGGAGGGGCTATCATAGTTGACCTGAGCAATATGAAAAAAATCGTGCACATCAGCAGGAAGTTCCGCATGGTCATGTTCGAACCCGGCGTCACTTTCGATGAGCTCATGGCCGCGGTAGACAAAGAAGGCTTGAGACTCAATATACCCCTGGTTCCCCGCCGTACCAAGTCGGTATTGGGCAGCTTGCTGGAAAGAGAACCGGTCGTCATGCCTGTCTATCATTGGGACATCGGAGACCCGACCGGATGCTTCGAGGTTGTGTTTGGAAACGGAGAATTGTTCCGTACCGGAGCCGCCGCGGGTTCCGGAACTATTGAGGAACAATGGGCTGCCGGAGGCTCTCAAAAAGAGGCTGCCGGCCCATCTTCATCATCATGGTATCGAGTTATTCAGGGATCTCAGGGGACCATGGGTATTGTCACCTGGGGTACGGCCCGCTGTGAGATCAAACCAAAACTGGAAGAGCCCTTTCTGATAGGTTCCGCCGACCTGCAACAGGTCACCGAAACCCTGCACTGGTTGATACGGTTGCGGCTTGCCAATGAATGCCTGGTATTGAACAACGTCAATGTCGCTGCCCTTTTCGCCCAGAACGTGGAAGAGTTCCAGGCGATAAAAAACACCTTACCTCCCTGGGTGATCTTCTTTAACGTCGCTTCGTACAACTACTTTCCTGAAGAAAGAATCCATGGTCAGTTGAGCGACCTATCCATATTGACTGAGAGATTGGGTGTCAAGCCCGTGAAAACGCTGGGCGGGGTATCTGCTCTTGAAATGCTCTCCATTGTCCAACATACATCCACTGATCCTTATTGGAAGCTACGCAACAAAGGTAATTGTCAGGATGTATTCTTCATCTCGGTTTATGAAAATCTTCAACGGCAAATTGATTTAATGCGGAAAACCGCTGATTCGCATGGAGTGGCCTCTACGGATATCGGCATCTATATACAGCCCATCGTTCAGGGAGTGAACTGCCATTGCGAATTCAATATTTTTTATGATACCCAAAACCCGCGTGAATCAACCGCGGTTAAAAATCTTACTACCGCGGCGACCCGAATATTGATGGATAATGAAGCCTTTTTCTCCAGACCCTACGGTGAAACTGCCGATGCAATACTAAACCGAGACGCCGCCACGGTTGCGGCCTTAAGAAAGATAAAACATATCACCGATCCCGGCAACATTATGAATCCTGGAAAACTCTGTTTCTAGGACGGCACGTTACAAGAAACTCGGAGGAGAGAGAAATGACACTAGATGCATATAAAGAAGATATGATGACTTGTTGCCGCTGTTCCGCATGCAAGTTTGTTCCTCTGGAAACCCTAAAAGGGTACGACCATGTCACCGTCTGCCCGAGCATTGCCAGATTTGATTACAGGGCTTATTCCGGGGGAGGCCGTCTCGGTCTGGGGGTTGCTTTACTGGAAAACAAAATCGATTATTCTTCAGAAAAACTACGTGATGTAGTGTATAACTGCCAGATGTGCGGCGCATGTGACGTGTCCTGTAAATATGCCATGGACATGGAAGTACTGGAACCGTTATCCGAGATACGGGCTGAAATGGTCAAGCACGAAAATGTACCAGCCTCCCTGACAAAATTGGCCGCCGCTCTCAAACAAAATGGCACAATGGTACTCGACGCGGCGGCCGGACGAGGAGAATGGGCAAAAGACCTGGCAGTGAAAGACTATACCCGGGAGCAAACCGATATCGTGTTTCACGCGGGTTGCCGCACGTCCTCTGACCCTTCCTTATGGAACGTCGCGCGTTCTTCAATCAAACTTATGCAGAAGGCCGGCGTGGATGTCGGCATTTCCTTCGGGGAAATGTGCTGCGGGGGCCGTGCTTATCAAATGGGATTTCAGAGTGAATCTGCCGAACAAGCCAAACGGTATATGGCGGTTTTAAAGAAAGCCGGGGTCAAGACGCTCGTAACCGGTTGCGCGGATTGTTATTACTCTTTCAAGGTATTGTATGAGAAATTCGGTCTCAAGAATGACATTGAAGTACTGCATACGTCAGAGTACTTCAACAATCTCATCAAAGAAAAAAAGCTTTTGCCGACCAAACCGGTCGATATGACGGTTACCTATCATGATCCCTGTCATCTGGGCCGGCAGGGAGAAGACTACATACACTGGAAAGGCTCACGCGTCCCCGGACAGGTGATCATCTTTGATCCGCCCAAGGAATTCAGACGCGGCGATAAGGGTATTTACAACGCTCCTCGCGAGGTCTTACTTAGCATTCCCGGGCTGAAGCTCCGAGAGATGGACCGGCATAAAGAATTCGCCTGGTGCTGCGGAGCTGGTGGTGGAGTAAGAGAAAGTAATCCTGAGTATGCGCGATGGACTGCCACGGAACGGATAAACGAGGCTGCCTGCACAGAAGCCGAGGCAATCGTGAGTGGCTGCCCCGGCTGCGAGAGTCTTTTCACCGATACGATCAAACAGGGTTCTCGTAACCTGAAAGTGTACGATATCGTCGAACTACTGGCCGAATCAGTTCTATAAAAGACAAAAACAGGAGTAAAAGAATGACCATACAAAGAGACCATTTGTTGGCACTTGAAGATATTGTGGGTCCGGACTACATTTCCGATGATCCGGTTATCCTTTATCCTTATTCCTGGAGATCAGGACTATACGCCCCTCCGGAGAGCTTTTCTCCCCTGTTCGAGGCAGTCGTATTACCGAAAACGACTCAAGAAATCCAGAAAATAGTGAAACTTTGTAACAAGAATGGACTTCAATTCAAAGCGACCAGCACCGGATGGGGTCCATATAACGACGCTACCGCTCCCGGCTGTATAAAGATTGACTTGCGACGCATGGATCGCATCCTCGAAATCGATGAGAAAAATATGTATGCCGTCGTCGAACCCGGAGTCATCGGGACTCAGCTCCAGGCAGAATGCATGAAACTGGGTCTCAACTGCAATCAGAATGGGGCCGGGACTCAATGCTCGGCGTCACCGATCGTTGCTCATTGCGGCTTCGGTCATCTGAGTCAAAGCGGCAGCTACGGCGAACGTAATCAGCTTGCGCTGGAATGGATAACCCCGGAAGGTGAATTAGTACGCCTTGGATCCCTGGGGTCCACTGGAAAATGGTTCTGCGGCGATGGTCCCGGACCGTCTCTGAGAGG
>JAFGMY010000160.1 GCA_016927325.1 Actinomycetota bacterium | reverse complement strand
TGAAAGGGGGCGAGATAATGGCAAACGGCAGCTTTACGACGAAGGTATCTCCGCATATCGAAAGCAAGGATGATATCTCGACTGGAATGAGAGACGTTGCCATCGCCCTTGTTCCGCTTATTGCGGTGGCGATCGGCTTTTTCCGTCTCGACGCGATCATCAACCTGTCGGTTGGTGTTTTGACTGCTATCGCGTGTGAGTACATAATGCGGGCTATCATGAAGAAGCAGGCTACGATAGGTGACTTCAGCGCGGTCGTTACCGGCCTTCTGATTGCCCTTTGCTTCCCGCCGAGCGTTCCATGGTGGTACGTGGTAATCGGCACCATCATAGCGGTAGCGATAGTGAAGGAACTCATGGGAGGCCTGGGTCGCAACGCTTTCAACCCCGCGCTGTTCGGGTTTGCGTCGATGATCCTGCTCTCAAGGTTCATAGCGCCGCTTAACAGCGCGCTTTCGGGTGCCTGGTACCACGGAAGTATAGACGGCGTTACCACCGCCACTCCGCTGACCTTTATCAAGGCGGGTGCCCTGAACGGGATTCGTCCCGGGTACTGGGACCTGTTTTTCGGTCATTCGGGAGGTGCGCTTGGAGAGGTATCGGTTATAGCCGTACTTATCGGAGCGGCATATCTCATGTACAAGGGCCATATCACGTGGCATATACCGGCGTCGATCCTGGGAACGGTGCTCATACTGTCCGCGATCCTGGGGGAGAACCCGCTGTATATGATCCTGGCGGGAGGGCTGATGCTCGGTTCCTTCTTCATGGCAACCGACTGGGTCACAAGCCCTGACAACCGTGTGGCACAGATAGCCTATGGCGTGATAATAGGCGCGCTGGTTGTCTTGATCAGGATGTACGCGGCGCCGACAGGCGCGGTGGCGTACTCGATTCTGATCGGGAACGCGCTGGCGCCGTTGCTCAACAGGATTGTCGCGAGAAAGAGGTTCGGCGAGGTGAAGGCGGTAGCCTGAAAGACAAGTTGAACTGTGAAATTAACGGGGCCGGGTTTCGATCCGGCCCCATTTTCTTTTTCGGGGACCGGTCGAGCCGTCCAGTCAACTATTAACTTGAGGAATTATTCGGAACGATGACAATCACCGATTTGTCTCTTGACACAAGATCGTCGACACTGTAGTGGTCGTTGATCGACATGAGGGTCGCGTAACCCTGGGCTATTCCAAGTAGAATAAAAGCCTGCATGGTGAGGTCCGTATCCGGCGGGATAAGACCTTGTTCCTTACCTGCTTCGAGGAGCTTTTCGATAACGGATGAACCGGTCTCGTAAATTTCTTTCCTCTTTGGCGCAAGGCTGGGGTCTTCCGCCGCCATATCATCCAGTACGCGAAGTATTTCCAGGAGATGAGGATATGATTTAAGGACTACTTCAGCGGTCTTTTCAATTTTTCCGAGCGTGTCATCGACTTTGAGGACGTCTTTTTGGATATCCAGCAGCATTGAGCGCAGCACCCTGTCTATGCACTCCAGGAAAAGGGTTTTCTTGCTGGAGTAGTCAAGGTAAATCGCACTGCGGCTTATTCCCACCGCCTCGGCGATATCACTCATCCTTGTTTTATGGTACCCATTACGGCTGAAGAGATCGACCGCTTTGTCCAGTATCTTATCCTTGCGGTCCTCGGGCTTTTCGTCGATGCTTATAACGGAATCCCTGTTTTCCCGGTTATCCTGCATTATCTTCTTGATAAAAGATATCGGATAACCTTCCTTTAAAAGCCTCCGGACTTCTTCCAGTTCCTCCAGGTGGACGCTGCTGTAATAAGCCATTGTCTTTCCCGTGCGGACAGGTTCGGTAAGGAGCCCTTCACGAACGTAGTAGTGTATGGAACTTCTGTTGACACCGGAGATCCTTTCCAGGTCGGATACCCTCAGCGGCTTTGCAACACCATTCTTATCGGCCATAAATCACACCTGCTGCATGAATAGCGGTCAATATGTACAAGAACTATCAGAAAACAATTAAGTATTTAATAAATAATAATTTACCAAATTATGTGTGCAAATATCAAGCTTCCGCAAGGCCGACGCCGGTACGCAGCCAGGAAACCAGCGGCCGGCAAAGCGCGCTTTAGTGCGTCAAGAAGGCTCTTTTTCAACCTGGATGGCATTTTCCACAAGAGAGAGATTCTTTCTTATTATTTCGGCGGCCATGGAAAACGCCCCAATGGGTTCGCCCGGGGAAAACTCTAAGATCTCTGCTTTGGGAGCGATGCTCTTGATCTCCGCGGACAGTTTGCTCATTTCAACTTCAGACAGTTCACCAGAGAGATTGACCAGAACCAGTCCGGATTCTGAAATAGTGGCATAAGCTGATTCTTTAAAGAGGCGCATGGGCACGTTCATCAGAAATACCGTAAAATCCGCGTCAATGAATCTGGATCCACTGTTTCCCTCTACTATCAGCAGGCCGTCACTGCCGAACAACTCCATTGCTT
This sequence comes from Actinomycetota bacterium, assembly GCA_016927325.1. GTDB lineage: Bacteria > Actinomycetota > Geothermincolia > Fen-727 > Anoxymicrobiaceae > JAFGMY01. The sequence goes on along the minus strand of JAFGMY010000160.1, from coordinate 7,159 downwards.
CGTTTACATGGCGCTCGAGTTCATTTTCCGCGGCGCTTACCCATATGACTTTCCGTGCTCCGGCTTTTACGAGCCGTCCCGTATCTGTATCCGGTTTTGATATTATCCTTGGATTGACAGTTACCGCCCGGTCACCGGAATGGTGTCCGCCTGAACTGATTTTTAACGCGAAATCCGCCTTCAGCTCACTTACCAGGTACTCGGCGAGAGCTGTTTTCCCGCCCTTTTTTGTGGATGCTCCGACTTGGACGATTTTCATGGGTTACCACCATCGATAGAAGACGACTATGGGACGAGGCAGCTTTCAAGAAACTGCTCTGCGGCAAGAGACAGGGGCCGTTCTGAAGAATAAGCCGCGTAAAAGCTCCGGGTTATATCCACCTCGGCGATATCAACAGACGCGACAAGGCCGGCCTTTGCAGGGTTTAACGCCGCCCTGTCGCTGATTATGGAAATACCCATTCCACTCTGCACCGCGGATATCACCGACTGTGTTGAACCGAGTTCGACCACGATGTTTAAATCCTCGATATCAATTCCTGAGGACTTGAAAAAAGTTTCGAACGTCTTTCTGGTGCCGCTCGAAGAAGAACGGTTCACGAACGGTTCCCCGCAGATATGTCTTAGCTTTACTTTGGATTCACCGGTGAGCTTATGCTTCGGCGGGGTTATTAATACCAGCCGGTCGGTTGCAAAAGGTTTGCGGAGTGTCCCTGAATGCTCCAGGGGAGTGCCCATGAAGCTGAGTTCCGTCTGCTCGCCGGTCAGTTTGCGTAAAGCCCCTTCGGAATCGGTTATTTCAAGTGATACGGTTACATCAGGAAATATCTTCCTGAACTCCGCGATTATCGGAGGCAGGATATACTCACCGGGGATATTGCTTGCCGCGATCAGAAGGTTTCCAGCGACTTTTCCGGTGGTTTTCGGGATGCCGGCAATCATATTCTTGTAATCATTCAACATCTTTTTGGAGAACGAATAAGTGGTTCTACCCGCAGGAGTGAGTATGACTTTGCCCGGATTGCGGTCAAAGAGCGATGCTCCGACCTCCCTTTCAAGGGCCTTGATCTGAAAAGAAACCGCGGGTTGTGTAAGCCCCAGCTTCCGGGCGGCGCCGCTGAAGGACTCGAGGTCCGCCACCAGTATGAAAGTTTCCAGCAAAGATATATCAAGCCCCAAAAGTGAGACCTCCTTGTATGTGGCGGAGGTGCGTAAGAATCGAACTTACCCAGCACCGGTCAAGGCGCCACGACGGTTTTGAAGACCGCGTCGCCCACCAGGACGAATCCACCTCCGTATCGATGCCGCAACCTGTATCCTGCGACGCCGGTGGAACTCATTTGTCAAACAACCGGCTGAGCTTCGTCCGGACGATCCAGGCGCGGCAATTATCACATTTTATAACAGGGATGAGGAACTTTGATAAGATCAACTGTTTTTATTTTTTACAATTCTGCGGTCACCGACTCTTACGGTAAGCTTTTCGCGGTCGAAATATTCAAGAAGCGGTACCGCGTACTTGCGGGTGGTGTCGATCATTTTTCTAAAATCACTGACCGTGACACCCTCGTCGCCGGCCGAAGCCTTCAAGCTTTTCATAAAACCATCAATTGCGTTCCGGGAGAAATAGAGATCCTGCGATACCTTGACGACCCGGTTCTGTTCTTCCGCCAGAGTCAGCAGTTCCCTTATGAGTTTCGGGTCTTTTTCGAAAATTGATGCCAGTTCCTTTAAGTCCGGAGGCTGGGAAGGGCCGGTTTCCAGCTTCAGGACGACTGCTTCCAGCAGTTGTGTTTCATCGATTGTGGCTGTAGCCTTCCTTCCGTGAAGTCTTATCAGTTTCCCTTCCATTTCAATTTTCTTTTCAGTCTCCATTGTTCCCAGAAGGTAATCGGCCGGCCTGTTTTCCCATTCGGGGAAGATCCTGGCTTTCAGAGTCTCCCTGGGCATACCGTTCTGAAGCGGGTTCTCCCCGTGGAATTCATCCAGCATGTTCATGACGGATGCTTCTTTTCCTGCATACAGCTTTCGGGAAACGAAGAAGTCGGTATCGGTGTCTCCGAGCATCACCGCTTTTTTGCTTTTGCACAAGTTCCTGATATTTTCTCTCGCGGTTTCAGGATCGAGGCCTGTCAGGCTGGAAAGGAGTTCCAGGGTTGACGGAACTTCCATTCGTCCAAGGTATACCTCCAGTTGGGAGGCGGGATCGAATGATTGAAGTTTCTTGAACTCTGTGATTGCTGAACTGTCTTTCTGTCTGTGCTTCGGAGGATGCGCGTCCACTATTGCCCCACCGCCGATAGTGGTTACCGGGGAGTAGCTTCTGATTACAAAGCGGTCCTGCGGAATGACGATGCCCTTTGATTCCAGCCTGATCTGTGCCGCGGATTCGTCTCCGGCCATGATCTCATTTCCTTCGAGAGGGTAAATGCGTCCCATGAGCTCCCGGGTGCCATGGTGAAACCTGATCCTGGTTCCCCTTTTCAGCGGCTTTGAAGCGGGCAGCAGCTTTATGCTTGCATCCACGATATATGTTGGTGGCAGGTAACCGGGAGAGGCGAGGACGTCTCCCCTGTTAACCTGGTTCCTGGAAACACCAGCCAGGTTTACCGCGACCCTCTCTCCGGCGAAGGCCGCTTCCCTGCCCGAATCATGGACCTCAAGGCTTCTTATCCTGACAGGCACTGCACCCGGAAGGAGTTCAAGGCGGTCAGACACCTTAACTGTTCCGGACCACAGGGTTCCTGTGACAACAGTCCCTATTCCCTTCAATGTGAACACGCGGTCTACCGGAAGCCTGGGAGGGAGCTTGTCATCCTTGAGCTTCAGGCCGGCCGCCTGTTTTTCAATTTCCGCCTTTAAGTCAGCTATGCCCTCACCTTTGACGGCCGAAACTGCGACGATCGTGGACTCCTGGTATCGTGTACCGGAAAGCAGTTCCCCGACATCCTCAATAACCATTTCCATGAGATCGCCGTCGACGATATCAATTTTAGTTATCGCCACAATGGCTTTGGATACTCCCAGGAATTCAATTATCGCGAGGTGCTCTCTTGTCTGAGGCATAACACCGTCGTCCGCGGCCACGACCAAAAGGGCGAGGTCAATTCCGGTAGCGCCCGCCATCATGTTCCGGACGAAGTTCTCATGGCCCGGCACATCCACTATCCCGGCGACAGAACCGTCGGAGAGCACCATAGGTGCAAAACCGAGATCAATCGATATTCCCCTTCTCTTTTCCTCTTCGAGCCTGTCGGTGTCTCTGCCGGTAAGGGCTTTCACCAGTACGGTCTTTCCGTGGTCAATGTGACCGGCTGTTCCGATGATCAGGTTGCGGTGGTGGCTCAATTCTACTCCCGGTGGTTGGCTCAGGCTGAAGTGATTTCCGCGGCGAGACCGGTCAAAACCGGAATTTCGGCTTCCGCTACCGTCCGAAAATCCAATAAAAGGCAGTCGTCTCTAATTCTTGAGAGTACCGCGGGTTTTGAATGACGGAATCTTCTCTCGAGTTCCGCGGTGGAAAGGCTCGGATGCTTCATCCTGATGCAGTAGGACGGTATGAGCGAAGTAGGGAGAGAGCCCCCTCCGGCGGTGGACAGCTCGCGAACGACCTCGCATTCAAGATTTGACGGTGCGCTTTTCTTTATCTCCTCCAGCGCCTTTTCTGCGCGTTTCCTGACAGACTTTTCAGGTTCGGAGAGCATCCTGAGTGTTGGTATATTATTCCATGCGGTTTCGGGGTCCAGGTATTCCTTTAAGGTTGCTTCGAGAGCGGCAACCGCCATCTTGTCTATTCTGACCGCTCTTGCAACCGGGTGTTTCCGGATTGCGCCTATGAACTCCTTTGAGCCCGCGATGATTCCGGCCTGGGGACCGCCCAGCAGCTTATCTCCACTGAAGGTGACAATATCCGCACCCGCCTCGATGCTCTCTTTGGCGGTATGCTCACCGCTGAACCCGATTATTCCCAGGTCCACAAGGGCGCCGCTGCCGAGGTCCTCTACCACCGGAAGAAAATGCTGTTTTCCGAGTTCCACCAGATGTTCCAGCGGGACCTCCTCCGAGTAGCCCACAAGTCGGAAGTTGCTCTGATGTATCTTCATGATCAGTGCTGTTTCATCATCAATCGCGTTGCTGTAGTCGGTGATGCGGGTCCTGTTGGTGGTACCGACTTCCGCGAGGATAGCGCCGGCCTGCTGCATAATGTCCGGCAACCTGAACGAATCACCTATTTCCACCAGTTGTCCCCTTGATACGATAACTCTCCTGCCCCTGGAGAGCGCGCTCAGAACCAGCAGGACCGCCGCGGCATTGTTGTTAACGACAATAGCGCTTTCGGAACCTGTTAGCTTACAGATGATGGACTCGAGGTGTTCCTGTCTCGATCCCCTCTCGCCGTCGTCCAGCCGGTACTCGAGGTTGCAGTAGCCTTCCGAAATTTCACGGACGGCGTTCAGCGCGGAGGAGGACAGGGGTGCCCGGCCGATGTTTGTGTGCAACACTACACCGGTGGCGTTAATAACTCTTACGATATTCGCTTTGACGATAAGGTCGATTTCTTCAGTGACGAGGTCGGCGATTACGGCCGGCTTGAGCTCATCCAGGCCGATTCCGGTACTGTCCTTCAAGAGTATCGAATCGCGTATCCTGCTCACTACCCTCCTGGCCGCTTCCATGACGACCTGGCGGGGAGCTTCGTTCGACCTGTTCGAATTTATTACGAATTCGGCCAGTTCGTTGACCTGTGGTATTCTTTTCAGGAGTTGCTTCCTGTCTTTATCCGGTGGGCTCATAATGGTTCATTATAGGCAAATAAGAACATCAGCGCCAATCAGCGCCGACTGGATCTCGTACATGTTGCTGATCCGTCCCACCCGGAGATTCTCTTTAAGACCGTAGAAATCAAGACAGGTACCGCAGACAAGGAGTTCGACATCTTTCTCTTCAAGGTCTTGAAGGTGTTCGATCGTGTCCTCGTTCACGGTAACAAGCTTCACGCCGGCGTTCATGAAAACGAACTTTGAAGGCGTGTCATCGTTCTCGGTACAGGCGTACAGAAAAGATTTCATCAGGGTTTCACCGAGTTCTCCGTCTCCCTGCCCAAGTTCATCGGAACTTACAAAAATTATCTTTTCCCTGTTTCGCGCCGCCGGGGCGGTCTTTTCCGACTTGGGGCGGGCCGCGGTTTTACCGGGCGTAACGGCCAGAAGAAAACAGCCATCAACTTCATCCATATCCACTGTGCAGCCGGAAGAAACCGCGAATCTCGATACATTGTCCCGGGCCGCCTCATTATCTACCAGGACTGTGAACCGCCCATCTGTTTGCGAAAGCATCTTTTTCGTCTCGAGGACCGGTCCGGGGCACTCGAGACCCCTTGCGTCGATATCCGGTGTTTTCATTGCGTGGCACACTCCTGTTGAATGGTGACGAATGGCTCGGGCCCTTTTGTGATGACGCCTATAGCCTGAGCTTCAGGACATGGCCCTTTCCGCAGTTCCTCAAGTGTGTCCTGAGCTCCTTTCCGTGGAAGGGCGGCCAGCAGTCCTCCCGAAGTCTGCGGATCATAAAGGCACTCCAGCAGTAGTGGGTCGACATCTTCGCCTCGCGTTTCCCAATGCCCGATAAATTTCCTGTTCCTGTATAGCCCACCTGGCATCATTCCCATTGAGGCCATCTCCAGCGTGTGTTCGAAGAGGGGAACTTTTCCCGCCCACAGTTCACAGGAGACGCCGCCTGCCTTCAAGATGTCATGGAGGTGGCCGATGAGCCCGAACCCGGTTACATCGGTGCAGGCATGTACATCGTGACTGAACAGGATTTCCGAGGCTTTACGGTTGAGTGTGCGCATTGATTCGATGGCATCGGCTATTTCCGATTCGGTTATGAATTCCGCTTTAATGGAGGTGGTGAGGATGCCGGTACCGATTGGCTTGGTGAGTACTATTATATCTCTCTCCAGCGCACCCCCGACCGTCTTAATATCGACGGGGTCGATTGTACCGGTAACGGAAAGACCGTATTTCGGTTCTTCGTCGTCAACGGTATGCCCGCCAAGCATAACGGCACCCGCTTCGTGTACTTTGCCGCAGCCTCCCTTGAGTATCTCTTCCAGTATTTCCATGTCGAGAGAGCAGGGGAAGCCGACGATATTCATAGCGGTAACAGGTGTGGCGCCCATTGCGTAGATATCGCTCAGCGCGTTTGCCGCCGCGATCTCTCCGAAGGTAAACGGATCGTCGACCATGGGCGGAAAGAAGTCGAGTGTCTGCACGATCGCAAGATTGTCCTTCAAGAGAAAAACGCCTGCGTCCTCGCCCTGGTCTATGCGCGAGAGTAACCTGGGGGAGGTCTCCACCGGCAATTTTGATAATATTTTTTCCAGGTCTCCCGGACCCACTTTTGCCGCTCACCCTGCTCCGCGGGACAGGCTGGTAAGCCTTATCTTTTCGTTCAAGTTATCTCCGTAAATATTTAGACGGCCTTATAAACCTTTTCCGCCTTCTTGCCAGTGGCTGGAACAGGTTATCATTATTGTACCTTATCAAATGTATAAATATCAGTTAGGATACCTGACCACTTTCTGAAGCAGTACCTTCTTAATATGGCCACGGCTACAGATGACAGGGTGATCGACGGGAGCAACGGAGATGTCCGTACTTTAACCGCGATCGGGCCAAGGAGGCTTCCCGGAATGCCCTCCGGCGGGAAGCTTACCCTTATCTGTTAGCATTGGGGCTGCGGTAATGAGATATGCCGTGACTTCTGAGAATTCAAGGGCCGCACTTTTTTCCGGTGCCGCAAAGAAGTGAGCGGTATGCCGAGGAACTTTCCTTTACCGGCTTTTTTGTTGTAGACTCAATCGAATCACAGCCTAATGGAGGTGTCCCATGAAACGAAGAAGGCTCCTGCGACGGTTTATCTACACGGCTTTACCTTCCTATCTTTTTTTGAAAGTAGTTCAGGGTATTACAGAGGCCAACGAGGCTTTGGATGACAAAACCGGCAAACCGGACAAGAGTATGGGTGAAGGATTCGTCGGCTACTCAAAAGAGAAGCACAGGGTAAAGGTCCGCGACGGGACATCAATTACCAGTACCGTTTTCACCCCTGAAGGAGAAGGGCCGTTTCCGCTGATACTGATGGTTCATTCATGGGG